>PLER01000049.1:7083-57911 GCA_003136495.1 Acidimicrobiaceae bacterium
ACGTGGACGCTGCGCGCGATCGTCCGCCCACCGCGCTGGATCGGGAACTCGGTGTCGCGCAGCGATACTTCGACCCCGGGGACGAGTTCGACGCCGAACTCGCTGGTCGACGCGGCCATCCGGTCGTGGCTGAGGGTCGTGTCGTGATCGGTCAGGGCGATGGCGCGCAGGCCGAGCCGCTGGGCTTTCTCCGCCAGCTCCTCGGGCGTGTCCGAGCCGTCGGAGAACGTCGAGTGGGTGTGCAGATCCAGCATCGCCGTAGGTTAGTAAAACCGCTCACTGGCCCTAGACGCCTGTGCGAGACTGGGCCGGTGTTCGCCCTCGTAACCCGTAACCTGTAGGACGATGAAGGAAGCCTGCGGCGTCGTCGGGATCGTGGCGCCGGGTCGATCCGTCGCCCACCTCTGCTTCGACGCCCTCTTCGCGCTGCAACACCGCGGCCAGGAATCGGCCGGCATGGCGACCTTCCAGAACGAACAGATCACCGTCGTCAAGGACAACGGTCTGGTCAGTGCGGTCTTTGCCGAATCCACGTTGCGCGCACTCGGTGGCGCGCTGGTGATCGGCCACACGCGTTATTCCACTTCGGGCTCGGCCAACTGGACGGCCGCGCAGCCGGTCTATCGCTCCGCGGGGGTGTCGGGCTTTGCGCTCGGTCATAACGGGAACCTCACCAACACCTTGGAACTCGCCGCCGCCGCCGGCATCGAGTACACCTCGATGCTCTCGGACTCGGACCTGGTCGCGGAACTTCTCGCGCGCGAAGTCGACGCCGGCCTCGCCCTCGAGAAGGCGCTCGGCGTCGTGCTCGGGCGGGCCGAGGGCGCGTTCTCGATGGTCATCTTGGAGTCCGACCAGGTTCACGCCGTCAGAGACCCCTACGGGTTTCGACCGCTCTGCCTGGGTCGACTCGGCCCGGCCGACGCGCCCGAGGGGTGGATCGTCGCCTCGGAGTCCCCGGCGCTCGACGTGGTGGGCGCCACCTTCGTGCGCGAGATCGACCCCGGCGAGATGGTCACCATCACCAAGGACGGGGTGAGTTCCCTCCAGCTGCTCGAACCCGCCCTGGGCAAGCAGAAGCTCTGTATCTTCGAGTTCGTCTACTTCGCGCGCCCCGACGCCTACCTCATGGGACACCAGGTCCACACCACTCGACGTCGCATGGGCGAGCTACTCGCGAGCCAGTCCAACGTGCCCGCCGACATCGTGATGGGCGTGCCCGATGGGGGCGTGCCGGCCGCCGAGGGCTACGCCAAAGCCTCGGGCATCCCCTTCGGCTACGGCCTCGTGAAGAATCGCTACATCGGACGGACCTTCATCGCGCCCGATCAGAACAACCGTAACGACGCGGTGCGCCGCAAGTTCAATCCGCTGCGCGAGAACATCGAGGGACAACGTCTCATCGTCGTCGATGACTCCATCGTGAGGGGCACCACGACCAAGGCGTTGGTCAGCATGTTGCGCGACGCCGGCGCGAAGGAGGTGCACCTTCGCATCTCGTCGCCACCCTTCGCGTGGCCCTGCTACTACGGCATCGACACGCCCAATCGCGACGAGCTCTTGGCGGCGAACCACTCCATCGAAGAGATCAACGACTTCGTCGGCTCGGACACGCTCGAGTACATCACGCTCGAGAACCTGCGCGCGTCGATACAGCTCGAGGGCGAGTGTTGTGACGCGTGCCTCACCGGCTCGTACCCGGCGCCGATCCCCGTGACCATCGGCGCGGCGGCCACTCGCTGGTGAGTCGACTGCTCGACGTCGCCGGCGCCAGGACCTACGCCCGCGCGGGCGTCTCCATTGAAGCCGGCGACGAGGTCGTCGGTCGCATCAAGGCGAGTGTCGACAGCACTCATCGCAAGGGAGTCGTGGGCGGTATCGGCGGCTTCGGGGGACTCTTCGCACTGGAAGCCAACAAGTACGACGAACCGATGCTCGTCGCCTCCGCCGACGGTGTCGGCACCAAACTCGAAGTCGCCAGGATGGTCGGGCGCTACGACACGGTCGGCATCGACCTCGTGGCGATGCTCGTCGACGANNGTGCTGGTCGCCGGTATCGCCGAGGGATGCCGTCAGGCGAACGCGGCGCTGCTCGGGGGTGAGACGGCCGAGCACGGCGGGGTCATGAAACCGGACGACCTCGACGTCGCGGGCTTCGCGCTCGGCATCGTCGAGAGCCGCAACGTGCTCTCGGCCGAGCGCGTGCAAGCGGGTGACGTGTTGGTCGGCTTTCACTCGCCGGGCCTACGGTCCAATGGCTACACCTTGGCGCGAGACGTGTTAGTGCGCGACGCCGCGTCGCTCTTGGCACCGGCCTACCCCGGCGCGGGGCACAGCCTGGGCGACGAGTTGCTGCTGCCGTCGGTGATCTACGCGCCCGCGGTGCTCGCACTCCGTGACGAACTCGGCGCCGCGTTACACGCGGTCGCGCACATCACCGGTGGCGGGATCGTCGGCAACGTGGTGCGTCTCTTGCCCGAAGGTCTCGACGCGGTGATCGACATGGAGAGCTTCCCGACGCCCGAGATCTTCTTCGAGATCCAGCGCCGCGGCCCCGTGGCCGCCGAGGAGATGGTGCGGGTCTTTAACTGCGGCCTCGGTATGGTGCTCGCCCTCGACGCGAGTGCCGTGAACGCCGCGGTGACGCTCGCGCGAGCGAACGGAGTTGACGCCTCGATCGTGGGCGGGGTGCGTACGGGTTCGCGCGAAGTGGTGTTGACGTGAGCGCGTCGCGCGACGCCGTGCTCGCGCATCTCTTAGAGCACTCGGTGCGCCGCGGTGAGTTCACGCTGAAGTCGGGGAGAACCTCGAGTTGGTTCATCGACTCGAAGCAGACGATCTGTGCGCCCGAGGTGATGGTGGACCTCGCGACGCTGGTGCTTGAGGCGATTCCGACTGACGCCAACGCGATCGGTGGCCTCACCATGGGCGCGGACGGAGTGAGCTTCATCACGGCCGGGGTTGCGGCCACCCGGGGACGCGCGCTGAACGCGTTCAGTGTGCGAAAAGAGGTGAAGGACCACGGAGCGGGTGGTCGCCTCGCGGGGGTGCTCCATGCGGGCGATCGCGTCGTCATCACCGAAGATACCGTGACCCGCGGGACGAGCCTGCTCGAGGCGGTGCACGTCGCCCAAGAACTCGGAGCGGAGATCGTCATGATCCTCGCGGTCGTCGACCGCGGTGGCACCGCGGCGGCGATGACGGCCGCGGAGGGACTCCGGTTCGAAGCGCTCTTCAGCGCCCCCGATCTTGGTTTCCCCTACGAGGGTGCGTAACTCGGACCTTCGACGTGTGAACTGGTCGTTCTTCTGTCGATAGGACCGCTCCTCCGACGAGGAATCGGTTAGTCGCCTACTCTGGCCGCGCGACTAGAATTCTTGATCGTCCGTCCCTCTTTGCTTGTTTCGCCAACTTTTCAGCTCGTCGCAACGCCGACTGGTAGCCATCGACTTCCTGCACCGAGACGACACCGCCGGACACGGTGATCGGAATTGAACCGACACGGAGGCTGTCCCTTGAGGACTGCAGGTGAGACTCGAGCAGTTCCTTCGCTGCCTCCACCGTCAGGCCCGGTAACACGACCAGGAACTCGTCGCCCGCCCACCTCATGGCAGTAACTTCAGGAGCAATCGACTCCAGCACTCGCGCCACGGCGATCAGTGCTTGATCTCCCGCGTCCCACAAGAGCTCAGGAGTGTCATTTAAATCTCGGAGATTGTCGAGGTCGACGAAGGCAAGTGCGTACGGCGCCTCCATCGAGGACAGCACCTCTTTGAAGCCCAACCTATTCAGCAATCCAGTAAGGACATCGCGATGGTAGATCGCCAAGGCGAGCGTTGCGCGAAGCGCTCCGACTTCCCCCTGCAGTCGCTCCAGGCGAACCTGGTTCTCCGCATCGAAGAGTCGTCGGCCGAGTCCCTGAAGTTTCGTCGTCCGGTGGGCCCGTAGGGCTGCCCAAATCACGTGGGACTCGAGACGAGACACCACCGGTCCAGTCAGCGCTACAACGCTGACGGACACCGCGACGCTACGGCCGTCGACGTTCCACGGCGACGCATTGAGGCTGCCTTTGATCTGATTGGCTATGCGCGACAACTCGCTCTGCTCGGTATCGTCAATCAAGAACGCGAACTTGTCGCTGTCAACTCGAGCGAGCGGACTGTCGGGAACGTTCTCGCCGAGAGAGCGCCGCAGCACTCGGAGGACTTCGTCGCCCGTGTTCTTGCCGTGTTCAGAATTGATGTGCTTCAGTCCCTCAATGCTCACGAGAATCACGCCATAGTGACCGCCCGAGCCGCCACTACGGGCTCGTTGGTCGAGGACCTTCTCCAGGGCCATGAGGTCACCGATGTCGAGAGAACCGGTCAGTTCATCCACATCGTGGCTTTCTCCCGCTGATTGGTCGCGACGCGCACGTCGTCTCGGCGGGGTGTGTCACTCACTCGACCGCTCAAGGACGGAGAGGACGCGACTACGCCACTCGGCGAGGTTGGGGTAGTTGGCCTCGAGCGTATGACCGAAGCGCAGCACCAGCGCATCGAGTGCCGGCACGACGCAGATCATCTGCCCCTCGTACCCACTCGCCCAGTAGGTGCCGAACTGGTCACCGGTGACCCACCACTGCCAGGAGTAGAAGGAACCGTCCTCCTGGTCCACGCTGAGCGGGACCTGCGCGGTGTCAGTCCAGGTGCGCGAGACGAGTTGCTTCCCGTCCCACTCACCGCCGCGCAGGTAGAGCAACCCGAACTTCGCGAAATCAAGCGCTGTGGCGTGAACGTAGCTCGAGGCGACAAAGACCCCGGTCGGATCGAACGTCGCCACGGCGCTCGCCATCCCGATCGGTCCGAAGAGTCGTCGCTCCAAATACTCGCGGTACGCGTCGCCGTAACCAACCTGGTCGGCCACGATCCGACTGAGGACGTTCGAGGTGCCGCTCGAGTAGTTAAAAAACGTGCCCGGTTCGTGCGCCAGCGGCAGTCGTGCGGTGTAGCCCGCCATGTCGGACTTGCCTTCACCAAAGAGCATCTCGATGACGTGACTGGTCTCGCCGATCTCGTAGACCTCCACGAAGGCCAGGCCGTCACGCATCGCCAGGAGATCGCGCAGCCGGATGCTGTGGCGAGGGTCACCGTCGTCGGCCCACTCGGGCACCGGCGCGGGCTCGTCAACGTCGAGGCGCCCTTCGTCGACGAGCGTGCCGATGATCATGTGCAGCATCGACTTAGCCATCGACCACGACAGCAGCGTCGACTCCGCGGTCACGGGTTCTACGGGCTTGTCGAAGAACTCCTTCACCCCGGCGTAGCGCTCGATGAGGACCCGCCCGCCCTGGATGACGACGACGGCGTTGGTGACCGCAAGGTCGTCCATCGTGAAGGCTTCGTTGACGACGGCCTCGAGCTCCGCCTGGCGCGGATGAGTCGCGCGGGGCCACTGCGTCGTGGGCCAGGGGACCCCGCTGGGTTGGGGCGCGTACGCCGGCTGGATGCGCGGGAGGGTGTCGCTCATGGTTCTGGTGCATTGTTACACGACCCGGTCCTCCGACGCGGGCGTCACAGGGTGACCCTAGTTTTCGAACGTGGAGCGAGAAACTGACACGATCACCGCGCGCTACGTCTACCGATCGGAGATTGCGTCCGAGCGCCATCGCCAGCGAGTGAGTTGGTATCTGGTAGCTCGACTGGAGGGCTCCAACGTCGTGGCGCGCATTGAACCACTGGGTCTCACGCCGCCGACGGCGCGCTCTGCCCACCCGACGTCTCGTCGCGAGGGCCGGTGGCTCGCGGTGGGACCGTGGCAGCAGACTCCGAGCCGCCGACACTCACGAGTGCAGGTGGCGGCGAGGGCCGCATCCTAAGAAACGGCCTCTGAGTGTTTCGACGGTGGTCGAGACCGGCGTCGATCCGGTGACCTCACGCTTTTCAGGCGCGCGCTCTACCAACTGAGCTACTCGACCTCCTCGTCACCCTTTCGGGTGTCGAGCGGACCTGACGGGATTTGAACCCGCGACCTCCGCCTTGACAGGGCGGCGTGCACTCCGAGCTGCACCACAGGTCCTCGGTGTTCCCAAGGTCGAGACCCCGAGACGCGAAAATTCAGTCTATCCGTTGTTGCTTCCACCCTCCGAGGCGAGGGACGTCAGTCGGATGATTCCAGCACCAAGCAGAACGGATGGCCCACCGGATCGAGGAAGACTCGAAAGGTGGTTCCGGGCTGGTAGTTAGCTTTGGTCGCACCCAGGGACAACGCGTGGGCTTCGCCCGCGTCGAGGTTCGTGACGCCGAAGTCGAGGTGCAACTGTTGCGGTATCGGCCCTTCGGGCCAGGTGGGCGCGACGTAGGACGCGATCTTCTGGAACCCCAGCGTCGGGTGACCCTCGTGAACGAGTTCGATCCAGTCCACGTCCTCGGGCGGGAAGTCGCCGAGTGGCTCGACCTCGAGACCGGTGAGACCCGAGTAGAACGCGGCGAGCGCGAGCGGGTCGGGGCAGTCGAGGGCGGCGACGGTGAAGTGCACGGTGGTCATCGCAGCAAGTTACCAAAGGCCCGTCACGAAGGCGATTGACCCGCTCGGAGAGGTGCTGGCTGGGAGACTTCTAGCGAGCTCGCGCCGCCACCGCGACGGGCTGGCGGAGACGGTGGAATGGGCACAGGTGATGGTGAAGAGTGACGCCTCGGTAACGCGCGCGTGGCGTCACGCGGCGACGAACGACGCGACGCTCATCGTGCTCGCCGTCGGACTTCTGAGCCTCGGTTTCTCGTTGTGGCAGTTGAGCGTGCCGGGGTACCTCACCTTCTACGACACGGGCGTCTACCTCGCCGCGTCGATTCACTTGGTCTCTGGCGTCGTGCCCTATCGGGACTTCGTCTTCGTCCAACCGCCCGGGCTCGTGGTGTTGCTCAGTCCGCTGGGCGCCGTCGGAAGGATCTTCGGCGCTCACGACGCCTTCGTCGTGGGACGAGTCGTGAGTGCCATCGTGACGGCGGTGAACGCGAGTCTGGTGACCTGGTTGGTGCGCGGCCGTGGCCGCGTGGCGATGGTGATCGCGGGGGTGGGGCTGGCGCTGTTGCCCGTGGTCGTGCTGGTCAGTACCAGCGTGAACCTAGAGCCGTACTGTGTGCTGTTCATCCTGTGGGGCGCCGCCGTGCTCTTCGGACGCGACGAACGAACGAAAGCGTTGAGTTCAAAGGCGCTCGTCGGAGCGGGAGTACTCTTCGGCGTCGCCGGCCTCGTGAAACTCTGGGCGGTCTTCCCCCTCCTCGCGGTGGTGGTCTGTTTGGTACCGCGCTATCGGGCTCGCGTCACCGCCTTCGTCGGGGCGGCCGGTGCCACCTTCGTCGTTGGCTGCGCACCGTTCTTCGCCCTCGCGCCGCACAACTTCTTCTCCGAGGTGATCGTCGAACAACTCGCCCGTCGAGCGAATGGGACGGACACGCTGTCGCTCGCAGGTCGACTCGTCGACTTGAGCGGTTTTGCGACAACCTCNNTGGTGGACTCCTCGTCGCACCTGAGACCTACGACTACTACTACTACTTCACCGCGCCGTTTCTTTTGGGTCTCGTGGGTGTCACGCTCGCCAGGCTCACGAGTTCACTGCCCGCGTGGGCCAAGCGACTTCGCATCTCTAGCAGCGTCCGTCGACTGGTGCTCGGCGCGCTGGGCGTGTCGGTGGTGGTCGTGATCATCGGCCAGTTGCTCTACGTCACCACTTTCTACTCGTATCTCGCGCGCGACTTCGGCGTCGCACCCGTCGACGCATCACGCGTCGCGAGCTATATCCCCGAAGGGGCGTGCGTGATCTACGTCGACGTGGGCTGGGGCGTCATCGGGAATCGCCTCGCCGCTACGAATCCCGACTGCCCGGTCGTCGTGGACCCGATTGGGATGTGGATGGCCCACGGGTATCAGAACGCTCCTCCAACGCCGGCCTTCAGCGCGCAGTGGGAGTCGTACTTTAAGGTCGCAGACGACGTGGTGCTCTACGGCGCCTACAACGATCAGTTCAAGGTCGGACCGCACACCTTCGCTTCGACGGTCCCGTGGAGCCCGGGATTGACCGCGTGGTTCAAACATCACTACCGTCTTCATTTCGAATGCTTCGGTCTGTACATCTACCAAAACGACGCGGCGACGTAGGACCGGCCTCGAGGCGTCGCTACTTCTTGTGATACCCCGCAGGGCACTTCGGCGAGAGAGCGGCGACGGTCATTCGATGCGATCCCTTGACACAGTGCACGATCTTCACCCGGGACTGATGCTTCCAGGGATACCTGAGGTTCTTCGTGATCTTGAAATGTGGTGAGGAGAAATCAAAGCCCGTCGACGAGACGATGATGTTGCCGTTCTTCACCGAGACTGAACTGACCGCGACCTGGGCGCCGAGACCTCCAGAGGAGGTCTCGGACACCGTTAGCGCGCTCGCCGCGGCATTCACGTTCGTGAGACCCCACAACAAGGCGGCGTCCGATCCGGGGATCAAGGCTTGGTAGAAGCCCTGGTTGACGGTGGAACCGTCGGGCAAGAAGTGCGGCGCCGCCACGATCCAAGAGAGCGAGGATGTCGAAGCGTTCCACACCGGTGTAGAGAGCTCGCAGGCACCATTGCTTTCGACGTACATGCGACCCGAGACGCCGTCGACGCCGAAGCCGGACGTCGGGTCATTCATTGGGGCCACGATTACTTGGAGTTGCGTAGCCTCAGCGGCGGCCACGCCCGTCTCGCCGGTGCACGCGCTGATGTCAGCGGCGACAGCCACGGGCACCGGACTGGCGGTAAAGGAGTACGTGGACGGGTTCGTGCCGCTGCCCACCGAGTCAGAGAAGTTGTTACCGATGGCCATGCTCACGCCAGGCTCGGCGTTTCCGGTGTTCAACGAGACCGTGATGAGGTCGTCAGGATTCAGCGACGCCGGATACGTCGAACCGGATTGAACAGCCAAGAAGACGTCGTTGCTCGATGGGTCTTGGATTGCCGGATCGACGGTGGCGAGCACGTAGTTCGAAAACGCGTTCGCGGCGCCCGCGTCGACGAAGAGCCCGCCGAAACCGAGCGACGCGTCGCTGCCTGATGACCACGCGGCGTCGGTCCAGAATCCCGGGACCGCCGTCGTCGACTCGACAGGTGAACCAGGCAACGTCGTCGTAGTCGTCGCCGTCGTAGTCGTCGTCGTCGTGGTTGTAGTCGTCGGGCCGGTGTTCGACGTCGTTGGCGCCGGGCTTCCAGAGGGCACCCACGTGAGCGTGACCGCTGGTTGGTCAGGCGACTGAATTGATACCGATTGCACGCAGAATACGCTCACCGTGCTCGAACAGACGGGCCAGGGTGATTGCGGCACTAGAAGCGTCGTCGCGCTTGAGTCACCGGGCAAGTAGGTCAACGCAACGACCAATGTCGAGGTCACTAAGAGGGTCATTCGCTTCATCACTTCTCTCCTCATCTCGTGGTCGCTACGGTGCTGCGGTCATGTGACTCATCGGTAACCCGCGGGGCACCTTGGATTGATCCCGCGAACGTGCTTCACCGATGTGCCCCTTGCGCACACGATGACGCTGGGGATCGACGACCGACCCTTTTGCTTCAACCTGATTTTGATCACGGGGTCGGAGAACGTGAAACCTCCCGCCGAGAGATATAACCAGCCCCCGGTGTCGGCGACGCTAGTAGTGGCGACGTTCTCTGTGCCATCGTTCTCGGTCACCGAGATGCTGGCTGAGATTGGCGCGTTGGTGAATCCGTAGAGACATCGAGCGACGCTGTCGGCGAGGACGAGGTTGTACGTGCCGAGCGCGAGCGACCCACCCGGGAGGTAGTGCATCCCCGCGACTTCGTAACTCAAATACCCGTTGTTGAAGGTGGGCGGGTTCCCGCTGTAGACCATCGCGTTGGTGGTCACGACGCCTTGAATCTGGGCCGTACTAGTGAAACAGTTCCCGCTTTGGCCCGTGGGGAACGAGTTGAAGGACCAGTCATTCGTCACGCCCGTCGCGGTGTCGTTTGCGTCGCCGCGTAAGTCGTTGACTGCTTGAAAGGCTTGGTTGAGATTGGGGTTAAGAATGACGTCAAATCCCGTCGGGAGCGTGTAGTGATTCTGCGCCGCGAGCCAACTCTCGAAACCCGCGTCCGGACTCGCGGCACTCGTGGCTACTTCAAATCCGGGCACGGGCACCGATTCTGCGGTCACCGTCAAGGTGTGGGAGGTCGAGTCGAAGTTTGACACGCTGAGCGTTGGATTTTGCATGCGCCCGAAGAGCCAACCCCCAATCCCGTCGTTGATTCGCAGACTCAACGACGTGACCGTGCCCGCTGTGAAATCATCTTCGACACCGCAAGAGCCGCTCTCCTCCCACGCGCACGCGTACGGCGACGCGGTGGCGTAGACGACCTGCTCGCCGCTCGGCAAGGTGGTGACGCCCGCGTGAGGAAGGACATATTGGCTGCCGCTCGCCTGCGTGTAGGGCTGCACCACCGCGTTGAGTCCGGTCGGTGTGAACTGGCCGGTTGAGTCGTCGAAGGAGTAGATAAGCACCACGTCGACGGCGTAGGTTGTAGATCCGTCCGCGTCGGGCACGTTGCTCTGCCAGAGGCTGGTGGTTGATCCACTCGGCAGGCCGAGTGACGTGATTGCGGCGACGGACGATCCGTCAGTTTGGCGAATGAACGTGGCCGGCGAGAGCGTCGACGTCGACGTCCCGAGCGAGAGGGATGCAACGCAGTTTGACTCGGTACTGGTCGTGCATTCGGGAAGCACGATGACCGCTCCACCGATCTCTCCGCTCGCTCCGAAGTCACAGTCCGGGCTGTTGTCGGCGCTCGTCCCGTCGCCCGTGCAGAGGTCTTGGCTTCCGGCGCCGCCATTTGCGGAAGCGATCTGACCCTCAAGAAGCGAGATGGAAGAGCCGTGCGGATCAGCTACACCGAGGGCGAGTTGCGTTGACGCCGGGAGTGTAGGTGCCCACTGGGCAGCTCCCGCGCTCACGGGCAGAACGAGAAGTTGCGCCACCGCAACCGCCACCACGACTAACGCAATCAGCGCTTTCTTCAAATCTTCGACCGATCACCAGTTCCGGAACTTCTCCCGCGGGCGGCCTTCGGCGCATACGGGAACAGGTCAAGTTCTAGTACACGGGGGCACGCTTCGTTGTTGAGGAGCACTCAGGGGAGCACCAACGACGAAGCGACACTGAATCCGACCATTGTCGACGATGCACCTGAGAAGCGGACGACATGCGGGCAAACTGACGCGTCGTTTGCTCTGGCTGCGATGCGAGTTCTCTAGTGTGTGAAACATGAGCGACCCCGGTGGTGGTCTCGAAGACGATGGCGTCGAGGACTCGCCGAACTCGGGGGTGAGCACGTACGTCGCCAAAGGTGGCGAGGATGTCGCCGCCCGTGCACCACGATCGCGGTACCGGCGAGCACTGACGTTCTGGCGTTCGCCGAGTGATCAACCATGGTGGGCTCGTCCGACACTGCTCGCCATCACCACCTTGGCGACGCTGTCCTACGCCTGGGGGATCAGCAACTTCGCGCTCGAGCCCTTTTACGCCGGCGCGGTGCGCAGTATGGGCGCGAACTGGAAGGACTTCTTCTACGGCGCCGTCGACCCCGCGGGGACCGTCACGCTGGACAAGCTGCCGGGGGCCTTTTGGGTGCAGGCCCTCTTCGTGCGCGTCTTCGGATTTCACTTCTGGTCCGTCGCGCTACCCCAGGTGATCGCCGGCGCCCTCACCATTCTCGTGCTCTACCGAGTGGTGCGTTTGATCGCGGGACCCGGAGCCGCGTTCGTGGCTGCCCTCATTGTGGCCGCTTCCCCCATCACGGCGTTGTTGAATCGAGGGAACGTCTCGGACTCGATGCTGGTCCTCTTGACCGTCCTCGCGGCCGACGCCACGCTGCGCGCGACGATCTCGGGCAGGCGTCGAACCTTGTTACTCGCGGCTCTCTGGGTGGGCTTGGCGTTTCAGACCAAGATGGTCCAAGCCTGGGTGATAGTCCCGGCGTTGTTGGCCACTTACCTCGTGGCGAGTCCGCAGGACCTGCGCCGTCGGGTTCGCGACGCCCTCGCGGCCGCAGTGGTCATCGTGATCGTCTCACTGAGTTGGATAACGGTCGTCGCACTGATTCCCGGACACGACCGCCCCTTCGTTGACGGCACGACGGACAACTCACCCTTCGTCCAAGTCTTTGTCTATAACGGATGGGCGAGGGTTGGCGTGCACCTCGGCGTCGGCGAGACGTCGCTCACCGAACAGCCCTTCGAGCGCGTCGCCATCGATGAAGGAACCTTCTTCGGCACGCGGCGCATCGGTGCGTCCTTCAATCGTCTGCTCGTTGGTCCACTCGGTCGTGACGACGCGTGGTTGTTGCCAGTGAGCGCTCTCTCGGGCATCGCGCTATTGATGGAACGGCGAAAGAGACCGCCAGGCGACCTCATCCGCGCCGGCGTCATCCTCTGGGGCGGGTGGCTCGTGATCCTCTGGGCGTTCTTCAGCTTCGGTGAGTACGTCAACTCGTACTACACGGCCGCCCTCACTCCGGCCGTGGCGGCGCTCGGTGCAATGGGGCTCGGCGCGTGTTGGCGACACCGCACGGCCAGCGTGCTCGCTCGAGTACTCCTCCTCTTCGCCGTGCCACTGACGACGCTCTACGCCGCCCTCCTCATTCCCAATCGAGCGAACGTCGCGACGTGGCTCCTGCCCGTCGCCGGGGTGCTCTGCGCCATCGCCGAAGGAGCGCTGTTCCTCTCGATGGTGCCGCGATGGCGCGAGCGCGTGAATGGCGCCGTCGCGATCGCGCTGGCCGCTGCGTCGATGCTGCTGGTGCCGGCCGTGACGACCGGCGTCGTCGTCGCCCAAGGGCTCGGTTTCTTCTCGACGCCGTACCAGTCGGCGAGCGTCACCTATGGCACGACGACCGGACCCGAGATCTTCCAGAGCGGTGGGGCGAAGTTCTCGGCCCTCTTCGACCAAGTCCCCGCCGGTCACATCCTGCAGGTGGTTGACTCGTCCTACGTCGCCGCGTCGTTGATCATGTTGAGCGGGCGAGAGTTCCTCCCCATCGGCGGGCTCACCGGCAGCAACCCGACACCGTCGCTGCGGACACTTCAACGACTCGTCGACACCGGCCAGGTGAATCTCTTCCTCGTCCCCATCGACCCGGGGGGCAGCGACCCGCGCATCCTGTGGGTCCGCGCGCATTGCGCGATGGTGTCCACCTACCCAGAGGGCCGGGGGGTCACCTTCGGCGTGTACAGCTGCGTGCCCTCTTAGTCACGCGACGAGCGAAGCGGGGATTTCGCTTCAGTCGGGGTGATCGCCAGCCGCCATGACGGTCATCAGTGTGCCGTTCACCGGTTCAGAGAAGACGCAGAGCGAACTACCGGGCACCGGCATCTCGGGGATGACGATCGCGCCCCCGTGGCGCGGCACCGTCTCGTGGATCCGCGAGAGGGAGTCGACGACGAAGATCGGCTTCCACTGCGCCTTCTCCCCGTCCTGGGCGTANNACGGCGGCGTAGAACTCGCCGTCGCGCTGGGGGTCGGAGGAGACGTGGTCGAACCAACCCGGCGCGTTGGGTTCGTACATCGCGCCAAAGCCGGCGAACTCATCGGGCTGCCACAGTCCGTAGGAGGCGCCCGCGGGGTCGACCAGCATCGCCATCGTGCCCGCCGTCATCACCGTCATCGCGGGCATCACCACGGTGGCGCCGTGCTCGGTGGCCGTCGCGATGGCGTCCTCCATCGAGGCGGTCGCGAAGTACGTCGTCATCGCGCCGGTCGCCCCGGCCATCTGGCCGAGTCCGAGCACCGGCGCGTCGTTGACGTGGGCCATGGCGTAAAAGCCCGTGTCGGCGTCACCGAGGGTCCAGGTCCAGTCGAAGAGCGCGCTGAGAAACGCCCTCGTGTCGTGGTGTTCTTCCTCGTTGGCGACCATGACGTCAATCCAACAGGGCATCGCTTCTTCGTGGTGGGTGAGTGCGCTCATCGCCTCATCATGTCAGAAACCGCGCGCGTTGTCCACGGGCGGCGCGGGTCCTCGCGCGCGCGACGTCGCCCATCGTGCACGACGCCGCACACGTGAGTACATTTACCATCCAGGAGGTCGGGGCATGAACGAAGAGATGACGCACGCGCCGACGCACACGGCGCCACCAATGCCGCCCCGCGCGAAGATTCAGGTCGTCCCGGTGCGCGGGTTACCCGTGGTGGCCGCGCTCGTGGTGTTTGTCGCCCTGTCGATCGGCTTTAACTGGCGTTGGGGACTGATGTTCAATCACGTCGTCGGGGGTGGTCTGTGGACCGGGATCGACCTGTTCGTCGGTCTCGTCATTGGTCCGATCCTCGGGCGACTGTCCATACCCGCGAGGGCGGAGTTCTCGGCTCGCTTTATGCCCAAGATGGTCATCATCATGCCGACGGTGGTGATGATGACTTTGGCCACCGGGTTTCAGGTCGCGCGCTTCTCGGGCAATCTCGTCGCCTCCAGTCCCAACCACGCGTGGTTGATCGTGTCGTTCTGCGTGGTGGGGATCATGGCGGTCATCGCGCTGGGCGTCCTCGAACCGGCCAACATCGCCGTGCTCTTCGAGATGAACAAACCCGTGCCCGACGGCGAACTCATCGGTCGCTTGATGCAACGCTTCATCTACACCGCGGGCATCACCGGCGTCATGCAGGTGGCGACGTTGATCATCATGACCCGACTGGCCTCGCGGTGAGCGCGCACGCGCCGGAGCTCGGGTCGCGGTACCAGCCGGTGCCGCCGGTGGGGTGGCTCTCGACGGGCGCGCTCGCCTGCGTCGTGGTGGGCGGGATTCTCCTGGCCAGTTACGCGCCGCGAGTGGCGCCGCTCGCCGCGGCGACCACGTTGTTGGTCGTGGCGGCGGTCCTCATGGTGATCGCGGGGACGCTGCTCACGCGAATCAAGAACTTCGCGTGGACCACCTTCGCGCTGGTCTTTAAGTGGGCGCTCCTCGCCTACGCCATCACGGCCGGGATGATCGAGTTCGCGTTCGTGCACGACCACACGCGTGGGTCGTCACTGGTGATCGTCACCTTGATGTTGGTGATCTTCGCGTCCAGCGTGCCCACGACGATCGCCTTCACCGTCGCGCGCTTCGCGGAGGCGAACTAACGACGCCCGGTTCGGCGAGCACGTCTGGAGTTCGAGGTCACGTCGGCCAACCTAGGATGCCGAAGGGACGATGCCCGATGGACCAAGACAGAGGAGTGACAGATGCCAACACGTGAAGCACGAACGACCTGGACGGGCGGTCTCCAAGACGGCTCCGGTGTGGTGGAGCTGGTCAGTAGCGGACTAGCGACTTTCGACGTTTCTTTTCCCAAGCGCACGGCCGAAGAGGCCAACGGGGCGACTAGCCCTGAGGAACTCATCGCGGCCGCGCACTCGGCCTGCTACTCGATGGCGCTCTCGGCGGGGATCGCTGCGGCCGGTGGGACGCCCGAGTCCCTCGTCGTTGAAGCCGTCGTGCGCCTCGGTCCCGACCCCGCGGGGGGCTTTCGCATCGCCGACATCGCCATCACGGTACGCGGGAAGGTCCAGGGACTCGACGAGGCCGGTTTCGTCGCCGCGGCCGAGGGCGCGAAGGTGGGCTGCCCGGTCTCCAAGGCGCTGACCGGCACCACGATCACCCTCGACGCGGCGCTGGCCTAGCGACCGCGCGGCGCTATTCGTCGCGGGAGAGTTTCTCCAGCGCCGGCAGCGCCGCCTCTAAGGCGCTGCGCTCTTTGGGGTTGAGTCGTTCGAGTCGTGCGTCGAGTTCTAAGGTGCGTTCGTTCCAGAGCCTCGCCAGCTCGCGCTGTCCGACCTCGCTCAGACTGACGAGTGACGCACGCTTGTCCTCGGGGTCGCTCGTTCGCTCGAAGAGACCAAGCGTCTCGAGCCCCGCGACGACGCGCGTTGCGACCGAGGGGTCCATGGCTTCGTGCGTCGCGAGGGTGGAGATGCGCATGGCGCCAAACTCTTCCACCGTCGCGAGGGCGGAGACCTGGGAAGCCGTCAGTTTCGTGTGACTTTCGCGACGCAACGTGCGCGCGAGGCGCGTCAGCGCGAAGCGCAGTCGCGCGGCGGCGAGACCGGTCTGGGGAACGTCGAGGGTGGTCATCGGACCACCTCGGCGCTCACCGCGATCTCACCGGGCAGCCCACCGGAGGTCTCGGCGAGCTCCTCGACGAGTTCGGGCACGTTCGTTGCCTGGTAGATGTAGCGCTTCCCGCGCAGCGCGGAGAAGAGTGCGCCGATCACCGAGATGGCGATCGCCAAGGAAAAGACGATCACCAGACCGTGGTGGAAGGG
Organism: Acidimicrobiaceae bacterium; assembly: GCA_003136495.1. Lineage (GTDB taxonomy): Bacteria > Actinomycetota > Acidimicrobiia > Acidimicrobiales > RAAP-2 > RAAP-2. The sequence continues at coordinate 23,398 of PLER01000049.1, forward strand.
GCTCTGGATGAGGTTCGGGAAGAAGTGCTTGCCGGTCAACGTCGTCCACTGCTGACTTGAGACGTGCGCGGAGGCCTGTGATCCGAGCAGGCTCTTTAGGGGATTGAAGCCGAGGAATGAGGAGAAGAGGCTCCCGACCGCGGGCATGTTCGCCACCGTGTGGGCTTGGGCGATCGAGACGCCGTGTGCGGAGAGGCCCTTGAACATCGCCTTGGGCAGCGTGCTCGTGAGTCCGACGATCATCAAGGAGAAAAAGACGCCGATGGAGAGCACCATGCCGGTGTTCATGAAGGCCGCTTGGATGCCGGCCGCGCCGCCGCGCTGGTCCGCGGGGACCGAGTTCATGACGGCGGCGGAGTTGGGTGCGGCGAACATGCCACTGCCCAGTCCGTTCGCGAAGACGAGCAGCGCGAAGATCCAGTAGGCGAAGTTCGTCGGCACGAAGAGTAGGCCCAAGAAGCTCAACGCGAAGACGCTCAGGCCGGCCGTCGAAAGGATGCGCGCGCCGTGACGGTCCGAGAGGAAGCCCGAGATCGGTCCCGCGACGAGGAAGCCCACCGTCAAGGGCAGTAAGAAGATGCCGGCCCACAGCGGCGTGTCGGAGTAGTTATAGCCGTGCAGCGGGAGCCAGATGCCCTGGAGCCNNGGAGCCAGATGATCAACATGAACTGCAGACCACCGCGGGCGATCGCCGCTAAGAGGCCGGCGGCCGAGCCCATGAAGAAGGCGCGGATCTTGAAGAGTTGCAGGTTGAACATCGGGGCGACGACGCGACTCTCGATGACGAGGAAGGCGATGAGGAAGACCACGCCGATGGTGAAGGCCGAGAGCACCAGCGGTGACGTCCAACCCATCGAGTGGCCGCCGTGGGGCTCGATGCCGTAGACGATGCCGACGAGCACGGCGGTTAAACCAACGGCGAAGGTGAGGTTGCCCCACCAGTCGATCTTGGCCGGCGAGCGCACGCCGTTATCGCGCAAGCTCTTGTAACTCCACACCGTCCCGAGGATGCCGAAGGGCACCGACACCCAAAAGACGAGTCGCCAGTCGATCACCGAGAGCAGGCCACCGAGGATGAGGCCCACGAAGGAGCCACCGATGGCGGCGACCTGGTTGATGCCCATCGCGAGACCTCGCTGGTCCGAGGGGAAGGCGTCAACGAGAATCGCGCTCGAGTTCGCGAAGAGCATCGCGCCGCCGACGCCCTGGACGAGGCGCAACAGCACCAACCACAACGCGCCAGCCCCGTTGGTGAACGGGTCGAGGGCCAACATGATGGAGCCCACGGTGAAGACCGCGAAACCCAGGTTGAAGATACGCACACGACCGACGATGTCGCCGAGTCGTCCGAGACTGATGACCAGCACCGCGGTCACGAGCAAATAGCCCATCAGCAACCAGAGCAGGTAGCCCACGTTGCCCGGCGAGAGGGGATTGATGCCGATGCCGCGGAAGATCGCGGGCAACGAGATCAAGATGATCGACCCGTTGATGACCGCCATGAACACCCCCAAGGTGGTGTTCGTCAGGGCTATCCATTTGTACCGATCGGGGTGCACGTCGAGTAACTGCGACATCGAGACCACTCGCTCCTCTGGGAATTACTTGCTTGACTACAAGCAAGTATATACCGGGAGGTCGGCCCGTCAATCGCTGGGCGTGGTGGGCCTACGTGGCGGCGAGCAGGTCGTCGTAGGTCGGACGCAACTCCTCGTAGCGGGCGTCACGGCTGGCTTTTGACGTCCCTTCTCCACTGAGCATCGCCGCCAGACTCTCTAGGTGACTGTGCCACCCCGCCCCGAAACCGGGCGCGTCCTCCTCGCTGGCGTCGCGGTGCGTGAGGGTGAGTTGGCTCTGGTCAGCTACGACGCCAGCGACGTCGAAGGAGAGTTGTGAGGTGTAGTCCCGTTCGAACCAGCTGTAGCGCAGCCGACGGGGCGGATCAATCTCGGCGATCACGCCGTGCATCTCGCTCTCGCCCGGCCACACCAGATTGACCGCGCCATCGGGCCGGGCGTCGAACGTCGCGGCCGCCAGCCACCGCTCGAGCTGTGCCGGATCGGTGAGGGCCGCCCAGACCGCCTCGGGCGCGGCCGACAACGTCACGACGATACGCACGGTGTAACCCGCGCCGTCTTTCTCCAGCGTTCCCACTTCGACCACGGATACCTCCTCAGTGCAGGTGAATCGATCCATCGGCGGCGAGCCGCCAGCCGGGGTTGTGCGCGATCTCCCAGGGGTGACCCTCGGGATCGACGAAGACGCCGGAGTAGCCGCCCCAGAACGTCGGCGCGCCCGCTCGCGCAATGGTGGCGCCGGCGAGGCGCGCTTCTTCGAGGACCGCGTCGACCGCGTCGGGGGAGTCGACGTTGTGCGCGATGGTGACTCCTCCCCACGCGCCCCCGTCTTGCGACGCGGAGTCCTCCGCCAACGCCGCTCGGTCCCAGAGCGAAATGATGATGCCACCCGCTTGGAAGAAGACGATGTCCTCGCCNNTTCCACGCCACCAGTATGCCCGCGTCGCTCCGCCACTTCCTGGGACAGCATTTCCGTGGATGCTAGAACGTAGCGATGGCGATTGCTCACATTGGCATTGTGTCGGTTCCAGTTTCAGATCCGGACCGCGCCATTGCCTTTTACGTCGGGGTGCTGGGATTTGAGCTGATCGACGATGCTCCGATGGGCCCCACCATGCGCTGGGTGTGCGTCGCTCCAAAGGGCGCCGATACTCAGTTGAGTTTGGTGACGTGGTTCCCGTCGATGGCGCCGGGGTCGATGAAGGGTCTCCTCTTTCACAGCGACGCACTCGATGAGGACATCGTCACCCTCACGGCGGCGGGGGTGGAGGTAAGTGACGTTCATCAAGAGCCCTGGGGACGTTACGTCACTTTCGACGACCCGGACGGGAACGGGATCATCCTTCGAGGTGACGTTCCCTCCTCGTAAGCGTTCCGCGGTGCACGGCGGTCGCTTTGACACCAATTTCGCCCGTGATTAGCCTCACCTAAATGAAGTTGCTCCCCTCCGAACGGGGCCGTCTCGGGCGGAGGCGCTAGGTGCCCTCGACCCACACCGAGACGGTCGACAAGTACCTAGAGGCGATCTACTACATCGCCGCGGAGGGCGAGGTCGTGCGACCGGGTCGTCTCGCCTACTGGCTCTCGGTGAGCGCCCCCACGGTGAGTGACGCCCTGGCGCGCCTCAAGCGTGACGGGTGGATCGAGATCGGCCCTGATCGCAGCGTGACCTTGACCGAGAGTGGACGTTCGACCGCGACGAGCCTGGTGCGCCACCACCGCATCCTCGAACGCTGGCTCACCGACGTACTCAACTTTGATTGGGCGACCGCCGACATCGAAGCCGACCGGATCTCCTCGTCGATCTCCGACGCGGTCGTCGACCAGATCGACGCCTCGATGGGTTCGCCCGCGACGTGCCCCCACGGCAACGTCATCCCCGGGCGCGACGCACCCTACGGCGTGCTCGTCGCACTGGCGGACTTAGAGCCGGGTCTCCCCGCCACGGTTCGTCGGATCTCCGAAGTGGCCGAGCACGACGCACCGGCGTTACTCTCCATGCTCGCCGAGCACGCGATCCACGAAGGCAGCGAGGTCGTGGTCGCCGACTCCGACCTCGGACCCGGTGAGCTCGCCCTCAGCGTTCGCGGCGAGCCTTTCGTCCTCTCGCTCGACGCGGCACAACTCATCTGGGTCGAGACGGGCTGACTCGAGCGCTGCGACATGGCCCTCGTAGGCTCGCGACCGTGAGAAGGCCTACCCTCGCCGCCGCCCTCGTCGCCCTCGTCGCGTCCGCGCTGCTGACGACCTCGCTCGCGGGGTCGCCCGCGCTCGCCTCGTACCGGGGGGCGCTCTCGCCGGTCGCTCGGGTATGGAGTGAACCGACGGCCGGTTACGACTTCCTCGACGCCGCCGTCCTCCACGCGCGTCGTTCCATCGACCTCTCGCTCTACGAGCTCTCCGATCCGACGATGGAGCGCGACCTGATCGCTCGCGCTCGCGCGGGGGTGGTGGTGCGCGTGCTGCTCAACGCGGATTACGACGGGCGATACGAGAACGCCGCGGCCGCCACCACGCTGGCCGCGGGGTCGGTGCACGTGGCGTGGGCGGACCCCGGGACGATCTTCCACGCCAAGTACGCGCTCATCGACGACGACGTGGCCTACGTGGGGACCGGCAATCTCGTCGAGAGCGACTACCCCTCGACTCGCGACTTCTGGGTGGAAGACACTCGCCCGTCCGACGACGCGGCGATCGCCTCGACCTTCGACGCCGACTTCAACCACCGCGACGCCGCGCCCGTCGAGGCGGGCGGACTGCTGTGGAGCCCCGGGTCGACCCCGGCGCTCGTCGCCCTGATCGACTCCGCGTCGCACACGCTGTTGGTCGAGAACGAGGAGATGGACGACGCCGCGATCGAAGCGGCGCTGGAGGGAGCGGCGCGGCGCGGGGTCGAGGTCAAGGTCGTGATGACGTACTCCCCGGAGTGGTCGGCCGCCCTCGGCCGTCTTCGCGCGGCGGGGGTGCGGGTCTCGACGCTCGGCTCCTCGCAGATCTACATCCACGCCAAGGTGATCTGCGCGGACTGTTCCGCGAGCGGTGGGACGGTGTTCATCGGCAGCGAGAACTTCTCGACCTCGTCGCTCGAGTACAACCGCGAACTTGGCGTGCTCAGTGCCTCACGCGCTGCCGTCAGCGCGGTCGAGGGAGCGGTCGACGCGGATTACGCCACTGGGCGCGTCGCGTCGTGAAGACTAGGGGGAACGGGGACCATGTAGTGACGGACAGATTGGCGCGGACGTGATCGCGAGTCAGTGGGGAAAGACGCCCCGAGAGAGCGTGTTGGACGAGTGCCGACGCAGCGGTACGAAACACGTCGTCGCCCAATGCGTGGGGATTCTCGACGGCGGCGAGATCGACCACGCGATGTTGCTCGCACTCGCGGGGCCGTCGGCCGAAGGGGTACTCCAAGGACGCGAGGGCGGGCTCGACGGTTACTGGCCGCGCGTGTGGGCGATGCGTGGCTTCCTCTACGCCTGGAATCAGTCGGCGGTACCGGTCGTGCTCAGCGGCGCTCGCGACGAGCACTGGCGGGTGCGTGAGATGAGCGCCAAGGTCGTCGCCCGTCATCAGTTGGTGGAGGCGGTCGCGGCGATGGAGAACCTTCGCGAGGACCCGACCCCGCGCGTGCGCGCCGCGGCCGATCGGGCACTCGCTCGCCTCTTNNACACTTCTCGCCGCCACGTTCGTGGTGGCCCTCGTGGTTCTTCGCCCCGGAGGCCCCGTGGCCGCCTCGACACTGCCCGGCGAAGTCATCACCGTCCAAGCGGCCTCTCCCCACTCCCGCACGGCGGTGCTGCGGACCTGGCGGCTCGACGCGTTGGGTCACTACGTCCAGATGCTCGGGCCCGTCGTGGCCGACGTGGGGGTGAACGGCGTCGGACCCACGCGCGAAGGTCTCGGTCGCACGCCCGTCGGGATCTTCACCCTGACAAACTCCTTCGGGAGCGACCCCAACGACGGGGGTCGGCTGCCCTACGTGCGCACGGGCCCGGACGACTGGTGGGACGAGAACCCCGCCTCCGCGCGCTACAACCACCTCGTCCGAAGCACTGTCTCGCCGGGCGGGAACTCGGAGAACCTCTACTACGCCGGCTACGCGTACTCACACGCCGTGGTCATCAACTACAACATGGACCCGGTCGTCAAAGGTGCCGGCAGCGGCTTCTTTCTCCACGTCAGTCTCGGCCAGGCGACCGAGGGGTGCGTGGCGATACCGGCCGCGGACCTTCAATGGGTGATGAGGTGGCTCAACCCGCGCCTCGACCCGGTGATCAGCATCGGGGTCGGTCGTGCGGCCCTGGCGGCGGTACGGACGTCGAGTTAGCGCGTTCGGTTCTCGGGGTAGAGGCGCGTGGACGCCTCGCCCTGGATGAGGGACCACGCCCGCGTGAGCGCGATCACGAACGACGCGAAGATCACGTAACAGAGGCCGTTCACGATCCAGCTCAGGTGGGGTCGAAGAATCAGCGCGACGCCACCGGCGAACTGCGCGACGTAGGTGAGACAGCTCAAGACCAAGAGTTCGTACTGCGGGTTTTGCTGGAGCGTTCGCCGCTGGAGCGTCCACGTGCTGACCAAACAGGCGACGGCGAGCAGCGCCATGCCGACGCCGACGTTGGTCTTGGGCACGATCGCCAAGAGCGAGATCGAGAAGGCGTTGACCAGACCCGTGAAGCTGCTGCCGGCCAACGTGCGCGCCTTGGGCGGGGCGCTCGGTCCAAAGACGGCTTCGGTGCGTAGCGACACCGCGACGAATAAGAGTCCGATCATCGCGCCGGCGGCGCCCGCGGCGGTGATCATGAACTCCAGGTACGACGACGGGACCACGACCCTCTCTTCGTTCGCTGAAAGACTACCCAGACCTGAACTAGTCGCGAGGCTCCACCGGTACGCGCCACGTCACCCGGGTACCCCCAAAGTCGCCCGGGGCGACGACGCACTCGCCGCCCATTCGTTCGGCGCGACTGCGTAGGTTGGCCAGCCCCAGCCCCTCACCCGTGGCGACACTGGGTAGTCCCACACCGTTGTCGACGACCTCGAGGGTCACGTGGTCGTTGGCGCTCACGGTCACGAGAAAGCGCGACGCGCGCGCGTGTTTGGCGGCGTTGGTGAGGGCTTCGCGCGCCGCCGCGAGCAGGTTATCGGCGGTGCGTCGGGGAATGTGCTCCACCGGCCCGGCGAAGGTGACCTCCGGTCGCGCGCCGAGGAGCGGCGTGAGTTCACTCACGAGTTCCAGCACCCCGTGGCGCAGGCCACCTTCCTTCGCCCCGCCGTCGAGTTCGTAGATGGCCGTGCGGATCTCGGTAATCGTGATGTCGAGGTTGTCCACTGCGGTGTTCACACGAGCCACCATCAGTTCCGGGTCGGCGCTGCGGCTGGCCTCTTGGAGACTCAACCCGACGGCGAAGACCCGTTGGATGACGCGATCGTGGAGGTCGCGCGCGATGCGGTCGCGGTCGTCGAGCACGCTGCTCAGGCGCACCCGGTCGTGGAGTCGGTTGTTCTCGATCGCGATGCCCGCGGCGAGCGCCAACGCCTCGGCCAGCGATTCGTCCTCGTCGCTGAAGCTGTCGGCCCCAAGCTTGTCGGTCAAGTAGAGGTTCCCGTAGACCTCGTTGCGTACCCGCACCGGCACGCCGAGGAAGGACTTCATGGCCGGGTGATGCGCCGGTACGCCGTAACTGTCGGGGTGCGCCGCCAGGTCGCGCAGACGAAGGGGTTCGGGGTCAGTGATGAGGAGACCCAGCACACCCCGACCCGTCGGTGGTGGCCCGATGAGGGCTCGCTCCTCCTCGTCGAGTCCGACCGAGATGAACTGTTCGAGCGAGGTGCGCGCCTCGTTCAAGACCCCGAGCGCGCCGTAGCGCGCGTCGACCAGGGCGCAGGCCTCTTCGACGACGTGCCGTAACAACGCGGGCAGTTCAACGTCGGCTTCAATCATGAGCACGGCGTCGAGCAGTCGACGCAGCGTCGCCGAGTCCTGAATCTTCTGGTAGGGCACTATCGCGATGGTACACAGCACCTTTGGCGGACCAATCAGTGCCCGTTGGCCGTCGCACCGAACCCTGTCACAATGGGGACGTGCCCATCCGCGTCTTCATCCTCGACGACCACGAGATGGTGCGCGAGGGAATCCGCAGTTTGCTCGAGAGCGACGAGGAACTCGAGGTCGTTGGTGAAGCCTCGACCGCGGCCGAAGCGCTCACCCGAATTCCGCTCGCCCGGCCCAACGTCGCGATCCTCGACGTGCGATTGGAAGACGGTAACGGCATCGAGGTCTGTCGCGACGTGCGCTCGGCGCACCCCGAGATCAGCTGTCTGATGTTGACGAGTTTCGCTGACGACGAGGCGCTCTTCGCGAGCGTCATGGCCGGCGCGGCGGGCTACGTCCTCAAACAGATTCGTGGTCGCGACCTCGTCGACGACGTGAAGAAGGTGGCGGGTGGCGCGTCACTCATGGATCCACGAGCCGTCGCTCGGGTGGTCGAGCGAATCGCGAACCCCCCGCAGGTTCCCTCGGCGCTCGCGCAACTCTCCCCCCAGGAGCGCCGTCTCCTCGACTTCATCGCCGAAGGACTCACCAATCGCCAGATCGCCGAANNCGCACCGAGGCCGCGGTCTTCGCCACCAAATTGAAGCGTCCAGACGACGGACCACTCACTCGATCGAACTAGGCCCGGTGCCGGGCGAGGTCCGTGAGATCGATGCCCGCGGCAGAGAGGGCGCGCTCCAGTCGTTGTCGTTCCTCGGCGGGTTTCGTGAAGTTCTCCGGCGACGTGGCGATGTCGTGCGCCAGGGAGAGCTTGATCAACGCGCGGTCGTAGCCGACCTCGGAGGCGAGCGCCGAGTAGACGTTCCCTTCAAGGTCGGCGGGTCCGACGAGCATCTCGAAGCGTCGCGTGAGCACGTGCTCCAGCAACTCCTCGCGACTGGGCTCGTCGAACCAATCGTCCAGGGAACATCGCAGCAAGGTCACGTACATCGCATCACCCGTTGCCACACGGTGCTGCAGTGGTGCGCGGTACGCCCCTTAGTCGCCACGACTCGACGCGGCCCCGAAGCGCGTCATTTCGTCAGTACGACTTTCAGGGCACCTGTTTCACCGGCTCGCGCGAAGGTGTCGTAGGCGGCCACGATGTCGTCCATCTTGAAACGGTGGGTGACGAACTGGCCCGCGTTGATCTGGTGCGCCGCGACCAACTTCAACAGCGTCGGCGTCGAATACGTGTCCACCAATCCAGTCGTGATGGTCACGTCACGCGTCCAGAGCGTCTCGAGGTGCAAGGTGGCGGGCTTGCCGTGCACGCCGATGTTGGCGACGTGTCCGCCCGGTCGCACGAGTGCGGTGCAGAGCTCGAAGGTGGCCGGCACACCGACCGCTTCGATGGCGACGTCGACGCCGAAGTCATCGGTCATCTTGCGCACGAAGGCGATGGGGTCTTCCTTGGTGTTGTTGAAGGTGAGATCTGCGCCGAAGCGCTTCGCGGCGTCGAGGCGCTCGTCATCTAAGTCGATGGCGATGATCGTGCTCGGCGAGAAGAGCTTCGCGCCGGTGATCGCCGAGAGCCCAATGGGGCCCGCACCGACGATGGCGACGACGTCGCCGGGTTGGACGTGTCCGTTGAGCACGCCGACCTCGAAGGCGGTGGGCAAGATGTCGGCGAGCATGAGCATCTCTTCGTCGCTGACGCCCTTGGGAATGGCGTAGGTTGANNCCGAAGTGGCCCTGACGGCAGTAGTGGCAACGACCGCACGCCGAGACGCACGAGACGAGCACGCGGTCGCCGACTTTGAGTGACTTTACGCCGGTGCCGATCTCTTCCACCGTGCCAACGGCCTCGTGGCCGAGAATGCGCCCGGACGTCACTTCCGGGGTGTCGCCCTTCAAAATGTGGAGGTCGGTCCCGCAGATTGTGGTGATGTCGACGCGGACAATCGCGTCGGTGTCGTCCTGGAGCGTCGGGTTCGGCACTTCTTTCCACGACTTCGATCCGGGACCTTCGTAGACGAGTGCTTTCATGAGGTTTCTCTCTTTCGCGGGCGCCCAGGGGGGTCGCCGTGAAACCAGTCTCGGCCGAGGTGGGCCCGACGGGCTAGGGACGAAGGTCCCAATCACCCGAGACGTTGGGCCTTACTTTCTCGCCGTTGTCGCGAGTGTTGTGCGTAGTTCGGCCGCCACGAAACGTCCGGCGCGCGGGAGGTGTCTACTTTTAATATGTGCTCGACGCGGCACGCGATCTCGAAAGGTGTGACCCGACATGGACGGTGTAACGATCTACGACTACGCCGGTGGTCGCGACGCCTTCGTCGCCCTAGCCGGGGCCCTGCACCAGCGCTGCCTCGACGACCCCGTACTGAGCCACCCGTTTTCCCACGCCACTGACCCGGACCACCTCGATCATCTGGCCAACTACCTCGGTGAGGTCTTCGGGGGACCTCCGCTGTACTCCGCGAGTGGCGGCCACTCGGCCATGTTGAACCTGCACGCCTCGACCGGCGCGGACGAGGACATGGCGAATCGCTTCGTCGCCTGTTTCGATCTGGCCGTCGTCGACGCGGGACTGCCCGACGAACCGAGGTTGCGCTCCGTCCTCCACGACTACATGGTCGCGGCGACCCGTGAGGTTGACGTGTACTCGCCCATCGGCTCGGTCGTGCCGGAGGGTCTCGCCGTACCCCGGTGGTCCTGGGACGGACCGGTGACCTGAACGGGGTGAACGTCGCCGCCGACCCGGTGGCGGTCGCGGCGCGTCGTTGTTGCGACGGCCTTCGCTGAGGTTGCTACGGTGACACGACGTAGCCACCGCGCACCTTTGGAGGTCTCATGAGCTCGACGACACACCGTTCGGCGGTCTTCGCCTTTGCCAATGACGTCGTCGAACACGACGCCGCGTCAGACCCAATATTCGCCACCGGCGCCGGCGTCACGAGCTACGACCATCTGTTGCCGGACTTCTCACCCGAGCGGACGGTGCGCGATATTGAGGCGACGAAGGATTTTCTCTCGCAGCTCTCCACGCTCGAAGCGTCCGACGACGTCGACCGAGTCGCCCTCGCGGTCTTGCGAGAGCGACTCGACGCGCGACTCGGTCTTCTCGAGTCAGGCGAGTCGTCGTGCATCTTCGGCGTGCTCACTTCGCCGTTGTCCGAGATCCGGCAGGTCTTCGAACTCATGCCGAGTGAGGGACCGGCGCAAGTCGCGGTGGTGGCACAACGCCTCGCGCAGGTGCGCCCGGCGCTCACCAGTTGGCGCAGGACGTTGGAACAACTCGCCCAGGATGGCCGGCTGCCATCGCGACGACACGTGATGGGCGTGGGCCAACAGGCCGCGACCTACGCCGAAGGGACCTACGAGGGCTTCGCTCGTCGACTCGCACCGGAGTCGACCGACGACAGCGACCTCGTCGTCGCCGCGCGCGACGCCGACGCCGCCTGTGGCGAACTGGCGACGTGGATGGTCGAAGTCCTGGCGCTCTCGGCCGGTGATCACGAAGCGTGCGGTCCGGAACGCTACGCCGCCTGGTCGCAGTATTGGAATGGCGCGGTCCTGGACTTCGAGGAGCTCTACGCCTGGGGATTTGACGACCTTCAGCGCATCAACGCCCGCATGTGGGAGATCGCTCAGCAGCTCCTGCCCGGGGCGACGAGCCTGGCGGAGGTCGCAGCGCACCTCGAAGCCGACCCGGCGCGCTTGATCGAGGGGACCGATGAGTTGTTGCGGCGCCTCATCGGCTTCACCGAGGACGCGGTCGCGAAACTCGACGGCGTCCACTTCGACATCGACCCGCGCATCCGGTTCTGTGACGCGCGATTGGCGCCCGAGGGTGGGGCCGCCGCGCCGTACTACATCCCGCCGAGCGAGGACCTCTCCCGTCCGGGCACGACGTGGTTCCCCACCCTCGGGGCGACGACGTTCTCGTGGTGGAGCCACGCCTCGACCTGGTACCACGAGGGCGTGCCCGGTCACCACCTCCAGTGCGCCACCTCGATCATCGAGGCGGACCGCCAGAGTAGATTCCATCGCCTCGAGGCGTGGACCAGTGGCTACGGCGAGGGCTGGGCCCTCTACGCCGAGCGGCTCATGAACGAACTCGGGTTCTTCGAGGACTTGGGCGACGAGATGGGCTTTCTCGCGGGACAGGCCCTGCGCGCCGCGCGCATCGTGGTCGACATCGGTCTGCACCTGGAGCTTCCCGTGCCGGCGGGCTTCGGTTCGCTCGCGGACTTCGGGGACTGTTCGGGGAAGGCGTGGACTCCCCCGATGGCGGTCGCGGTTCTCGAAGAACGGGCCATCCAACCCCACGAGATGTCGGTGTCCGAGGTCGATCGTTACCTGGGCCTACCCGCGCAGGCGATCTCCTACAAGGTGGGCGAGCGCGTGTGGATGCGCACCCGCGAGGCCGCGCGATTCCGCCTGGGTGAGGACTTCTCCCTCAAGCGCTTCCACGCCTTCGCCCTGGCGCTCGGACCGATGGGCCTCGATCCCCTCGAGGCGGAGCTGGCCGCCTGGGACGGTTCGTGAGTCCTCAGGGCGAGGTCACGCTGCTCGGGGCGGGTGCGTCCTTCGCGAACCACGGCACGACGGCGGAGGTGCGGCGCTGGTAGTCGGCGTACTCGGGGTACTTCGAGAGGGTGATGTCCTCGGTGAAGGACGTCGAGCCGACGAAGAGGAGGGTCAAGAGGACCGCGCCGAGGACCGTCCACTGCCACAAGGAGTGCGCGGCCACCACCGCGAAGAGGAACAGTAACCACCACTGCGCCACCTCGAAGAAGTAGTTCGGGTGGCGCGAGTAGCGAAAGAGTCCCGTCGTGCAGAATCGTTCGCTCGGGCGCTCCCCACGATCGATGCGCGCCTGTTTCGCGCTCTGGAAGTTCCACTGCTGTTCGTCGGCGATGGTCTCAAAGACGGTGGCCAGGAGAAAGAGCGCGGTCAAGGCCACGTCCGCGGCGCCGAAGGGTGTGCGAGAACGATCCTCGTAGGCGCTGTAGGCGGGCAGCGTGATGAGCACGAGGATCGCGTTCTGGTAGAGCACGATGAAGAACACGTTGAAGAGTTGGAACTGCCAGGGGCGCATCCGTGCGCGTAACACCGCCCAGCGGTAGTCCTCGACGCCGCGGTAGCCACCCTTGCGCGCGAAGTTGAACGTGAGCCGCACGCCCCAGAGCGTGACGAGCACGGCCATCACGTCGAGGCGCGCGTTGGCGAGTCCGGCGTAGCCCGCGAAGATCCAGAGGTAGATGATCGGCACGATCGACCAACTGCGGTCCACCCAGGACGTGTCGCCGGTCACGAGCGACGCGCTCCACGCGAAGAGGCACGCGACCGCCGCGACGAGCACGGTCGAGAGAAGCGGCCCGCTCACGCGTCGGGGGTGGAGGGGGCCGAGCTCGACGGGGACGAGGACACGTCCCAGAGGTGGTGTACGACGTCGTGGAGGCTGTAGGTGCCCAGCGTCGCCACGGTGAAGGGGCTGCCGTTGGACCTCGTGCCCGTGCGCTCCCACTGCGTGGGCGCGACGGCGTCCAGTCGCTCGGCGTACGTGGCGGCCGCGTCGTCCAGTTCACCGGCGACGATGCGGGGATTTTGGAGGTCGTAGCGCTCTTCGAGCGCGGTCTCGTCCTGGTCCCAGTTCTGAAAGACCGGGTCGTCCTCACTGAGGAGCAACGCGAGTCGTCCGTCCATGATGCGATAGACGTCGCGCACGTGACAGCCGTACTCGAGGGGGGACCAGACGTCCTCGCTCGGACGAACCTCGAGGTGCTCACCCGCTAAGACGGCGGCCCACTGCCGGGCGTTCTCTCGAACCTTGGCGGCGAGCGCGTCGCGGGGATAGTCCTGCGGGTCAAAGCCGCACTCCGGGCACGGCTGTTCGAGGACCCAGGTCCAGTCTTTGGTGTCGGGGGTGATGGTCACGGTTCGAATCTACAGTTCGCCGCCTGACGGGCCGACGGCGAGGACGCCCCGCGACGTGCGGGGCGTCCTCGTGGCGGGACCTAACTCGCCGCGATGCCTTCGGCGGCGACGGGGATGTTAAAGAGTGTCTCGATCGGCGTGAGCGTGCCGCCCGCGCCGATGGCGTAGGCGTCGAGGGTTCCCGCGCCGCCACTTTCGACGTAGAGGAACGAACCGTCGGGCGAGACGACCGAGTCGGTCGTACCGGCGTGCGCGCTCGCGGCCGTGGCGTCAACCAGGGCCGGAACGCCCTGCGCGCTCTCGTCGAAGGAACTGATCGTGCCGCTACCGGCGTTCGAGCCGAAGAAGTAGCCGTTGGCGCCCGAGATCCAGCACAGCGCCGTCGCGCCGTCGCTCACCGAGCCGAGACTCGTGAGGGTGCCGTCCGCGTTGACGCGATAGGTGTCGACCGAACTGTTCGAGGCTTCGGTGGCGACGACGTTGCCCTCGCCGTCGAATGTGAAGGAGAAGGGCAAGGCGTTGTCGCTCGGGGTGACGACCGGGGTCGCACCGAGGGCGCCGGCGTTCGACACCGAGAAGACGTCGTAGGCGTTGTTCGACAACTTNNGACCAGTCGTCCGTGAAGCAGCGCGAACTCCGCCACCGAGCCGGCGCCGCCCGCGTTCAACACCGCGACGTAACGACCGTTCGTGGCGATCGAGTCGGGAAAGAGACCCTGGCTCGCGACCTGTTGGAGCAGGCGGAGGTTCGTTCCCTCGACGGCGAAGACGCTCACCGTGTCGCTCCCGGCGTTGACCGCGAGCAGTTCACTGCCGTTATCGACGAGGGCCAGTCCGCCCTGGCTCGCCAACGGATCGGCCGTGGCCCCGGTGGCCGTGGCGCCGTCGCCGCCCGTCGCGAAGCTGCCGGCGAGAGAGACGGTGCCGTCGCTCGCGCGTTGGTAGCTGAGGACCGTGTTGTTGGTGGCGCTGTCGGTTTCGATGAAGAGTGCGTGACCGGGGGCGAAACCGTGATGCGGTGACGCGTTGGCGGCCCCCGCGGTGAGCAGGCCGAGGCCGAGTGCGAGCGCGCTGGCGCTCGCCACGCGCAGCGATGTTGATGCCTTCATGTAAGTCTCCTGAGTTCGGCAGAGTTGCCGAAGAACAGTCCGCTCCGTCGCGATCTCGTTACACGAACTTCGGGGCGCCGGACAATCCCGGTATGGTGGCCCCATGGACGACTCGGCGTTGCTCGCGCGACTGCTCGAGGGCGACGAGAAGGCCTTCGTCGAAATCGTGCGTCGCTACCACGAGTCGCTCGTACGCGTCGCGCGCTACTACGTCAACAGCGACGCGAGTGCGGAGGACGTCGCACAAGACACGTGGATCGCCGTGTTGCGCGGCGTAGAACGTTTCGAAGGTCGGTCGTCCTTTAAGACGTGGCTCTTTCGAATTCTGGTCAATCGCGCGCGTACGACCGGCGTCAAGGAGCACCGCGTCATTCCCCTCGACCCGCTCGCCGCGGGGCCGTCAGTGAGTGCCACTCGCTTCGACCAGGGGGGACTGTGGCTGGAGCCGCCGGTGCCCTTCACCGACACGGTCGAGGACGCGCTGGTGAATGAACCGATCATCCGACTGGTTCACGAGTCGATCGCCCGACTACCCGAGACGCCCCGCGCCGTTGTAACGCTGCGCGACGTGGAGGGACTGTCCACTACGGAGGTGGCCGATCTGTTGGGCATCACCGAGGCCAACGTGCGGGTCATCTTGCACCGCAGCCGAGCCCGAATACGATCCGAGGTCGAGATGGCGACACAGCTAGGAACACCGTGAAGCTGACCCCGACCCGTCTCGTGTGCCAACAGGCCGTCGAACTGATGAGCGACTACCTCGACGGTTCACTCTCACGGCGAGACCGTAAGCGCCTCGAGCGACACCTCGCCGGTTGTGACGCGTGCGGTGCGTACTTAGAACAGATGCGCGTCACCATCATCGCGAGCGGCGTCGTCGCGGCGGACGACCTCGCCCCCGAGGTACTTGAGACCCTGACGGATCTCTTTCGTCGCTTCCACGAGGACACCTAGGCCGCGAGACTCCCTCGACCGGGGGAGGGTCAGGTCGCTTGGGCGAGCAGGCCCTTGAGCAGCGCGGGCGTGATCACGGTCGCGCCCGTCGGTGCGGCGATATCGTCGCTCGCGTGGGCGACCGTCGCGTTGAGCGTCACGGTCTCGTCCACCCCCGTCGCTCCGGGCGCGGTAATGGCGACCGAGCCGCCCGTGGTGCTGCTGCCCGAGGTGTTGATGGTGACCGCGTAGGTGCCCGGCACGTCGCTCGGCGTCGTGAGGTCGCCGTCCGCGGCGGCGATGGTTGGCCAGACGGCCTTCACGACCGAAGCGAGCGTGCCCGTCTGGGAGTACCCGCCACTGGCGAGGGTGGTGTAACTCGTGTCACTGATCAACGTGGTGAGGTCGTCGATGATCTTGGAGCCGAGGGCTCGTTCCTTGGCCGCCGTCGCGGTGGCCGCCGCACCCTGGGTCACGTAGGAGTTGATCAGACTCGCCGGAAGTTCGAACCATCGGCCACCGAAGAGGAGTTCCAGGGCGGAGGTCTCGGTTGGCGACAGCGACTCGTCGGGGACGTTCGACAGCGCCGAGAGGTTGAGCATCACGTAGACGTTGGAGGCGACCTCGCGAACGTCAATCAGCGCGGCGCCACCCGCGTTTACGATCAGCTCCGCGTTCGCCGCGCCCTGGGATGAGGCGAGGGACGCACCCGTCGGGTTCTGGTAGGACAAATCGACCGAGAGCGCGCTGAGCATCTGTTGGGCCTGAGTGGTCCCCGGGCCGGCGGCCGCCGCGCTGAGGTGGACTTGGAGATACGGCGAGGAGCCGAGGGACGTGACCGCGTCATTGAGCGACGCCGTTGCGCCGCAGGCGGAAAGACCGAGCGAGGCGGCCACCACACCAGCAATCCACAGGTTCTTCACCGCGACTCCGTTCTTTGGCCCTCGCACGTGTGGCTCGTCAACGCCCCGTGGGCGATTAACTCACCACCGCAGGCTACCACCGGGGTTTTTCGCCTCGACCGGCACGAGACGGCGGCCGCGGCTCGACCTAGGCCCTTGGCGAACGTGGGGGCGACGCTCGGCGCTCCACTCGCCACACCAGTCGCAGGCCCGACCACGTCTCGTCGATCGCGCAGACCTTGTTGTCGACGAGACCGAGGGGCAACGCGAGATCGCGTACCACGCGATCGGACAGGTCGGTGGCGAGGCGAGCGGCGCGCTTGGGCCACGCCACCCAGAGCGCCGACGTCGGGAATGTCGCCCTCGACAGAGCGTCAATCTCACCGGCGAGTGTCGAGGCCCGCGTGAAGAACGCGACCACCACGTCGGCCGTCGCACTCGCGCGCCGGCGAATCGTCACGCCGGCAGGGACCACGAGCGCGAAGGTCGAGGGCGCGTGATGGAGCCAGATCGTGTCGCCGGGCTTCACGCCGAGCTTTTTCGCCAACGGGGTCTTCGACGGCTCCTCCATCGCTCGCAGTCTTGCATCGCCGACGCTCGCCGACGATCAGTGTCGTTGGCGCGACTCGTAGTCTTGGGCCATGAACGATCCCCACCCGCGCAGTGTTGAGCTCGGATTCCTCTCCGCCACCGAGATGCGTCGTCGCTTCGAGATCGGGGACCTGACGTCGGTCGACGTGGTGGCGATGTTGCTCGAACGCATCGCCGAAATCGACGCGCCGCACACGGCGGTCGCGCTGAACTCCATCGCGGCGCTCAGCGACGACGCGCGCAATCTGGCGCGCGTGCTCGACGACGAGCGGGCGAGCGGCGTTCTGCGCGGTCCCCTCCACGGCGTCCCGGTCCTGATCAAGGACAACATCGAAGCCGTCGGCCTCCCGGGGCTCGCGGGCTCGACCGCGCTGGTTGGTCGACCAAGTCGAGATTCGACGCTCGTGACGAGGCTGCGCGAGGCCGGAGCCATCGTGCTCGCCAGCACCAATCTCAGCCAGTGGGCCAACATTCGCTCGCCGCGTTCGACCAGTGGCTACTCCTCCAGTGGCGGCCTGGTGGGCAATCCCTGGTCGTTGGAGCGCTCCGCCGGGGGCTCCTCCTCCGGCTCCGGTGCGGCGCTCGCGGCGGGGCTCGCCCCGCTCGCCGTCGGGACCGAGACCGACGGCTCGATCGTCTGTCCCGCCTCGGTGAACGGCGTCGTGGGGCTCAAGCCCACCGTCGGCGTCGTCCCGACCGACGGCGTCGTGCCGATCAGCGCGAGCCAGGACAGCCCCGGTCCGATGGGTCGGACGGTGGAAGACGTCGCCCTACTCTTCGGGGTGTTGTCGGCCAGCGCGCCACCGTCGTCACTGGTCGCGCCGAGCTTCGTTGTCGCGTCGAACTGGCGAACGGGACACCCGAAGACCGACGCGCTCTTTGACGCGATTGTCGTACGACTGCGCCAAGGTGGCCTCGAGGTCACGGCCCGAGAGGTCGCCCAGCCCGACAATCAGGTCTTCCAGGACGAAGGGACGGTGCTCCTGGCCGAACTCGCCGACGACCTCACGGCGTACTTGGCGGAGCGTCCCGGCGAGGGCGTGCACTCACTCGCCGACGTCATCGCCTACGAGGACGCCCACGCCGACACGGAGTTGATCTACTTCGGCCACGAGCAGTTCATCACGGCGATGGACACCGGTGGTCGCGGCGGCGCGAACTACAAAGAGGCCCGCGCGCGCAACCTCGCCTGGGCCGTCGACACCTGCCTCACGCCGGCCCTCGACGGCGTCGACTTCCTCATCGCGCCCGCCTACGGACCCAGCTGGAAGAGTGACCTCGTCCTCGGCGGGCTCACCGGGGCGTCAACGCCGGTGACCATGGCGCCGGCGATCGCCGGCTGGCCCATCATCGGCCTGCCCTTCGGCATCGTCGACGGACTACCGGTCGGCCTCGCGCTCGTCGGACGGGCGCACAGTGAATGGTCGATGCTCGACGCCGCGCGCCGGGTCGAGGAGTTGATCAAGCTGCCGGGGCGGCCCGCTCGGCCCCAGTGGACGGCGCCGTCGCGCGGCTGAGGGTCGCTGCGGCGTCAGTTAGGTGGCGCGCAGCTCTTCGGCTTCCAGTTCCAGGCCGCGAGCACGCTGGCGGGAATGGCGATGGGGCATGTGGAGCCCTCGGCGCCGCCGAGACCGTCGTTATAGACCTTCCACGTCGCGACGCCACTCTTGTGCGTGAGGAGTTGATAGCCGCCATCGTCTTGGGTACCGACCTGCGCCGGGAGCGAATGCGGACTCGCGACGAGTCCGGCGGCGGCGTAGTAGGTCCGGTTCGCCGGATTGAAGGCGTAGTACGTCCTCTTCGGGATGAGACTCACGTAGTCCTTCGGGGGGAGCTGGTGGGACTTGGCCAAGGCGTCAAAGATGCTGGTGCGCACCGCGGCGGTCACGACGAGGTCTTGGGCCTTGGTCGTCGTCGCGGCCCCGCCCGCCCCGCAACCCGCCAATACCATGCTCGCCACGGCGAGTGGGGACGTGACCACGAACCAGCGTTTCATGTGCTCCCTTCGGCGCTCTTAATGTAAGCACGTCGAGCCCGGTGACGTCGGGCGGTCGGCGACCCCCTAGAACGAGACGCCCCCGGTCACGAAGAGGGCGATCGCCGCCACCGCCATGATGGTCGCTGTCGCCCACCCCAACGTGCTCGCGAGGTGTCCATTCACGTAGGAGCCCATGAGCTCTCGACTGGAGGAGATGCGCATCACGACGAAGAGCAGCGGGGCCGCGGTGACGCCGTTGATGACCGCGACGAAGACCAAGAGCTTGATCGGATTCACGCTCAAGAGGCTCAGCGCGGTGCCGCCGAGCGTGCCGAGCGCCACGAGGACGTAGAAGAACGGTGCCTCGCGCGGCGCCTGGGAGAGCCCCCACTCCTTACCGAGCAAGCCCGAGAGACCGACGGACCCCGAGGCGGCGAGCACCGGGATGGCGAGACAGCCACTCCCGATGAAGCCGAGCGCGAAGATGGTGCTCGCGAAGTGCCCCGCGATCGGGCTCAGCGACTTGGCCGCTTGGGCCGCGCTTTGGATGTTGTCCTCGTGGTGCGCGTGCAAGGTGTCGGCGGTGGTCGCGATGATCGCGAACATCACCAGGTTGGAGAGCGCCATTCCCCCAAAGACGTCGAATCGACTGGTGCGCTCCTTTAAGACGGCGGCGCGGGTGCCCTTCGCCGTGAGCGGCACGGCCTGGTCCCCGCCGTCGGGATCGGCCCGCATCTCTTCCAAACGTTGCGCGCTCTGCCAGAAGAACAGGTAGGGCGAGATGGTGGTCCCGAGGATCGCCACCATTAAGGCGAGTGACGCGCGGTTCAGCGTGAGGGAGGGGACGAAGGTGTGACGGAGGACCTCACCCCAGTGGTGCGTCGCGATCACGAACACGACGATGTAAACGAGCAACGTGAACGACAGCGTCTTAAAGGCCACGGCGATCCGTTGAAAGCTGCCCACGACGAGTAGCGCGGTGATCGCGGTCCCCGCGACGAGCGCCCAGAGCCACGGTGGTCCCGCGTGCAGGAGGTTCATCCCCGAACCCACGGCCACCAGGTCCGCCGCGACGTTCAAGGTGTTGGCGACGACGAGCACGACGACGAGGACGATGACGATCGAGCGACCCGTTCGACCGAAGCGTTTGACGGCCAACTCGCCAAGTCCCGAACCGGTCGCGAGCGCGGTGCGGTCACAGATCTCCTGCACCGCGGCCATGAGGGGGAAGGTGAGCAGCGCCGTCCAGAGCAGGGCGAAGCCGTGACTGGCACCAGCTTGGGAGTAGGTGGCGATGCCCGATGGGTCGTCGTCCGACGCTCCCGTGACGAGCCCGGGCCCGAGGGCGCGCAGGTAGCGACGCCACGGCGCCGTTGAGTTCTTATGCCGCGAGTGTCGCGACGACGTCGGAGGTTTGGCGCTCAAGGAACGCTCCCCGCGTGCGCGCCGCGCCTCGTCAGGACTCTCGGCCCTTGTTTACTCTTGGACGGGTGGCTTCGGTCGTCGACCCAGACACCAGAGCACGAAGCGTTGAAAACGCCCGACGTTCTCGCTGCGCCCGCTCGCCGCGTCGTGGTCGAGGCGCGAACCGTGCGGTGTGTCGGCGCTGCTGGTCAGGCCCGCGAGTTGAATGTTGTTGGCCTCCGCGCCACGAGGCACCTTGGCCATGCGACGTCGTGGCTTGCGGGGCTTATCGCCAGAGGATCCCATTGGTCCATGCTCCCACAGTCCTGACCTCATCGCGTCGAGACGAGGCGAGGGCGCCACCGCACCAGAAACGACGGTCGCGACGCGTTAACGTGCACCAAGGTGAGGAGTGAGGCGTTGCTCCTCGCGAGGGGGTGGCGTCGTGCGTTCGACAGAACTGTGGTCCAACATTCACGCCGAGCGCGCCGCGCTCGTCGAGACACTCGTCTCGTTGACGTCGGATCAGTGGGAGAGCGCGTCGCTCTGCGGGGCGTGGAGCGTGCAAGACGTCGCAGGGCACCTCGTGAGCTCGGCCGAACAGACGCCGCCGAACTTTCTAAAGGAGTTGGCCCTCGCCGGTTTTGACTTCGACAAGTTCGTCAACCGCGACGCGAAGCGTATCGCGGCGACGGGAACGAGCGAGTTGGTCCGACGGCTCCAGGCGCGAACCACGACCACGAACCACCCGCCCGGGCCGGCCTCGGCGATGTTGGGTGAGATCGTGGTGCACGGCGAAGACATCCGGCGACCCCTGGGTCTCTCGCACCGGCCGAGTGACGCGGCCCTCGTCGCCGTCGCCGACGCGTGGAAGAAGTCGAATCTCTTGATCGGCACCAAGCGGCGCATCGAGGGACTTCGCCTTCGTGCGACGGACGTCGAGTGGTCCCACGGTGACGGACCCGAGGTGTCGGGCCCCATGCAGTCCCTCGTGATGGCCATGACCGGGCGACAGGAGTTTCTCGGTGACCTTGGTGGCGACGGCGTCGCGCTCCTCGCCGCTCGCCCCTAGCTGTCCTACGAGCAGAGCGCGACGTCGACGTCGGCGAGTTCGTGTTCCAACCCTGACGTTTCTTCGAGTCCTTCGTTCGTGGCCGGGGAGCGCCGCATCGTGGCCACCGAGTCGAAAGACTGAATCAACGCCTGCACGACGAGGGCGACGCCCAGTGCACACCCGAAGGCCAGCAGTAGGTTGCCGGTGTGCAGCAACTCGGCCAGTACGAGCATCGAGGCCACGTAGGAGAAGGACCCCCGCGTCACTCCCCGCAAGAAACCCGACGACGCACCCGCGCCGTGGTCCTGGTGTGTCATGAAGGCCATCATCATGCTCATCGCGGGCAGCGCGTCGAGCAGCCCCGACCACACTGGTCCGAGACGACCCGCGAGCGTCACGAGGGCGAAGGTCAACAGGGCGGCGAGAATCACGCGCAGCGTCACCCGGGAGCGACCCGGGACCGCGGGGTCCGTTTGAGTGTTCGAAGGCCACCACCACAGGGCGACGGCGAAGCCGAGGGCCGTGAGTACCCCGGCGGCGATGGGTGAGAGTCCCAGGAGGTTCACCACGATCGCCACGAGCGCGAAGGCACCCAGGGCGCCGAGGAGGGCCACGGTGGGTGAGAGCCGAGCGGTGAGGTGGGCGTAGAGCCAGAGCACCGCGGCCTCGGCGATCCCCCCGACGAGCAGGGCGGCAGTCATCGTGCTGGCGAACGCGTCACCGTGCTGGAGCGCGATGAGCCAGAGCAACGGGAGGCTCGCGAGGGGCAGCCCGACCATAAGACCGCTGATGGCGTGGCCGAAACGGCGCTGAACGACGGTGCTGGCGAGCACCGCGAGGGGGGCGAGAAAGAGGCGTAGTGCGAGGAAAATCATGCCTCCATAATATTTGGAAGTAGTCGCTAATTGACTCTGAATTACTCCACTAAGGTAGTGAAAAACCTCGTATTCAGTGTAATATGGACAACACTACCTCGATAATCGAGGAACAAGGGGAGGAGGGTGACCGTGGTCGACGACATTGACCGATCGCTCCTGGTGGCGCTGCGCGAAGACGCCCGATTGAGTTACCAGCAGCTCGCGGCCCTCGTGCACCTGAGCGCGAACAGCACCGCGGACCGGGTCCGTCGACTGCGCCAGAGCGGGGTGTTGGCGGGCTACCACGCCGAGATCGACCTGGCGGTGCTCGGCCATACCCTCCAGTCGCTCACCGACGTCAACTTAAAGGAGTCGGTGGATCGCCACGAGTTCGAACGGAGCCTTAACGGCGTGCCCCAGGTGCTGGGCGCCGTGCACACGACCGGTGAACTCGACTACCAACTGCGCATCGTTTCTCGCAACACCGACGAACTCCAGAGCGTGCTCGACACGCTCCAGCGACTCGGGACCCGCGACGTGCAGAGTCGCATCGTCCTCGGCGAGACGATCTACGACACCGCTCGACTCCTCTGAGGTTCCGCTCAACCCACGGCGGGCGGGTGCCACCTGATCTTGGCGACGCGCGCCGCCGTCACGTACCCGTGTTCGACGAACCACTGGGCCGACTCGAAGAGCGCGACGACTGCGGGTCGCGAGTGGTAACCGAGTTCACTACGCGCGCGGGTGTCGTCAAAGGTCATCGTCGTCGTGGCCATCTGCGCTGCCTCGAGGGGGACGCGGGGCTCACGGTGCAAGAGGGTGCCTTCAACGAACTGAGAGACGTGTCCCGCGACGATTGGGAAGGCCGCGGGGAAGTGGCGTGAGGCGGGTGGGAGACCCGTGACCTGAGCGAGGAGTTGGAGCAGGCGCGCCATGGTGATGTTCTCCCCGCCGCAGATGTAGCTGCGGCCCTGACTTCCCTTTTCCAGGGCGAGCAGGTGACCCTCGGCGAGGTCGTCGACGTGCGCCACGTTCATCGCGGTGTCGACGAAACCGGGCATCTGGCCGTTGAGGTAGTCGAGCACCACCTTGCCCGAGGGCGTGGGGCGGTGATCGAAGGGCCCGTGGGGCATGGTCGGCAACACCAGGACCACCGGCGCGCCCTGGGCCGCGAGTCGCAGTACTTCGTGTTCGGCCACGTACTTGGTCTGTTTGTAGTTCCCGTGGAGCTGCGCGAGGTCGGCGACGTCGTCCTCGTTGGAGGGCTGACCGCCCTTGGTCTGCCAGAGCCCGAGGGTCCCGACGGTTGAGGTGTAGACGGTGCGCGTCACGCCCGCCTCCGTCGCGGCGCGCACCACGTGGCGACTGCCCTCGACGTTGACGGCGTAGAAAGAACTCGGGTCCTGGGGCCAGAAGCCGAACTTGGCGGCCAGGTGAAAGCAGAATCGTGCGCCGTCAAAGACCCCGTCGAGCTGCGCGGGCGCGGTGATGTCGACCTCGCGTCGTTCGACGTCGAGGCCATCGAGGTTCGCCGAGGGCGCCCCGGGTTCCACCAGGGCGACCACCTCGGCGCCGCGACGAAGCAGCGCGCGCGTGACCGCCGAGCCAATGAAGCCCGCGGCGCCGGTCACGACGACGCGGTCGCCTCGACGGAGCTTCGGGCTCACGACGATTGCCGCGCGGCGCTGAGCGCGCTGGTCTTCTTCAAGGCTCCCTTGGCCATCGTGACGCCGAACTCCATGAGCCAGCGACTGTTGCGTTCGGCGTCGCTCAACAACTCATCGAGCGAGGTCACGAAGTAGTCGACCTCCGTCTCACCGGCGATGAGCGGGGGCAGGAGCTTGATGATGTTGACGTTGTCCGCCGCGACTTGGGTCAAGATGCCGTAGCGGTGAAAGAGCGGGACGACCAGGGTTTGGGAGAACATCGCGGTGCGCGCCGATTCGACCAGTCGCCAGCGACGACGCGCGCTGCGCGAGGTCGGACGACCGAACTCGATACCGATCATCTGACCCTCACCGCGGACGTCGTGGAGGAACTCGTGTCGATCGGCCAACTCGCCGAGGCGTTCCTTCCAGAGGGTCCCCATGGCGGCCGCATGTTCGACGATGCCCTCGTCGTCAAAGACGGACAGCGTCGCGAGCCCCGCGACCATGGCCAGCTGATTGCCTTTAAAGGTCGTCGAGTGAACCATGGCCCGATCCATCGAGGAGTAGACGCTCCGCACGATCTTGTCGCTCGTCAACATCGCACCGACCGGCACGTAGCCGCCCGACAGGGCCTTGGAGACGGTGATGATGTCCGGGGTCAACCCGTAGTGCTCGAAGGCGTAGAACGTTCCGGTACGACCGACGCCGGTTTGCACCTCGTCACAGATAAAGAGCGCGCCGGCCTTTCGCACCGCGGCCTCGAGTTCGAGCCACCGCTGCGTGGGGAGTTCGTAGACACCCTTCCCTTGGATGGGCTCGACGATGAAGGCCGCGACGTCGCCCGCTCGGAGTTCTCGCTCTAACGCCCCGAGGTCGCCGAAGGGAATCTCCGTGGCGCCCGGTAGCAGTGGTCCGAAGCCCTTTTTGAAGTCCGTCGATCCGTTAATCGACAGGGCGCCCATCGTCAAGCCGTGGTACGCGTGCTCGTGGTAACAGATGCGACTGCGGCCCGTGGCGGCGCGGGCGAACTTTATGGCGGCCTCCACCGCTTCGGCACCCGAGTTGCCGAACACCACTCGCTCGATGTTCGATGGGCTGCGCGCGACGAGCGCCTCGGCGAGCAGTCCCGGCAGCAGCGCGCAGTCCATCTGGACCATGTTGGGTAGGTCCGCCTCGAGCGCCTGCGCCAACGCGTCCTTGATCACCGGGTGGCTCCGGCCGAGGGCGAAGACGCCAAAACCACTCAAGAGGTCGAGGTAACGCTGTCCCTCGGCGTCGTAGAGGTAGCACCCTTCTCCGCGCTCGTAGAAGCGATCGAACCCGAGGGTCTTGACGACCTTGGTGAGTTGGGGGTTGAGGTAGCGCGCGTGGAGTTCGAAGTTCTCGCCTCGTCGCTGCTCGAGCAGCGCGGCTAGGTCAAATGGCACGGTTCCCTCACTGTTCGATGCTCACGGTACCCGAGGTCCACGCCGAGCTCGAGTCTGATCGGGCGAGCGCGTCGACGTGTTTTACCTCGCTGGTCTGGACTAATCGACCCCAGCATAATGAACGTCGCGATTTCCCAGTGGGGGCGCCCTAGTCTCGAACGATGGTCGTTTGCTTCGCGCTGCTCGCCGCAGTGGCCAACGCCGTCGCGAGCATCTGCCAGCGTCTCGGCGTCGAAGACGCCCCCGAGCAGAACGGTCCCTCCCTGGGACTCGTGCGCCACATGGTGCAAAGGAAGATCTGGCTCATCGGGTTCGCGATCATGGCGCTCGGGTACGCGAGCCAAGCCGTGGCGCTTCATCTGGGTTCGCTCGACGTCGTCCAGCCGATCATGGTGAGTGAGCTCGTCATCTTGGTCGTGATCCTCTGGCTGTGGTACCTCACGCCGCTGCGCGCGCGCGACCTCGTGGCGGCCGGCGCCACGGCGCTCGGCCTCGGCGTCTTTCTCTTCGTCGCCTCGCCCACCGCGGGAGCGCGCGTGCCCAGTGACGCGCGCTGGCTCGAGGCGGCCGCCGCGACCGCGATCGTCGTGGCGGCGTTGGTGGCCCTCGGATCGAAGGGGCCCGCCTGGCGACGCGCACTCTTGCTCGGTGCGGCGGCGTCGACGGGTTTCGCGTTGTTGGCGGCGATCACCAAATCGCTCACCAACGTGCTGGTCGTGGGGTGGGGTGGCCTGTTCACCTCCTGGCAGCTCTACGCGATCGCCGTGGTCGGCCTCGGCTCCTTCGTGATTATGCAGAGCGCCTTCCAGGTGGGACCCTTCGCCGCCTCGCAGTCGACGTTGATCCTCGTCAATCCCTTCGTCTCCATTGCGGTCGGCCACGTGCTCTTCGGTGAGCGTCTTCGTGGCGGCCCCCTCGACGTCGCGTTGGAGCTGGTGGCGCTCGCGGTGATGGTGGGCGGGGCCCTCGGCGTCTCCGCGTCCCCACTGGTCGCCGAGGTGCACGACGAGTCCGGCGCGCACCACCTGCTCAAGGGCCGGGGACGCTACGCGCAGTGGGTCGCGCTGCGCTCGCGGGCCTAGGGCGCGCGAGTCGCGCCGTTAACCTGTGGCATGAGCGACGATCGTCCCGCGCCGGACTTCTCACCGTTTGATCGTCCGGTGCGCGTCGCCATTATCGGACTGGGGCGCATCTACGACTTGAACGTTCGCGCGTACCTGGAGAACGACGACGTCGAGGTCGTGGCCCTCGTGGACCCGCGCGAGGCTCGCCGTCGCGAACGTCAAGGCGACTTTCCCCGTGCGNNGTACCGATTGCCCACCACGAAGCGGGGGCGGTCGCTTCGCTGGCCGCCGGTTGGCACGTGAATCTGCAAAAGCCCCTCGCCAGTGACCTGGACAGTGCGCAACGTATCGTGGCGGCGGCGAGCGACGCCGGACGAGTGTTGCGGGTGATGGAGAACTATCTGTTCTACGAACCCCTCGTGAAACTCAAACAGGTGGTCGACTCGGGCGAGCTCGGCGCGATCAGTGGCTATCACCTCAAGATGGTGGCCAGTGGTCGTGGCGGGTGGGACGTGCCCGGGGACACCTACGAGTGGCAGTTCGAACAGTCGCGACGGGGCCGCGGGGTCCTGCTCTTTGATGACGGCTGGCACAAACTCTCCACGGCGTTATGGCTCTTCGGTCCGGTGCGTGAGGTTCGCGCCTGGGTCGGCTCCACCGAAGTGGTGCCGGGCATCGAGGTCGACGCGCCGACGACGCTGGTGTGGGAGCACGACAACGGCGTGCGCGGCGTGTGGGACATTACCCTCGCGGTCGACATGTACTTGCGATCGGACTACTACACCAACGACGAACGTTGGGAAGTCACCGGGCGCCGCGGTTTCGCGCGAGTGAATCGCTGCACGGGTCGCGGCCTCCAAGAGCCGAGCCTCGAGGTCTATCTCGACGGCGAGCTACGCGCCTATCACGCCCTCGACGACGACTGGGCGAGCAGCTTTCGCGACTCGGGACGGCACTGGCTGCGCTGGTTGCGCAGCGGTGAAGGACCACTCTGGTGGAGCGGCGAGGAGGCCATCGAGGTCCTGCGCGTCGCTCTCGCCGCCTACGAGAGCAGTGCCAAGGGTGGCGTTGGCGTCGCCCCTAGCGACCTCGCGGGTTAGGCGCACCTCGGCGTCGAACCTGGAACGTCGAGTCGACGGCGGTACCATCGGTCCATACCAGGAGGAAGGGACGACGTGGCCACGTTCGATGACGTCGTGCGTCTCTGCGAACACCTGCCGGAGGTCAGCGTGTCGACGTCGTACGCGACGCCCGCACTGAAGGTTCGCGACAAAGCGTTCTGTCGGTTGTGGGGCGAGCGAGACCGCTCGAAACGTGACGTGGGTGACGCCGAGGTGTTGGTGGTGTTCTGCGAGATCGACGAGAAGGAGTTCTTGCTCAAAGAGAGCGATGGTTCGATCTTCACCGCCCCGCACTACGACGGCCACGGCGCGGTGCTGATTCGCCTAGGGGACGTCGAAGAAGAACTTCTCGCTTCGTTGCTCTTCGAGAGCTATCTCCTTCGCGCGCCGGCGTCGATCCGGCGTCAGTTCCCCGACTCGTAGCGCGTCACCCCATCACCGACTACTCGACGTCGGTACATTTGAGCTATGACGATCGTCACCGTCTTTCGCAGTCGACTTCGTGACGGGGTCGAGGGTGAGTACGAGCCGCTGGCCGAAGAGATGAGCCGGATCGCGTCCTCGATGGCGGGCTTCATCGACCAGAAGTTCTACGCCGCGCCCGACGGCGAACGCGTCACCGTCGTGAGATTCGTCGACGAGGCGAGCCACCGGGCGTGGGCCCGCCACCCGGAGCACCTGCGCGCACAACGGCGCGGTCGCGATGAGTTCTATTCCTGGTACGACATCTCGGTGGCCGAGGAGTCNNCGACGAGTCACGACGGCGGACGGTAGCGCCCCCTCGCGAGGTCCACTCGGTAGTCGTCGAGTCCCTCGCGTAGTGGCGTCCCTTCGGCGAGGTAGTGCGCCCACGCTCTTTCTTCGTGCCCGCTCGGCGCGAGTCCGCTCGCGCGCACGACCCGCCACCACGGCACGGTGGATCCGTGCCGGGCCATGACGGTTCCTACGGCTCGGGCACCGCGGGTGCCCAAGGTGGCGGCGACGTCGCCGTAGGTCATGACCCGACCCGAGGGGATCGAGCGAACCACCTCGAGTACGTGTTCGACAAACTCCGTCGACTCGGGTTGCTGCGCACGACGGTCATCGAACTCGGCCTCGTGCTCGGGTGAGGGGTGTGGGGTCCGCGCCGTCACGCCTCGACCCTAGGCCGCCCGTTGGCCCGACGTCAGGGTGGCCATGAGATGGTCCGTGACGTCCGACACGGATCCTCGTCGAGTCGCTCGCTCGGCTGGTCACCGGTACCGCGCGTCACGCGCGCGACTCCGACCGGTAACTTCACCTTCAAGACAGTCGCGTCGACGTCGGTGTGCGACTGCGGTGTTTCAACTCGAAGGAGCGATGCGATGCGTCACGTGGGTCTATTTATTGCCAGGGTCGTATTCGGCGTCTACCTCGCCGTGCACGGCGCCCAAAAGCTCTTCGGGGCCTTCGGTGGAGGCGGCCTCGGCGCCACCGCGAAGGGATTCGCGGGCATGGGGATACGACCGTCGAAGCCGATGGCTGCGCTGGCGGGCGCGAGTGAACTCGGTGGCGGCGTGTTGACGGCCACGGGAATCGCTGATCCCTTGGGACCGCTGATGGTCGCCGGCACGATGGCCGTGGCGAGTACCGTGCACCGCAAGCAGGGCCCGCTCGCTCAAAACGGCGGGTTCGAACTTCCTCTCACGAATTTGGCGATGTCGATTGCCCTGATGAGTTCGGGAACGGGAGCGCTCCGTCTCGGACCGCACCTGTCGCGCCGACTGGTCCGACTGTCCCTCGTGGCGGGCGTGAGCTTGGCCGCCGTCTCCATTGCCCAGCTCCTTCGACCGAGTGCGCCAGCCGCGGCCCCCGTCGTTGACGAGGCCGCGGAGGCCGACGAGGTCGAACTGGGCGACGCCGCCTGAGTCGGTCCGCCCGCGAGGTTGGTGGCCTAGCGACCCGGGAGTTCGAGCATCAAGTTGATGAGTTCGTCGCGGTGAACGCCGTGTCGACGAGCGAGTTCGACGAGTTCCTTCGTCTTCGCCACGACCGTGCCGCGGTCGGGTCGATCCGTGACTCGAATGGATCGACCTCGTCCCATCTCGATAACGCCCTCCTCGCGTAGTACGCGCAGCGCGCGAAGGACGGTGTTCGTGTTGACGCCAAGTTCGGCGGCGAGGTCTTTGGCTTGGGGAATACGCTCGCCCGGGCTCGCTTCGCCTTGACTGATCGCCCGTCGGATCTCGGCGGCGACCTGTTCGTGCAGGAGCATCGGGTCGCGTCGATCGAGTCGCGTGAGGCCAAAATCGGAGTCATCTTCACGTGACTTGAAAGAGCCCATGAAAACAATTATAGTAGCTTCAATGAACCTTCTGACCGCACCCCCGCCCTGCGATGACGCGCCAGTTTCCCTTGAAACAGTGGAGCATCAGAGCCAGCTACTTTTTCGTGAGGCGAAGCAACGCGAGCGACGCCGACGATTGAGGTGGTTAGCGATGGCCCTGGCTGGCGTCGCGGTCGCGGGTGCAATCACTGGCGCGGCGTACGGGGCCTTCGGCTCGTCGCCCTCACCCACTGGGGCGCCGTCGCCCGCCATTGGCGCGAGGGTGGACGCGAAAGTCGTCACGTGCCAGGGCACGACGGTTGCTCGCCCGAGCACGTTCGTGATCACGTGTGCCGACGCGTACACCCAGCTCACCAAGACGCGCTGGACGAGTTGGACCTCAACGGGTGCGACCGGTGTGACCACGTTCGCCCAGAACCAGTGCAAGCCGTACTGCGCGGCGTCGAAGATGTCCTACTTCCCGAACAGCTCGGTCCGGTTCTCGTCTCCGGTATCGACGTCGAAGGGGAAACTCTTCTCGCTCCTCGTGGTGCGTTACAAAGTGGACGGGGCCGTGAAGACGTTTCGATTCTCGTTTCGAGGCGACCCCTCGCTCTAGAGAGTCGCCGATGACGCATCACCGTGACGGGCCGTCGCCGCGGCCGGGCGCCAGTAACGTTCAAACGGGGGTTGTCGGCGCACCGTGATCTCTGCGAGCCGCTGCGCCGTAGTACCTATGGTGACCAGTCGGTGGATTTCAAGGGACGACAGCGCCTCCGATGAGGCACTGCTGGCGGGCGTTGCGATCGGTGACGAGCGGGCGGGCCTGTTATTCGTCCGCCGTTACCAGCGACGCCTCTACGGACTGGCGCTCGGCATCGTGGGCGACTCCGGCGACGCCGAAGACGTGGCCCAAGAAGCGTTCATCAGAATCTTTCGTCACGCCCAGGTCTTCGACGTTCGCCGCGGCGCCGTGTCGACCTGGGCACTCACGATCACGCGCAACTTAGCCATTGACGCGATGCGCGTTCGCCGCGGCGTGCCCACTGATCCCAGTGATCGGGTGTTTCTTGAACTTACGAGCGGTCACCACCAACCAGAGAACGCGGCGATCGCTACGGAGGCCGCGCGGCGGGTCCGAGGCGCGATCATGGAGTTGCCCGTGGAGCAGCGACGCGCCGTGGTGCTCGCGGCGCTCTACGGCCGCACCGCCGCCGAGATCGCCGAAGTTGATGGCATCGCCCTCGGTACCGCCAAGAGTCGGATACGCCTAGGCATGGCGAAGCTTCGCCAAGGCGTCGTGACTGAGGAAGCCCGATGAGCCGCCGCGGCGACGAACGACGCAAGTGCGCACCCTTTGAAGACGACCTCGCGACCGTGGCGCTCGGCGTCGCGACGGGACGACGACGCGAGGAGGTGCTCGAACACGTTGAGCACTGTGCGTTCTGCAGTGCGGAACTTGCTGAACTCTCGTCAGTCGCCGACGAGGTGCTCGAACTCGGACCGGAGGTGGAACCGCCTCCGGGATTCGAGCTTCGCGTCATTCAACGGCTGGGATCGCACCGCGCGTCACACGCGCGGACCCGGCGCCGACGCGCCGGGGTGATCGCGCTGGCGGCGGCGCTGGTGGTGATCCTCGGCGTTGGCCTGGGCGTACTCATTCCGGGTCGGGTGGGCACGGGACCCGCTCCCTCGGCGATCGCCCATCCGACCGAGGCGAGTCTCACGTCCCATGGTCACGTCGTGGGCAACGTGGTGGTGTCGACGGGGTCACGCCCGTGGATGGTCATGACGATCACGCGGGACACGTGGTCGGGCACCGTCACCTGTGAGGAGATTCTCGCCGGGGGGAAGGTCGAAACCGTCGGTACGTTCGGCCTCTCCGCGGGCTACGGCACGTGGAGTGCGCGGCTCACCTCTCCCGCGAGAGAGGTGCGCGGTGCGCGCTTGATCGCGGCGAACGGCGTCGTTCTGGCGAGTGCGCGGCTGCACGGCTGACCTCGAGGCCGTGTGTCCAACGTCACGTCGTCGCGTCCACGTCGCACTGAGTTAAGGCGAGGACCTCGGAGCGTCGCTGGAGCGCACGTGCGATCGCGCGACGCTGAAAAGAGTGATCTTGTTGCTCACACGTTCCGTAGTACTACGTGGCGTGAAACGTCAACGCGGCGAAGAAGTGTTCGCCGGGGCGACGTGAAGTGCGTCGCGACGGGTGCGCCCGTGGCTCGAGCGAACGAGGAGATGACGGACATGGAAAGTGCGACACAGAAGAGCAGCGTTCGTCGGCGCTCACCTGGGCTGCGGTACGCGGCGGTGACGCTCACGCTGGGCGCAGCGATGGCGCTCGCCCTCCTCCCAGGCTCCGCGGGCGCCGCCTCCAGCCACGCATCGAAGTCCCTCGTGATTTCGGCGGACAAGACGTCAAGTTTTGGCACGGTGCTCACGAATCGAACGACGCTGTACACCCTCTCGCCGAGTGCGACGGCCTGTGCGACGGCCTGTCTGAAGATCTGGCCCGCGGTGCTCCTACCCAAGGGGGTCAGCGCGGCGACGGCCGGCAGCGGCGTCGCCGCCTCGAAGCTCGGGTCGGTGAAGCGCGCGGGCGGGCTGTTCCAGGTCACCTACGACGGTAAGCCGCTCTACCGGTTTTTCAAGGACACGCAGCCGGGACAGGTGCACGGCGACGTCACCGATAAGTGGGGGAAGTGGTCGGCCGTGGTCACCGTGAAGCCGAGTGCGGGTGGTGCGACGACGACGACCACGAGTCCAGGCGGCGGCGGAGTCGGTTTCTAGTGGCGGCGGCAACGGCGGAGAGCGACTCGTGTCGCTGTTCCTAGACGCGCGAGGGCGCAGCGCCGACGCCTACCCCGGCGCGGCGCTGGCGCGCGAGGCCCGTCGCGTACGACGGTCGATCTCATCTCGGGTCTACCTACCGGCGTTCTCCATCGTCGCCATCGCCATCGCCCTCGTCGCGATCGGGTGGTCGAGTCACTGGGGTGGCGCCAGTTTCTCCGAGTCGTTGACGAGCTTGAAGATCGTGGTCATTGGTCCGATCACGCTCGTCGTGCTCGGTGTCCTTCTCGTCGTCGAGCGACTCCACCCCGCGCAGCGTCGTCCCGTGTTCGCTCGGGGTTACCGTCAGGACCTCCTCTACACGATCCTCAACGCGACGCTCGTCGTCCCCCTGGGCGCTGCGCTGGCGCTCTCCTTCGCCGAAGTGGCGCGCCACTCACTGCCCTGGGTCGTCGTACCCCGCATCGGCGTCGTACCTCGCTGGGCGTTCGTGGCGGCGATCTTCGTTGCGATGGACTTTTGCAACTGGCTGGCCCACTTCGCGAATCATCGGGTACGGATGCTCTGGCGCTTCCACGAACTTCATCACTCCCAAGAGGACATGAGCGTGTTGACGGTCTTTCGCACCCACCCGCTGATCCACGTCTCCTACTTAATCGCGCTGATCCCGGGAATCGTGTTGCTCGCCAACGGCGCTGTCCCGACCACGATGCTCGTGGTCTACGCCGCAGTGGTGGCCTTCGAGCACTCCAACACCAACCTCGGCTTCGGGCCGGTGGGCCGGGTGTTCGTCAGTCCGAACTACCACCGGATCCACCACCAACTGGATGGCCCCCAGGACGTCAATCTGGGCTTCGCCCTCACGATCTGGGACCAACTCTTCCACCGCGCGGTCTTTCCCACCGCGGCGACGATCCGCGCCGACACCGGCTTGCCCGGGCGGCCGCTCGTCGTCGAACAGGCCACCACGCGACCGCGACACGTGTTCGTCATGCTGGCTCAACTCGTAGCACCCTTTCGGCCCGTCGCCGACGACGCGAGCGCGCCGCGCACCTCGTCGCGATCACCCCGGGGTCGAGGCGTGGTGGAGTCGTGACGTCGTTGCCATTGCGGGGCCGGAGCGCTCTCGCGATGCTCGTGCGCACGCAGACCACCTCGCCGTTCACCGATGAGTTGCTCATCGTGGTTCGCATCGTGCTCGCGTGGATCTTCCTCTACTACGGCGCCGGGAAACTCTTCGGCGCGTTCAACGGACCCGGGCTGCACGCGACCGCGCTCTTCTTTTCCAACACCGCACACCTGCACCCCGGCGGATTTTTTGCGGTGCTCGGTGGCGTCATCGAATTTGGCGGGGCGGTCGCCCTCATCTTCGGGCTCGGCGCTCGACTCGCCGGGCTGGCGCTGGTGGGCGACATGATTATGGCCATGATCACGGTGACCTGGACCAACGGGATCAACTCGGAGTCCCTGACGCCGGGGTACGAGCTGAATTTGGCGCTGGCCGCGCTNNCGTCTCACCGCGTCCCGCCCACTAATCGCGCCGAGGACCTCGACCGATTGAAGGGACGCGGGTCGACGGTAGGTTGGAGATACGGACTGGGCGAGCATCGCTCTGGGGTAGACGGATGAGGTATTGGAGCATCGTGGTCACTCTGGGCGTCGTGTTACTTCTTATTGGATTCCTGCTGGGGGTCCCCATTCTCTGGTCGATCGGGATGATCTTGTTGATCATCGGCGTCGTTCTCTGGGCCCTGGGCTCCGCCGGTCGGGCCGTCGGCGGGCGCAAGCACTACTACTAAAGTCCGACTCCCGTTTGCACTCTCGAGTGCCGCCGTGGAGAATGAGTCAGGGCCGCGCG
>PLER01000030.1 GCA_003136495.1 Acidimicrobiaceae bacterium
ACCGGGGTGCGCGGCGGGGTCGCGCAACGCGGCGTGCACTTTGATGAGTTGGTGGCGCGCTCGAAGGTACTCACCGAAAAGCGCGGTTCGCCGCCGAAGCTTTTGGTCGCCAAACCCGGGCTGGACGGACACTCCAACGGCGCCGAGCAGATCGCCGTCGCCGCGCGCGACGCCGGGTTCGAAGTCGTCTACGAGGGCATCCGTCTCTCGCCCGAGGAGATCGTGGCCGCGGCGCGCGACGAGGACGTGGACGTGGTGGGGATCTCGATCCTCTCGGGTTCGCACTTGGCCCTGGTGCCGCGGGTCATCGAGGGGTTGCGCGAGGCGGGCGTCGAGGCGCAGGTGGTCGTGGGTGGCATCGTGCCCGACGACGACGCCGCGATCCTGCGCGGGCTCGGTGTGGCGGCGGTCTATACGCCCAAGGACTACTCGATGGCGGCGATTATGGACGACCTCTTGGACCTCATCGAGGCCGCGAGCGTTTAGAAGTTCGCGTGGTGCGGTCGACGCAGCGCGTAGGGACCAGCGTTGAACCACCGACCCGAGAACCGCCACGACGGCGGCTGGTCGCGCACGCGCCGACGCTCCTCTTTGAGTAGCTCCTCGGCGGCGGCGATGAGGGCGGCCATCTCGTCGGGCGGCAGCTGCGGACGCGGGGGCAGACCGTAGTTCATAGCGGCACGTTCCCGTGCTTGCGCTTGGGCAACTCTTCGCGTTTCCCNNATGACGTCGTCGATGAAGCCGCGTTCGGCCGCGATGTAGGGGTTGGCGTAGCGCTCCTCGTACTCGTCGATGAGCTGCGCGCGAAGGGCCTCGGGCTCGTCGGACTCGGCGAGGTCTCGTCGGTGCACGATGCTCACCGCGCCCGAGGCGCCCATCACCGCGAGTTCGGCGGTCGGCCAGGCGTAGGCCAGGTCGGCGCCGATGGATTTGGAGTTCATCACCACGTACGCCCCGCCGTAGGCCTTGCGCGTGATGATCGAGATGCGCGGCACGGTCGCCTCGCAGAACGCGTAGAGCAACTTGGCCCCGTGACGGATGATCCCGCCGTACTCCTGCTCGACCCCGGGCATGAAGCCCGGCACGTCGACGAAGGTGACGATGGGCACGTTAAAGGCGTCACAGGTCCTCACGAAGCGCGCGGCCTTCTCACTCGAGGCGATGTCCAACACGCCCGCCAGGATCTGGGGCTGGTTCGAGATGAGGCCGATGGTGTGACCGTCTAGGCGCGCGAAGCCGCACGTGACTTGTTGGGCGTAGCTGGCGTGCACCTCCATGTAGTCACCGCCGTCCACGACCGAGGTGATCACCTTCTTCATGTCGTAGGGCTGGTTCGGGGAGTCGGGCAGCAACTCGCGCAGGTCTTCGCAGAGCCGGTTCGGGTCGTCGCCGGTCATGATGCGCGGCGGCTCTTCCATGTTGTTCGACGGCAGGAAGGACAAGAGGTAGCGCACCTCGTCGAGCACGCTCTTCTCATCGGGCAACACGAAACTCGCCACCCCCGACTTGGTGGCGTGGGTCTGCGCGCCGCCGAGCTCTTCGAGGGTCACGTCCTCGCCGGTCACCGTCTTCACCACGTCAGGCCCGGTGATGAACATGTGGCTGGTCCCCTGGACCATGAAGATGAAGTCNNTCGGGGCCGGTGATGAACATGTGGCTCGAGTCCTTCACCATGAAGATGAAGTCCGTCAGGGCCGGAGAGTAGACCGCACCGCCGGCGCAGGGCCCGAGGATCACCGAGATCTGGGGCACGACACCCGAGGCGCGCGCGTTGCGCTTGAAGATGCCGCCGTAGGCGTTCAGTCCCGCGACACCCTCTTGAATGCGCGCGCCGGCGCCGTCGTTGAGCCCGATGATCGGCAGGCCCATCGTCGTCGCCAGGTCCATGATCTTTTGGATCTTCTCGCCGTGGGTCTCGCCCAGTGCGCCACCGAAGACCGTGAAGTCTTGGGAGTAGACGCAGACCTTGCGTCCGTCGATCTTGCCGAAACCGGTGATCACGCCATCGGAGAAGGGACGCGAGTCCTCCAGTCCCATGCCCGACGCGACGTGTCGGTTCAACATGTCGAGCTCTTGGAACGAGTCTTCGTCGAGGAGATACTCGAGACGTTCTCGCGCGGTCATGCGACCCTTGGCCTTATGGCGTTCGATCGCCTTCTCGCCACCCGCGACGCGAGCTTCGGCCTTGAAGGCCTCGAGCTCCTTGAGACGTTCCGCCATTGAATGCTCCATGGCTTTCAGGCTAGCCACGAGTGCTGGAGAATTCCTAGTGCGAAATCGCCCGCGAGACGCTCCGCCGCGCAACGTTCGTTCACTTTCCGCGTTACCGCGAAGTAGGAATTTTTCGTTACCGCGAAGTAAGAATTTCTAACTCTCGAGTAACCCGATCAGTGGACCAACCAGTACGTCGGTTAGTTCTCTTGCACCAGTTCGATCAACGTCGAGAAGGAAGCCTTCGGGTGGATGAAGGCGACCGTCGTGTTGCGCGAACCCGGTCGCGGGGCCTCATCGATCACGCGCGCGCCCGAGGCCTTGACCGCCTCTAACGCGATCGCGCAGTCGGCGACGCGATAGGCCACGTGGTGCAGCCCCTCGCCCTTCGCGGCTAAGTACTTGCCGACCGGCGAATCCTCGCGCGTGGGTGTGAGTAGCTGCACGTAGGAGTCGGCCACGCGAATGAGNNGAGTCCACTACCCCTCCGACGCCCGGCGGAACACCCGCAGGCGGTCCTCGCCCACGCGCGCGCGCAGCGCGGGGTCGCTGACCCCGAGTCCTTCTTTTGGCGCGAGACAGAGCACGCCGATCTTGCCCTCGTGACGGTTGTGGTGCACCTCGAAGGCGGCCTCGCCCGTGCCCTCGAGGGGGAAGACCGCCGAGAGCGGTGGGACCACTCGCCCGTCGACGATGGCCTGGTTCGCGGACCAGGCCTCGCGGTAGTTGGCGAAGTGCGAACCCTTGATGGTCTTGAGCCTCATCCAGAGGTGGCGGTTGTCGTACTCGATCATGTACCCACTCGTCGCCGCGCAGGTCACGATGGTGCCGCCGCGCTTCGCGACGAAGACGCTCGCGCCCATGGTCTGGCGACCGGGGTGCTCGAAGACGATGTCGGGATCACTGCCGACCAACGCGCGGATGTCCTTGCCCAGTCGCCGCCACTCGCTCTCGTCCTGAGTGTGCTCGTCGATCCAGAAGCGGTAGCCCTGTTCTTCGCGGTTGATCACGTGCTCACAGCCGAGGTCGCGCAACAACTTCGCCTTGGCGTCGTTCGAGACCACGCCCACCGGGATGCCGCCCGAGTTCAAGACGTGCTGCACCGCGAAGGCGCCCAGTCCGCCCGACGCGCCCCAGATGAGCACCTTGTCGCCCTCACTCACCGGAGCCCCGTTGTGCGAGATCAACATGCGATAGGCCGTCGAGTTACACAGCGCGTTGACCGCGGCCTCTTCCCAGGTCAGGTGGGTGGGCTTGGGCATGAGTTGGTTGGCCTTCACCACGCACACGTCGGCCAGACCACCGAAGTTCGTCTCGAACCCCCAGATGCGCTGGTTGCTCGCGAGCATGGAGTCGTCGTGACTGCTCGGGTCCTGGTCGTCGACGTAGTTGCAGTGCACGGTCACCTCGTCGCCGACCTTCCAGTTGCGCACCATCGATCCGGCCCGCAACACCACGCCCGAGGCGTCGGACCCGACCACGTGGTAGTCGAGCGCGTGGCGCGCACCCCAGATCGACTCCTTAGCCAGGCGGTCCAAGAACCCGAAGGTGGAGAGCGGCTCGAAGATGCTGGTCCAGACGGTGTTGAAGTTGATCGAGGACGCCATCACCGCGACGTAGACCTCATCCGGCGCCAACTCGGGCACCGGCACCTCGTCGACGTGGAGACTCTTTCGAGGGTCCTTCTCGGCGCTCGAGAGCCCCTCGAACATGTGCTGCTCGTCACGTCGCACGAAGACCGCACGCGTGGTCGTGGCCATGGGCAACTCGGCCAGGGTCTCCGGGGACGCGCCCGCGAGTACGGCGTCGAGAATCTCACTCATCTGGGCGAGGTTAGTTGGTGCGCCGCGTGACCCAACGCGCAGCGTCCACCCCGACGGCTCCCCGGGTGAAGACGAACGTCTATCGTTTCTGATGGTTCCCGTCGCGGGAATCGCCGTAAAGGAGTCGCCATGCCACGTAGCGTCATCGTCGCCGGAAGTCGTACCGCCATCGGCAAGCTCTCGGGAGCCTTCGCCACCTTGAGCGCCCAGGACCTNNGTCATCCTGGCCGGCCAGGGCCAGATCACCGCCCGCCAAGCGGCCTTCAAGGCCGGCATTCCCTTAAGCGTCCACGCGACGACGATTAACAAGGTGTGCCTCTCGGGCTTACAGACCATCTACTTGGCGGACCTGATGATTCGCGCCGGGGAGGCCGACATCATCGTTGCGGGCGGCATGGAGTCGATGACGAACGCGCCCTACCTCTTGCCGGGCGCCCGCGCCGGCTACCGCATCGGCGATCAGAGCGTCGTGGACTCGATGATGTTCGACGGCCTCACCTGCGCCTTCGACCACTGCGCCATGGGCCTCGCCACCGAGCGCTACAACCACGGTCAGATCACCCGCGCGCGCCAGGACGAGTTCTCGGCGCGCAGCCACCAGTTGGCCGCCGCGGCGATCGCGTCGGGCAAGTTCGCCGAGGAGATCGTCCCGGTCGCCGTACCCCAGCGCAAGGGGGAGCCCGTGATGGTCAGCGTCGACGAAGGCGTCCGCGGAGAGACGACCGCGGAGTCCCTCGCGACCTTGCGCGCCGCCTTCGAGAAGGACGGCACCATCACCGCCGGGAACGCCTCGCAGATCTCCGACGGCGGCGCCGCGGTCCTCGTCATGTCCGAAGAGCGCGCCCACCAACTCGGCCTCACGCCCCTGGGCGAGCTCGTCAGCTACGGGCAGGTCGCCGGTCCCGACACCTCGCTCCTCACCCAACCCTCGCGAGCGATCCTCCAGGCGGCGAAGAAGGCCGACTTCGAGGTACGCGACATTGACCTCTTCGAGATCAACGAAGCCTTCGCCGCCGTGGGACTCGCCTCGAGCGACGACCTCGGCATCAGTGAGGACAAGGTCAACGTCAACGGCGGCGCCATCGCGCTCGGCCACCCCGTGGGCATGTCCGGTACCCGCATCGCGCTCAGCGCGTTGTTAGAGCTTCGTCGTCGCGGCGGCGGTGTCGCGGCCGTGGCGCTCTGTGGTGGGGGCGGCCAGGGCGACGCCGCCATCCTTCGCTCGCTCTAATCGGGCACGTAACGCGCCACGAGCGGGTAGGGGCCCCGCCCCACCTGTTCGTCCTCGGGTAGGCCCAACACGTAGGCCCCCGCGAGGGGGTAGCCCTGACGCAACGAGTCGGGCAACTCCTCCGAGAGGTTCCAGATGAATTCGAGCACCGTGGGGTTATGCCCGACGACGAGCAGCGACGTCG
This sequence comes from Acidimicrobiaceae bacterium, assembly GCA_003136495.1. Lineage (GTDB taxonomy): Bacteria > Actinomycetota > Acidimicrobiia > Acidimicrobiales > RAAP-2 > RAAP-2. Next base: position 5,450 of record PLER01000030.1, read on the forward strand.
TCACCGGGTCGATGGCCGCGAGATCGATCAGGACGTCGTCGGCCGAGACGTCGTGCACACCGTTGTAGATCAACTCCGAGAACTGGCACTCCGCGACGAAGGGCGTGCCCTCGAAGGCTCGCTGGTAAGTCTCGCGGGTGCGCGCGGCGGCGCTCACCAGCGCGGTCGTCGGTCCGTATTTTCCCAACTCGCTCGCGTCACTCGCCCACGCGCGCAGCGCCTCGCACTGACGGCGCCCGCGGTCGTTGAGCCGGCGCTCGAAGTCGCCCTGTTCGGGCGCGGCGCGCTCGGCCTTCGCGTGACGCACGATGGTGAGGTATCGCACGGCCCCAGTCTTTCAAACTTTCCCTCGCCTGGAATGAGGACTGACTTAGCCTGGTCGGGTGCACGCGTCGCTGACCTTTTTCCAGGCGATCGTCATGGGCGTCGTCCAGGGCGTCACCGAACTCTTTCCCGTCTCGAGTCTCGGTCACGGCGTCTTGGTCCCCGCGATCTTTGGTTGGCACAACCTCGTGTCCACCCAGAGCTCGAAGCAGTCGTTCTTCCTGGTCTTCTTGGTCGGGCTCCACGTCGGCACCGCGCTCGGACTCATCGCCTTTTACTGGCGCACGTGGGTGGCGCTCTTTCGTGGGCTCTTTCGACAGCTTGCCCGTACGCGCGAGGGAGGCGCCTCGTCGCTCTGGCGACTCGACGCGACCACTGACCCGCAGTACCGCATGCTCGTCCTGCTCGCCATCGGCTCGATCCCCGTGGGTATCGTTGGCGTGCTGGCCGAGAGCAAGCTGCGTGAACTCTTCGCCAAGCCGCTGGCCGCGGCCATCTTCCTCACCCTTAACGGGTTGATCTTGTTCTTCGGCGAGGCGCTGCGACGCGGACGGGGCCGTCACGCCGCCTACCTCGCCCTGGGTGAGGTCAGCCCCGGTGGCGCGGTGCGCATCGGCGCAGCGCAGATCCTCGCCCTCTTCGCCGGCATCTCGCGTAGCGGCGTCACGATGGTCGCGGGACTGCTGAGTGGGCTCGATCACGAGGACGCGGCCAACTTCTCGTTCCTCCTAGCGACGCCGGTAATCTTGATGGCTGGGCTCTACAAACTGCCCGAACTCTTTGGCCACCTCGGCGACGGGGTGCGTACGCAGACCTTCGTCGGCGCGCTCTTCGCGATGGTGACCGCGTACTTCGCGGTGCGCTTCCTCACGCGGTTCTTCGCGACCAAGACGCTCACGCCCTTCGCGATCTACTGCGTGATCGCCGGAGCGTTCTGCGTGGTGCGTTTCGCTTAAACCTCTAGTCGCTCAGCACCCGTCGTCCATCGATCGCGCGACCGAGCGTGAGGTCGTCGGCGAATTCGAGGTCGCCGCCAACGGGTAGCCCGCTCGCGGGCTGGGAGACGACGAGTCCCGGCACCTGGAGCAGACGGCTCAAGTACATCGCGGTGTGATCACCTTCGACGTTCGAGTTGAAACAGAGGATGACTTCTTTCACGGGCCCGTGCAGTCGCTGAATCAGTTCTTGGATCTTCAGTCGATCGGGGGTGACACCCTCTAAGGGGTTCAAGACGCCGTGCAGCACGTGATAGGTCCCGTGAAAGGCGCCCGAACGTTCGACGGCGACGACGTCGGGGGGGCTCTCCACCACGCAGATCGTTGTCTGGTCTCGTCGCGCGTCGGCGCAGATCGCGCACAGTCCGCCGGTCTCGGCGATGTTGCAACAGCGCTCGCAGAACGACAGTTTGGTCTTCATCTCAAAGAGCGCTCCCGCGAGACGCTCCACGTCCTCGCTCGGCTGGCGCATGAGCCAAAACGCGATGCGCTGCGCGGATTTGGGTCCCACCCCCGGAAATCGTCCCAGCTCGTCGACGACCGACTGCAGCGCGGGTGGGTAGTTCACTTGATCTCCTGCGCGCCCGGGAACATCTCGGTGATGAGGTGGTCGGCGGCCGACTCCACGATGAAGGCCGGCTCGTCACCTTCGACCTCGATGTCGAGATCGTCGTCGATGGGCGGCGGCGAGGTGACTCGTCGCACGGGCGCCGACGCGGCGGCGGGGGCGGCGACCACCGTCGGGTCGACCGTCCACGAGAGGGTGAGCGGCAACTTGAACTCGTGCTCGAGGGCACCCTTGAGTCCCTGGGCGATGAGTTCGGTGTTCTGACGCATCTCCTCACTCGGCACGGCAATGGTCACGAGAAGTCCCTCGACCGACTCGATCCTCGCCGAGCGCAACAAGAGTTGCGCCGAGCGCGACGTGCGAGGAATCACGTGCTCGATGAACCGCGCTCGCATCTCTTCCAGCGATGGCGTGGCCACCTTGGCTGACGTCGCGTCGCCANNCGTCGCGCGACGGCGCGGAAGCACTCGGGGGTGGGCTGAGTGGTGCGGGCTCCTTCTCGCTCGACGTCGCGCCGATGGGTCGAAGCGGCGGCGGTGCGGGCGCGCTCGACGCTGCGGGTCGCATCGCCCCTCGTTCGAGTCGCGTGAGTCGCTCGTCGAGCGACTCGTAGGAGACGTCGAGCTCGGGCTTGGTGAGTCGCACCATCGCGACTTCTAACATGACCATCTTCTCGGGGGCACTCTTCATCTCCCTGATCGCTCGCCCAACGGTCTCGAGGACCCGCACGCTGCGCGCGAGGCCGAGTTGTTCACCCCACCCGCTCAGACGCTCGCGATCGGCGTCGACGGCGTCGGCGACGTCGGGGGCGACTTGAAGAAGGAAGACCTGACGGACCTCACCGGCGAAGACCTCGGCCAGTTGCTCGGGGTCCCACCCTTCGCGCGCGAGGATCGCCAGTGCGCGAAGCGCGGCCACCGCGTCGTTGCGCGTCAGTGCGTCAAAGAGCCCGTCGAACTCCGGCTGAGTCTCGACGACCGATCCGGTGGCGAGGAGTTGATCGAGGGCGCTCAACGCGTCGCGCGCGGAGCCTCTGCCGAGACGAACTGCGGCATCGATCGTTGCGTCATCGACGTTAAGACTCGCGGCACCTCGCACGTCCTGCAGCAGGGTGGAGAGCGTGTCAGCGCCGAGCAGACGGAATTCGAGGTGCTGAGTGCGCGAGCGGATCGTGGGCAGCACCTTGTGCGGGTCGGTGGTCGCCAAGACGAACACCACGTGGGAAGGTGGCTCTTCGAGGGTCTTTAACAACGCGGCCGAGGCGGCCTTGGACAGCTGGTGGACCTCGTCAAAGATGTAGACCTTCCAGCGGCCCGGGGTGTTGTGCCACGCCCCCGCGATGATGTCGCGAATGTCGTCGACCCCGTTGTTCGAGGCCGCGTCGAGTTCCACCACGTCCAGCGACGTTCCCTTGGCGATGGCGAGGCAGCTCTCGCACACCGCGCAGGCGTCGCCGTCGTCGGGATTTTGACAGTTGAGCGCCTTCGCGAGGATGCGCGCGGTGGTGGTCTTACCGGTCCCGCGCGGACCCGAAAAGAGATAGGCGTGAGAGACCCGGTCGTTCGCCACCGCGCCCTGGAGGGCGCGCACGACGTGCTCTTGACCACGTAACTCCGCGAAGCGACCCGGGCGAAAACGTCGATACAGCGACGTCACCCCGTCAAGCGACGGCGGCGTTTCCTTCCGAGATGGCATGCGTTGATGCTAATGGTGGGCTGTCAGTCGCCGGGGTCCAAAGCGATGGCCAGGCGATCCGTGGCACCCGACACAGTTCGCTGAGAGCTGCTGGCTTCCACCCCTGACTCGGTTCACGAAAGGCCGTCGCACGGGACCCGACCACCGCTTTCAACCTCGGCGTTTCCAGGATACCGGAGTGGCCGCGACGCGCCCTCAAGTAGCCTTGCGAGCCGGTATTCATTTCTCGAAATGACTGCCACGTAGGAGGAGTGCGAGAGCGGCCGAATCGGCACGATTGGAAATCGTGTGAAGGGAAACCTTCCGTGGGTTCAAATCCCACCTCCTCCGCCACTGCGATGTGTCGCGACATAAGAGACGGTGCCTCAGTTGGAAGAGGTACGCGCACTCGCTGCGGCGTACGACGCACGGTGTCGAATCCCGAGTTGACCCAGGTGCGTGTGCTGAGCGTCATCTGCGTACTTGAGCCCGTAACCGAGCAGGCGATCGACGCCGACGTGCATCAACCACACCAAGGTGACGGCGAGCACCAGACGGTCGTGGGTCCACCACCCGAGCGCGAGGAGGGCCAGCGGGGCGGGCGTGGCGTGAGCCAGGTTGTAGCACCACGAACCCCACCGAGTGCCGAGCGCGTAGCCGATTGCCGAGAGGTCGGGCGCGAGGAACACGAGCGCGATGAGCCACCACGACTGGTCCGTGTAGGAAAACGCCACGAGGGACGCACCGAGCAGCCCCGCGGCCTCGAGGCGTAGCCACCGGCGCGGTGCACTCGTCACCACCCCCGAGGTCGTCACGACGCGTCACTCGCCGTCGACGTCACGGCGGGCCAGTTGGTGAAGGTCATCGACAGGGCGCGAATGAGTTGATCGAAACTGCGATTGACGTCTCGGGGCAGTCCGAAGGCCCCGGAGGTCTCGAGCGAGAGGAAGCCATGGAGCGCCGAGCGATAGGCCCGTATCGCGTCGATGGCGTCGTCACCCTCGAGCCCGTAGCCGAGCAGCACGTCGGCACAGATCTCCACCACCGCACGACTTGCGGCCTGGTCCTCGTCGTCACCCTCCGCGGGCGCGCGTTGCGCGGCTTCGTACTGACCCGGGTGTGCGAGTGCCCAGCGTCGATAGGCCTCGGACATCGAAACGATCGCGTCTTCGCGCGAACGGCCCACCGCGGACCTCGCGAGGATCTCGGCCAGGGCGGTCTTCGCGCGCAACGAGATGCCGCGGCGCAGCGACGCGACGCCATCGACGTGTTTATACAGCGAAGGTTGGCGAACCCCCAGGCGTTCGGCGAGCACCGTCAAGGTCATCTGCTCGAGACCGACCTCGTCGGCGAGGCGTGCCGCCTCTTCGATGACGAGCTCCTCGCTCAGTCCAGCCCTAGGCACGCGCAACGACGTCCTTAATGAAGGCGTCAATCGCCGCGAGGCTCGCTTCGGGTTGCTGCGAGTGAGGGTAGTGACCCGCCTCTTCGACCATGACGACCTTCGCGTGCAGTCGCTGCGCGATCCAATCGGCTTCGGTCCGCGGATCTTTAAAGTCGGGGTCGCGGTCGCCCATCAGAATCAACACCGGCGCCGTGACCGCGTCCAATCGCGCTTCGGCGGGGTCGTGGCTGAGTCGCGTGGTCAACGAGAACGCCCTCGCGTAGCCCGGTCGTCGGAGACTGGCGATGACTCGCGTGCGGTAGTCGTCGAAGTCCGTTGGACGCTGCCCGGCGTAGAGCTTGGGCAGGTAGGTCTTCCACGACGCCGCCGCCCACCGAGGAGCGAGCATCGCGCGCAACATCAGACGCTGCAGCGCGCCGCCGCCGTTTCTCACGAAGGGTCCGACGAGTACGAGTCCCGACACCTGGTGGGGCTCGTTCGCGGCGGCGATCACTGCGGCGCCCGCGGCCATCGAGTTCCCGATGACGATCGCCGGTCCCCCGAGAGCGTCGACGAGGGCCAGGATGTCACCCGCGGTCTCCTCGTCCCCGTAGGAGGGAAACGTGGCGTCACTGTCGCCGTGTCCTCGAAGGTCACTCGAGGCGACGCGGTACCCACTCTCTACGAGCGAAGGCGCCAGGAACCGGTACGTCTGTCGGAGGTCGCCCATCCCCGGCACGAGGACCACGAGCGGGCCGTGGCCGGCGACCTCGTAGGCGACGCGCCCACCGGGACGATCGATGAACTGGGTGGAGGTACGGGAGTGTGGTGTGGTTGTCATGTTGGCTATATTACTTAGCCTTTTGGGTACTGTCAATAGTTATTTCGAAGAATGTCCGTACTCCCTGGTCAAGACGGAGGAGCTACGACACGGACCTCTCCTGTTCCGCACGAAGCAAGGCCGACTTCTTCTCGACGCCCCAGCGATAGCCACCGAGGGAACCGTCACTTCGCACCACCCGGTGACAGGGCACCGCCAAGGCCACCGCGTTCGCCCCACACGCGGAGCCGACGGCGCGAACCGCGCGCGGGGCGCCGATCGCGGCGGCGACCTGTGCGTACGTGAGGGTCTCCCCCACGGGGATCGACCGCAGCGCCTCCCAGACTCGGATCTGAAACGCGGTTCCCTCGACGTCGAGGGGCAGGCGCATGGCCCCAGGCTCGCCCCGTACCGCACCCGCGAGAACGACCGCGAGCTCTTCGAGTGATTCGTCGTCACGTTCGATCAGCGCGTGAGGGAACTCCTCAACGAGCGCCGCGGTCATCACCGACTCGTCGGAGCCCAGCTGTATCGAACAGACACCTCGCTCGGTCGCCGCGGCGACGACCACGCCGAGCGGCGTCTCCACGCTCGTGTAGCGGATCGTCTCTCCCCGGCCGCCGTCGCGGTAGCGATGTGGCGCCATGCCGAGTTGGCGGGACCCGTGTTCGTAAAACGCTCTCATCGATCCGTACCCCACTTCCATCGCCGCCTCGGTGACCCCCGTGGCCTCTCGAAGGGCGAGGCGGGTTCGCTCCCCCCGAAGGGTGCGTCGGTACGCCCCTATCGTCACCCCGACGAACTCGTTGAACGTGCGCCGCAGGTGTCGCTCGCTGTAACCCACCGCCGACGCGAGCGTCGCGACGCTCACGTCCCCGTCCACCTCGAGGCGTCGACAGACGTCGACGACCGCACTCAACGTCGGATCGGTGAGCTCCACGGCGTCGGGGCGACACCGTCGACAGGACCGATACCCCCGCGACTCAGCGACCAGTGCGCTCGCGAAGTACTCGACGTTGGCTCGTAGGGGACGTCGCGAACCGCAGCCCGGGCGACAGTAGACGCCCGTCGAGCGCACCGCGTAGAAGAAGACGCCGTCGTGGTGCGCGTCACGGGTCTCCACCGCCCGCCACCGCACGTCGTCGAGATCTTCCACGCCACGTAATTTAGGGACGTCCTCGGCCCGTCGCCTCCCGAATCCGGACAGAGAACTTGAGGTGAAGCCCCGCGCTCACCGGATGCCCCTAATTGGCCCACGACGCGCGACGTTCCATCACGTGGCCGTAACTTCGCCCTCCTAGGGTGCAGGCATGCGCCGCAACTTCAGCCTGGGCTCGGGGTGGCGGCGGTGGCGTTCACCACGCCGTCCCTACCACTCCGGAGGCGGCCTCGACACGGTGATGTACCGCGACCCCCTCCTGGCGGCGCGGGTCACCGCCGAGCGGAACCGACCGACGGAGTCGATCGTGCGCGAAACGAGTGATCCGTGGCGTTCCATCGAGTTTCGCATCGTGCGTCTCCCCGACGAGCCGTGGTCCGACGACGGCCACCGCAACGTTCGAACGGGCTAGCTCGTGGTTCGAGACCCAGGCCACGCGGGTTCGACCGTCAGCGACCTCGACGGTCTCGTCGCGCTCTACGAGACCCGGGGACGAGAGCCCTACGGTGAAGCACTGACCCAGACCCAACACGCGCTGCAGTGCGCGGCGTTGGCGCGTCGAGCCGGTGCCAGTGACGCGCTGGTGGTCGCGGCGCTCTTTCACGACGTTGGTCACCTCGTCGCCGACCTGCAGAACGACGCCGCGTTCACGCTCGCCGAGCGCGACGACGATCACGAACTGATCGGCGCACGCGTACTCGCGCCGCTCTTCGGTCCGGCCGTGGCGTTACCGGTCTCACTGCACGTCACCGCGAAGCGCTGGCGCTGCACCCGAGAACCCCACTACTTCGATCTGCTCTCCGCCGCGTCCCGGCACACGCTCGTCGCCCAGGGTGGTCCCCTCAGCGAGGGGCAGTGTCGACGCTTCGAGGCCCACCCCGGCTTTCACGCGGCGCTCGATCTGCGCTCCTGGGACGACCAGGGCAAGATCGAGGGCCTCGACGTGGGGGCGATGAGCGACTACGAGGAACTCATCACGACGACGGCTGCCGCGTGGTCACGAGCACGTCTCGAGCGTTGACGCTCACGTCGACGCGCGTCCCGAGTTCGAGGTCGTCCGCTTGAGCGCTCCTCACGTCGACGCGCAGATTCGCGCCGGCGATGCCCACGCCCACGCGCGTCGTGGCGCCCAGAAAGCTACGGTGCGTGACGACGCCGAGTCCGTTCGGATTGACCGTGACGTCGAGGTCCTCGGGGCGCAGGAGGGCCTCGAGCTCGCCCGCGGGCACCGCCGCGAGGTCGCCGCGGATGGGCACGTCGCGGCCGAGCACCTCGACGTGATCACCACGCCGGGTCACCGCGACGCGACTGGAGACGCCGACGAATCGACCGACGAAGGGCGTGGCGGGCTGTGAGTAGAGGACCGACGGGGTGGCCACCTGCTCGACGCGACCCTGGAACATGACGCACACCCGGTCGGCCATCGACATGGCCTCTTCTTGGTCGTGGGTGACGAAGACCGTAGTGATCGCCAGACGCTGCTGCAGTGCGCGGATCTGGTCGCGCAGCTCGGCGCGGACCTTCGCGTCGAGCGCCGAGAGGGGTTCGTCCAGGAGCAGGACGCGAGGTTCGATGGCGAGGGCGCGCGCGAGGGCGACGCGCTGTTGCTGACCGCCCGAGAGTTGGTGGGGGTACTTGGTGACGTGCTCACCAAGGCCGACGAGTTCCAAGAGCTCCGCCGCCTTCGCGCGTCGCTGGGCGGTGCGCTGATGACGGATCTGAAGACCGAACGCCACGTTGTCACGGGCGTTCATGTTCGGGAAGAGCGAGTAACTCTGGAACACCATGCCCATGTCGCGACGCTGGGCCGGAACGTGAGAGACGTCGTTGCCGTCGACCAGCACGCGACCGAGGTCCGGACGGTCAAATCCCGCGAGCACCCGCAGCGCCGTGGTCTTGCCGCATCCCGAGGGTCCGAGTAACGCGACGAGCTCCCCCGGGGCGATGTCCAAGGAGAGTCGGTCCAGCGCCGTCGTGGCGCCGAAGCGGCGCGTGAGGTTGTCAAAGACGACCGGCGCGCCACTCGGGGACGCACCTCGGGTCTCGACGTTCGTCGGTGTGTCGGTTGCCATGGCCATCAGCTCCTCCTGGAGTCTCGAGACTGCGATCGATCGAGCGACACGATCAAGGTGAGGACCACGCACGTCGCGAGCAAGGCGATCATGGCGACCAACGTGTTCACCCGCGGGTTGTCGGTCGGCGCGAGGTAGATCCACACCGGGATCGTGGTCCAGTTATCCACGTTGGCAATCGTGAACTCGCCGAACACCAGCGCGATCGTCAGCACCGAGGCGGACATCAAGGCGGAGCGAAGGTTGGGCACGAGCACCCGCCAGATCGTCGAGATCCAACCCGAGCCCAGTGAACGCGACGCCTCCACCAGCGTCTTAAGATCTAAAGCCCCCAGACCCGAATCGAGCGATCGGTAGACGTAGGGCATCGCCAAGATCACGTAGACGATCGCCAGCAAGTACTGCGACGACCGCAGCCACGAAGGGGCCGACTCCAAGACCCCCACGGAGTACGCGATGGGGGGAATGATGATCGGCAGGATGGTGATCACTTCCATCGCTCGTCGAAATCGCGGCATCCGCAGGTGCACGTAGATGACCGTCGGCACCATCAAGAGCATCACCACGATCATGGTGATCACGGCGAGCTGCGTGGAGAGCCACAGCGCCGAGAGGAAACCCGGCGCCGAGGCGATCTGGCTGAGCGGTTGTAAGGAGAACCCACCCGTCGGTCGCTGCAGGGAGAACGCCATCGCGGCGTAGAACGGCACCACGAAGTAGAGCGCCGCCACCACGAGGATCGTGCCGCGACCCCAGTGAACGCGTCGACGACGTCGAGTGACCGGCGCGTCGTCCGCGAAGGGTTGGTCAGTCGTCGAGGGATCGGCGAGGAGGGTGCCGAACTCTAACGAAGCCATCGCGTCGTCCTTCGTCGTAGGAGCACGTAGAAGATGACGGTGACGAGCAAGATGACGATCATGGCGAAGGCCAGGGCGTAAGCGATGTTCTGCTCACCGGCGATGACGTTGCCCTGCAAGATGGCGCCGATTTGAATGGGCGTCACCGCGATGGTCCCGGCGGTCAACGCCTCGGCGGTGGCGTAGGCGGAGAACCCACTGCCGAAGAGCAAGAACATGCTGCCGAGGATGGCGGGCGTCAGCACGGGCATGCCCACGTGGCGCCAGTAGCGCCAGCGTGACGCTCCGAGATTCTCGGCCGCTTCGCGCCAGGCGGGACGAAGGCCCGCGAAGGCCGGGGTGATGATGAGGACCATGAGGGGAAGTTGGAAGTACACGTACACGAAGGCCACGCCCCAAAATTTGTAGAGGCTCCATCCGTGGTTCCACGGGTCCAGACCGAGGGGCCGCAACCACTCGGTGACGATTCCGTTCGTCGCGGCGAAGCCCGCAATGAACATGAAGGCCAAGTTGACGCCACCGAACTGCGCGAGGACGCCGGCCGTCGCCGAGGTGATTCGCTTGAAGAGAGCGTGCTCGGACGTAGAGAGGGCGTAGGCGACCAGGGTCCCGAGGACGCCCGGGACCACCGCCGTCACCACCGCCAACTTGAGACTCGTCTCAAAGCCGGCGCGATACTGACCGCCCGCCAGAATCGTGTGGATGTTCGACCAGGTGAAGTGCCCCGTGTTCGATCGAAACGCGTAGAGCACGATCACGGCGGTCGGGACCCCGAGCACCAAGATCACGTAGGTCAAGAACGGGAGCACGGGAGCGCTGGTTCGCAACGAACGAACCAGCGCTCCCACTCCGCCAGTTCTGCCCCGACCCGGGCGACTCGCGACGTCGCCGTCGGGCGTCGCGGTGTCGTAGTCGGAGAGAACCGTCATGACCTGCGCGGACTAACTGCCGCTGACCGCGGACGCCCAGTTGGCGTCCACCGTCGCACCGGCCGCGGTCACCTGCGCTTGCGTGGGCAACGTGAGTCCACCCGCCGGAGCGGCGGGCAGGGCCGCGAGCCACGTCTTGTTGACCGTGCCGTTGGCCGTCATGGCCGCCAACTCAATGGGGCGCGCGTATCCCTGGAGGAACAGGTTCTGGCCGGTGGCCGAGTACAGGTACTCCTCCCACAGACGAGCGGCCGCCGGGTCCGGGGCGTCCTTGGTGATCGCCTGGGTGTAGTACGCCGCGATGGTGCCGTCCGAGGGAATGACCGACTTCCAACCGGGCACGCTCGCCGCGACGCCGTTTTGCAGGTAGTCCCACCAAATCAGGATGGGCGTCGCGCCCGAGGCCGCCGTGGCGGCCGTGCCCCCGGGTACGAAGTTGCCGTCCTTGTTCAACGTCGCGAAGAAGTTGATGCCCGGTTGGATGTTGCTAAACGAACCGCCGTTGGCGATCGCCGCGGCCCAGACCGCGTAGAACGCGGCCGACGCGGAGGTCGGGTCGTTGTTGATGGCGACCTCGTTCTTGTACATCGGGTTCGTCAACTGGGCGAAGGACGTGGGGCAGGTGGTAACGATCTTGGTGTCACAACCGATCGCGACGTACCCGCCGTAGTCGTCGTACCAGCGTCCGCTCGCGTCCTTGGCCGAGCTCGGGATGTCCGACCAGGTCGCCACCTTGTAGGGAGCCCACAGGTTCTCGTTACCGGTGGCGTAGCTCGTGCCCACGTCCACGACGTCGGGCGCGTCTGCGCGACCCTTTTGGGTGTTGATGGCGGTGATCTCCTGGGCGCTCGAACCGTTGGGGTTCTGGTCGTTGATCTTGATGCCGTACTTCTTGGTGAAGTCCTTCATGATCGCGCCGTAGTTGGCCCAACCGGACAGGGGGATCGTGATCACGTTGACGTGACCTTCCTTCTTCGCCGCCTTGATCAACGCGCTCATGCCGCCGCCCGCCTTGGCTGAGGTCACCGTTGACCAGTTGACGTTCTTCGTCGCCGCGTTCGCTCCGCCGACCACGGCGACGGTCGTCAGGGCCGTCCCCACCAGGCCGGCCGCGAAGGCGATCCTTAGTTTGTTTGAAATCACGCCTAAAGCCTCCTAAAAGTGAGCACCTCGTTGGTGACTCGCCCCGAGAGTAAGAGTGCATGGTTAGCGCCAGGTGACGTCCCGCGCGACGTTGTGTGTCCAACGCCGGGATTCTTCGCGAACGTTGCGTCAGTGATCGAGCAAGGACACGTACCTCGGCAGCTCGGCCACCGAGTTCATCACCACGTCGGCGCCGCTCGCCAGGAGTCGAGCCTGGTCGTCGGTGCCCGAGAGGACCCCGACACACTGTCCGACCCCCGCTCGTCGACCCGCCTGCATGTCCGAGGCGGTGTCGCCCACGACCATCACGGTCTGCACGGCGCTGATTCGTGCGCGAAGTGCGCACAGGAGGATCATGTCGGGGGTCGGACGACCACGACCGGCGTCGGCGGGCGACACGCGCAAGGGGAAGAGTTCGGACCACCCGAGCAGATCGATCAGCACCTCGCGCGTCGCGGGTGAGAAACCCGTCGTCAGCGCGACGGCGACCCCGCGGGTCTTTAACGTCTCGACCGCCGCGCGGGCGCCCTTCACCTCACTCACCCCGACCTCACTCGCCGCCTCGACGAAGTGGCGCTCGAAGGCGTCGTTGGCACTCGACGCGCGATCACCGAAGAGCACCGTGAAGACCTCGATCTTCGACTGACCCATCGTCTCGATCACGTAGGCCTCCGCGTCGCGCGCCTCGTCCCCCGACACCTCGAGATCGTCAATCGTGCGACGAAAGGCGTTCAGCACGAGCCCGTGGTCGTCGACGGTCGTGCCCGCCATGTCGAAGCAGATCAGTTCGATGGTCATAGGAAGCTCTCCTCCGCGATCGCCGGCGCGGCCGTCATGCCACGCCCGCCGGCCCCGGTGATCGCGACCACGTGGTCGGCCACCTCGCGCCGGTAGTACCGCTCCGCGCCACTCCCCTCCACCTGGTGGTAGACGCCACTCCAGCGTCGCTCGATTGGGGGAAGGTCGTGGCCGATCACCGAGCGCGCGGCCGCGACGATCAGGTCCATCGGGCGGTCTCGCGTCTCGAAGAGACCCGCTTCGTCGACCTCGTGGGTGTCGCCGATGGTGAGTCCCCCGTGCAGGCGTTGCTGGCAGAGCAGCTGTATCGCGAAGCGGCGAGCGTAGGACTCTTGCTCGTCGAGCAGCGACGACGCGTCCTCGCGAAAGGCCGGATAGTAGCGAAAGGAGTCGCCGTTGGCGACCGACGTCGTCAGGGCCCGACCGAGCGGTTCGGTCTCGGCCATCATCAGGCGCACACGCCGCAGGGGCTCCTTCTCGAAGAGTTCCGCGGCGAAACCGGACAGGCTCGCCCCCACACAGAGCCACACCTGGTCGCCCGCGTGGCGCTCGCCTCGGTGATCGAGCACCCCGCTCTCGGTGAGACCCACGAGTTCACGACCCGGGAGGTACTGGTAGCGCCCGGTCGCGGTCATCCACCCACGCATCGCCCCAAGGGCCAGTCGTGACTCGACCGCCGCGTCGCGGCCACACCAGAGCGCCGCCTCGAAGTCACCTTGGAGGGCCGGGTTGCGCTGGCGCGCCTCATCGCGTGAGAGGAGTTCGAAGCCGCGATCCGCCGCGTCGGGTCGCTCGAGCGCTCGTCGAGCGACCTCGCGTTCCGCGTCGGAACACAACACGGTCAACGAGCCGTTGGCGCGAAAGCCCACGCCGGGGATCGTCGCGGCGATCTCCTCCCACAACTCCCTCGCGCGAAGAGCGAGCGCGAGTTCACCACCCGCGGCCCGGCCGCTCACCCAGATGAGCCCGAAGTTGCGCACCGTCGCGCCGCGCGGGACGGGGTCGCGTTCTAGGTGCACCACCTGCGCCCCGCGCACCAGCGCGAAGAGGGCGTGCGTGGTGCCCACAATGCCCGCGCCGACCACCACCGTGCGCTGTCCCGCGAGGGTCTGATCGAGGTCATTGAACACCGTCTTCAACCTAGGTCTGGGAGGTGGCGCGAGCGTGAGCGCCGCGTGTCCGTCGCGCCACAATCGGGCGCGACCTCAGCGTCGCGTCGCGAAGAACGCGCTCAGCAGCGCGGCCGATTCCTCGGCGAGCACGTCGTAGGTCACCTCGACCTCGTGTAAGAGACGAGGGTCACTCAAGAGGTTGTAGCGCGAACCGACCGCGCCCGCCTTCTCATCGGCCGCACCGATCACCACGCGCGCCACTCGCGCGTTGATGAGCGCCCCGGCACACATCGCGCACGGCTCCAAGGTCACGTAGGCCGTCACCCCCACCAGTCGCCAGCGCCCCCGGGCGGCGGCGGCGGCGCGCAGCGCGATCACTTCGGCGTGCGCGGTCGGGTCCTGGTCGGCTTCGCGACGGTTCTCCCCCACCGCGAGCACCACCCCGTCCTCGACGAGCACGCAGCCGACCGGCACGTCCTCGTGCTCACTCGCGCGTCGCGCCAGCGCCAACGCGTCACGCATGAACCCTTCGTCATCGTTCATGACGTCGAAGCGTAGGTCAGCCTCGCCCCAAGGCGGCGAGGAGCGGCACGGTAGACTCGTCGACGGAGGGGTGCGAGAGCGGCCGAATCGGGCAGTCTCGAAAACTGCTGTGTCTACGGGCACCGTGGGTTCAAATCCCACCTCCTCCGCCAGCGCGAGAAACGGGTGACCACGGTCACCCGTTTTTCGCCCCGGACCCCAGGACACGACGACGGTACGCTTAGGAGTCGCGACTCGCACGAGTCGGACCAGGAGAATGTCATGGTTTCATCACTCGATTCCTCAGTCGGCACCGAGCGCAACGTCGTCACCGAGATACCCGGACCCCTGTCGCGGGCCCTCCAGGCGCGCCGCACCAAGGTGGTGAGCGCCGGCCTGACGATCGGCTTCCCGGTCTACATCGATCGCGCCGAAGGCGCCATCTTGGTCGACGTCGACGGCAACCGCTTCCTCGACCTCGGCTCGGGCATCGCGGTCACCGGCATCGGTCACGCCGTTCCGGAGCTCGTCGATGCGGTCAGCGCGCAAGTCGCCAAGTTCACCCACACCTGTTTCATGGTGACGCCCTACGAGAGCTACGTCGAGGTGTGCGAGGAGCTCGCCGCCCTGACGCCCGGCACCTTTGAGAAGACCTCCGCGCTCTTTAACTCCGGCGCCGAAGCGGTGGAGAACGCGGTCAAGATCGCCCGCCTGGCGACCGGCCGCAGCGCGATCATCGTCTTCGAGCACGCCTATCACGGCCGCACCAACTTGACCATGGCCTTGACCGCGAAGAACATGCCCTACAAGGACCGCTTCGGTCCCTTCGCGCCCGAGGTCTACCGCGTCCCGATGAGCTACCCCTACCGCGACGGCCTCAGCGGCGCCGACGCCGCGGCGCGGGCCATCAAGATCATCGAGACCGACGTCGGGGCGAGCAACGTCGCGGCCGTGTTGATCGAACCGATCCAGGGCGAGGGTGGATTCGTGGTGCCCGCCGAAGGTTTCCTACCGGCGTTGTCGACGTGGACGAGCGAGCACGGGGCGGTCTTCATCGCCGACGAGATCCAAAGCGGCTTCGGCCGCACGGGCTACTGGTTCGCGGTCGAGCACGAAGGGGTCGTCCCCGACATGGTCACCACCGCCAAGGGCCTCGCCGGCGGGATGCCCTTGGCTGCCGTCACCGGCCGGGCCGATCTGATGAACGCGGTGCACGAGGGAGGCCTCGGGGGAACCTACGGCGGCAACCCGGTCGCGGCGGTGGCGGCCCTCGCCACCATCAAGACGTTGCGCGACCGCAACCTCATCGCGCGAGCCCGCGAACTCGGCGCGACGATGCTCGAAACTCTCTCGTCACTCCAACGCGACGTCGCGGTCATCGGTGACGTGCGCGGCCGCGGGGCGATGGTGGCGATCGAGTTGATCGAGCCCGGCACGACCACGCCCAACGCGGCGGCGGCCAAGGCCATCGTCGCGTACTGCCAGCAACACGGCGTCGTCGCCTTGACGGCGGGCACCTACGGCAACGTGATCCGACTCCTGCCGCCACTGGTGATCACCGACGAACAACTCGCCGACGGGTTGGGCGTGCTCGGCGCCGCGGTTCGTTCGGTCCAGTAGTTCCCACCAGCCGCGGGCATGACGAGGATCATGAGACACCACTTTCGCCACGCGCGCTCAACGGTGGGCCTCGTCGCGGCCCTCGCGCTCGGCGCGCTGGCCCTCGCGAGTTGCGCGCACCACCCGAGCGCCACCGTGCGACCCCACGTCAGCGCCGCCGGGACCCCCGCGCGGAGCATCTCGGTGCCGATCTCGACGGTGGGGTGCACCCGCAACGACGCGTGCGTCGCCGTGGGCACGTCCAGTGTGAACGCGGTCCCCGACGCGGTGGCGGAGTTCGCGACGCCCAAGGGCAACTGGCTGACGCTCGCCGTCCCCTCAGCCCGGTCACCGCTGATCGACGCCGTCGCGTGCTCGGGCACCCAGTGTCTCCTCGGTGGCTCCCAGCCGGGCAGCGATCTGCTCTGGCTCTTTCAAGCCGCGGGACATAGCCTCAGCACCGCGACGGCGCCACCGGGCGGCATTGGCGTCGACGCGTTGACGTGTGACCTCGATGACTGCGCGCTGGTGGACACCGGCGCCGACAGCGGTCCGCCGCGCTTCATCGAGAGCAGCGACGGTGGTCTCACGTGGGGCACACCTGAGGCGATCGCGTTCGCGAGGGGCGACGCGGTGACGACGCTCGCCTGCGGCACCGTCAGCGACTGCGCCCTCGGGGTGTTGTCGGCCACGCACGAGTTCTCCCTCTACGTCACGCGCGACGCGGGCGCGACGTGGAGCGTGCAAACGACGCCGAGCAGCTGGACGACTCTTACGTCGTTGTCGTGCGTGCAGCGCCGTTGCGACGCGCTCGCCCAGGACGCCCGGGGCTCGGTACTCGTTCGCTCGAGGACCTTCGCGCGCACCTGGACGACGTTGACGTTGTCGAGTCCGGCGTCAGCGCTCGCCTGTACGCCGTCCGCGACGTGTCTCGTCGCGGGAGGTAGCGCGAACGCGGCGCCCTGGCTCGCCCTGGTGCGCGGTCGAGTCGTCACCGACGTACGACTGCGCTACGTTCCGACGCCGCTCATCGCGGCGGCGTGTGGCTCACAGGTCTGCGCCGCGGTCGGGGTCACGACCGTGCTCAGCGTGCCCTCGGACCTATAACGCGGCGCGCACGAGCCCGGGTACCTTCAACCAGGACGGTCGTACCTCGAAGTCGAGCACCCGAGTCGCGACCTCGATCGCGTGAGGGTTCGTCGCGAACCACGCCGGAGCGGGCCGGGCCACGAAGGGCCCTCGAACGACCGACTTCTGCGGTCGATCGAAGAGGTAGGCGTTGCCGACGACGCCGCGTCCGGATTGGATGTCGTTGAGCGGGTGGCCGGGATACGCCCCCCACGACGGGGTGCCGAGCGCGAAACTCAACGCGTGCCAGATGTTCACGCCAATTGAGCCGTAGCGCAGGTTCGCGACCGCCTCTTCCAGCGCCGCTCCGGTCTCGCGGTCCGACATCGACCGAGGGTCACAGAGCAGGGTCATCGACAGGGTGCCCCACACGACCTCATTGCAGAACACCGTCGCGCGTCGAAGGAAGTCAGCCGGCGACGAGCCCTCGAGCGCCGTCTCGGCGGTGAGGGCGCAGAAGGCCTCGACGTTAAAGGCCGCGTCTTCGAGGTTGGACGCGTCGACGTTGCGCACGAGGGTCCACGGCGTGGTGCCCTCGGCCCCTTCGCCGTACTCGTCGACCTCGGGGTGCGACGCGAAGAACCCGGCTCGCCGCTCCGCGGCCCCGGGGTAGTACGCGCGGCGCGCGGGCAGGGACGACAGCACCTCACCGAGGGCCGCGAAGAACTCCTCGCGCTGAGTCCACTGGGACCACGTGATAATCACGCGCGGCGTGAGGCAGTTAAAGCCCGCGTTGTTCGCCATCATCGTCGCGACGTGCTCGGCCTGGTAGCGAATCTCCTTGGCCGTCCACTCGCCGGGCACGATCACGACGGGTGACACGTTGCCGAGTTCACCACTGACGGGCTTGGTGACCAGCGGGTCGTTCTCGCGCTTTCGTCGCGCACCTTCCTCGCCCACGCCGAAGACAATCGCGTCGTAGGTCTTGTCCGACCCCGTGACGTGTACGTCGGTGATGAGGTCGTGCGCGGTCAAGTAACGACCCGCCCGGGCGCCGCCGGTGACGATGCGTAGGTAGCCCGGCTCGATCAGTGCTCGTAGCGCGCGTCGCCAGTAGGGCACGAGGTACTCATTGACCGGATTGGCCTTCAGGACGACGACCTTGCCGTCGGCGAAGAGCTTGCTCAAGACGTCGCGCGGCCCGAGGGAGGCGACGTTGCCCGCGCCGAGCACCAGCGAGACCCCCGCGTACTCACCCGGCGAGCGATAGGCCGGCGCTTGGGAGGCCTTGACCTGATCCTCGGTGACGCCGGGTTCCATCCAGACCTCGGCGGTGACGCCGCCGTAGAAGAGTCGGTCGAACACGTTGGCCGGCGTGACCTGCACCGCGATGCGGCTCCCGGGCTTGTGCCGCACGGGTCCGGGGTAGCGGGGTCGTCCGTACCGCTCGAGGTCGAGCATCGAGTGACGCAGGGCCTGAGCCATCCGCACGAAGGTCGTCACGCCGCTAAAGACCTCTTCCGCCCCTTCGGGGCTCTCGAGGTCGTAGCCCTTAGCCGCACACGCCGCTTCGTTCCACTCGCGAGCCACGGCGGCGGTGTCGTTGACGACGTGCGCCAACAACGCCGCTCGCTCCTTGGGCGATGTCCGGGACCACCCCACGGCGTGCGCCGCGACCTCGCTCACCGCCTCTTCGTAGATCGCTTCGTCAAACTCCGCGTCATCCTGGGCACCGGATAGGGGCGCGGCGGCCCCTCGACGATCACTCACTCTCGTCCCCCTTCGTTGCTATGCGAGGCTAGTGGGGTGACCTCTTCCGCGCCCGCGGCCGTCCCGCCGGGGTGGTATCCCGACCCGGCGGGACGACGCCAGTGGCGCGTGTGGACTGGCGCGGAATGGTCCGAGGTCACTCGGCCCTTTCCGAGCCCCGTCGCGACCACGTCGCTCGTCGCCGACGTCTCGCTGATCCAAGCGCTGCGCCGCGTCCTGGTCGTGGGCATCGTGGGGGTCCTCGGAGGACTGTCGCTCTTGGTGGGCGTCCTGGCGCACTGGCCCGCGACGGCGCACCCGGTGCCCTGGTGGTTCGCGCTCGCGGCGAGCAACGTCGCCGTCGCGCTGCTCGTGGTCGGCTCGGTGGTCTGCGCGTTCGGGGTGAGGGAGCTGAACGGCCGCTGGAGCGTTGAGGCGTTCATCCCCGGGTTCAACCTCTTCGTGGCGAGTTTCCTCGCGACGCGACGACTCGGGCGAACCAGGCTCTGGCGCGTGGTGTTCGAGGTGGGGCTGCTCACCCTCTTCACGGTCGCCGCCCACGACGACCTCTGGCTCTGCGTGGGGCCCATCGTGGTCGCCTACGTCGAGACGTCGTGGTTCTCGGCGCTGATCGATCTACTGAGCGGCCCCACCGTAGAAGCGAGGGGCTCCTCCTAGGCTGAGGCCGGCGTCGTCGAGTGACGGCGTCATCGGGGGTGGCGCATGTACGAGTGGTCCGAGGAACACCGAGCGATCATCGACGTCGTTCGTCGCTTCGTCGATGAGGAGATTCGCCCCCACCTCGATGACATCGAGCACCACGGCGTGGCGCCGTACGACATCTTGCGAAAGATGTTCGAGGTCTTCGGACTCAGCGAGGTCGCGCGAGACACCTTCGAGCGTCTCTACCAGCGAAAAGTTGCGGGCGAAACGGCGCCGAGTGGTTCGCGAGCCCAGGACCCCGCGCTCACGCTGATTCCCACCGTCGAGCTCTGTCGGGTGAGCCCGGGGCTCGTCACCTCGCTCGGCGTCTCGACCGGGCTCGCGGCGGGGACCATCAACAAGCTCGGCACGCCCGAACAGATGCGCCGTTGGGCGCTGGACCTCATGACCCTGGAGAAGATCGGCGCCTGGGCGATCACCGAGCCCGACTCCGGCTCGGACGCGTTGGGGGGCATGCGCACCAGCGCCCGGCGCGACGGGGAGGAGTACGTGCTGAACGGCCAGAAGACGTGGATCACCAACGGACCCTACGCGGACACGATCGTCCTCTACGCCAAACTCGACGAGGGCGACGGGGCGGACGTGCGCCAACGAAAGGTCCTCACCTTCGTGTTGGACCGCGGCATGGACGGCCTCGAGCAGTCGGCACCGATGCGCAAGATGGGCCAGCACGGCTCGCCCACCGGGGACGTCTTCCTCCACGACGTGCGCGTCGGTCGCGACCGGTTGCTGGGCGGGACCGAGGGAGCGCCCGGCTCGGGGCGCGCCAGCGCTCGCGACAACTTCGTCGCCGAACGAGCCGGCGTCGCGGCGATGGCGCTCGGCATCATCGAAGAGTGCGAGCGCATCGCCATCGACTACGCGAAACATCGCGTGCTCTGGGATAAGCCCATCGCGGAGTTCCAGCTGATCCAGCTCAAGCTCGCGAACATGGAAGTTGCTCGCGTCAACGTCCGCAACCTGGTGTTTTCCCACATCGAACGATCGAAAGCCGGGGTCAGCGCCAGCTTCGCGGAGGCGTCGGCGATGAAGCTCTACGCCGCCCAGGCCGCGTGCCAGGTGGCCGACGACGCCATCCAAGTTCTCGGCGGCAACGGCTACATCGCCGAGTACCGCGTTGAACAGCTCAGTCGCGACGCCCGCGTGCTGCGCATCTACGCCGGCACCGACGAGATGCAGGTGGTCGCCGTGGCGAAGGACCTACTTCGCGACTAACGCGTCGCGCAGTCGGGCGGCCACACCCGTCCAACCCTTGTAGGCCTGGGTAGCGGGCGACGCACTCTCCATCGCGTAGAGCAGCGCGGGAACGAAGTCGCCGTCGCTGCGCGCGAGCGTCGCCGCGGACGTGACGTAGGTGCGAATCGTGAAGACGATTGCCTTCGTCGATGGGAGCTGGCGAAGCGTCTGGCGCTCGACACGAAAGAACCAGTCGGCGAGCTGCCCGCTCGGGGCGACCCGCGCCGCACTCGGCTGATGCAACGCGGCGCTATCGAGGAGCGTCCAGTTGAGTCGCCAGAACGCGCGTTCGGGGCCGAGGCGATCGAAGAAGCCATTCGTCGGACGCGCGAGCACCTCGTCGTAGTGCGGCACGGGTCCGTGGATCGCGTCGAGCGTGGTGCCGATCTTTTGGGCGAGGTCCCAGCGCGAGGGAAAGCACACGCAGGCCGCGCGCAGTCGCCACTCGTCGTCTTTGACGAGCACGCAAAGATCCTCTTGCACGAGTCGACTCGCCGCGACGATCGGGTGCTCGTTCTCGTCGACCCTGGTCGCCACCTCGGGGTGGACGCGGCGAAGAAAGTCCTGGACTTCGCGGAGGAGTTCGCGGCTTCCCGCATCACCCTCGGGTTCGGTCGCCACGACGACGTCGAAGCACCGGTCCAGCAGCCCGGACTTTTCGGCCAGGTCGCGCTCGTAGTGCTCGTCGAGTTCGAGCCAGTTCCTCAGGTCGAGGGGCCGAAGTCCCATCGCGAGCCGCCAGCCCCGCGCGTCGAGGGGCACGTAACGCGGCGTCGGATCCACCCTCAGCGGTCGCGGCGTCGGTAGACCACGAAGTAGTAGTAGGCGAGGGCCGCGAGGGGCACGGCGATCACCGCGATACGGCCCTCGGGCAAGACCGCCCCCTTGTGCGGGTCGATGACGTTGGCGCTGGTGCGCAGCGCCGCAACGACGACCCTCGAGCGAAATCCCATGTCCCTAATCTTCCACGCGGCGCGACATCGCGAAAAGCCCAGTATTTCAGGCTTTCGTAGTTGGTTACCGCGAATAATTTGGTTAGCATTGCCTATGCCGCGAAGTCAACGAACGCGCAGTGCGCGTGCTGTCGCTAACGACGCGGCGATTCGCGAAGCCGCCGTCTCTGAGGTGCTGCGCGTGGGCGTCGACCACGTGTCGCTGCGCGACGTGGGCCACCAAGCGGGGCTCACCCACGGAGCGACCTACGCCCGCTACGAGGACGTCGACGAGCTCTTGGTGGACCTGTGGAACTCGGTTCTGCGCCAACGGGCCATCGCCATGTTCGAAGTGTGCATGAACGCCGCGGAACTGCCGAGCACCAAGACCGTGGGTGCGCTGTTCGAGTTCATCCGCGACACCACGTCCGCCGACGTCGCTTGCGTGCAGGTGCTCTTGACCGCGCGTCGGATTCCGACCCTGCACGAAGAGGTCGAACCCTTCATCCACGACTACCTAGAGCGCGAGTCTGGCCCTTCGCACACGCGCAGCGCCTCCTTCGCCCGGGGCCTGACGCTCTTTGGCATGATGATCGTGCAGATCTTCGCCGACGCCACCTACGGCCGCGACCCCGCGTACCAGGAGGTCTTGGAGAAGTTGCTCCTCGAGACGCTCGAGACCGATCCGCGTGACGTCAACGAGGTGGAGGCCCGGATTCCCGAAGAGCAGATCATCCTCGCGCCCGGCGACGACCTCCGAGCGCAGCTGGCCTACGCCACCTTCGGCGTGGTCGGCAAGAGCGGCTACACCCACGCGACGATCTCACGCATCGCGCGCCGCGCGAACTGTTCGCCGGGCGCGATCTACAAGCTCTACCCCTCCAAGGAGGACCTGGTCATCGCCGCTTTCCACGATCTGATGCGCGCGCGGTGGATGAACGCGACGAACTTCATTGACGTCCTGGAAGAGGGTTCACTCACCCACCTGCTCACCGGTGCGGCCAGCGAGGCGAACGCCGTGCGCCAGAGCTTCACCTTAGAGACCGCCCTCGCGGCGGCGCACAGCGAAAAGCTCGGCGTCGCGATCCTTGGACAGGTCAGTGACCTCGAATCGGTCATCCCCTTACTCACCAACATCAGCGACGAGGAGAAGGACCGACTCCACTACCTCATTCGCTCCATCGTCTTTGTCACCATCGGCGTGACGTTCCTCTCGACGGTGACGCCCTCGATGCAGACCAACGACTACAACCAGTTCGCCGAGCCCTTTCGCCGGGCGGTGTTAAAAGACGGCGTGCCCACGTGGCGAGAGATGTGCAACCAGATCCTCGAACTGGTGACGGTGCGCGGCTTCTAACTCGTCGCCTTCGGCGGCAGCGCCTCCATCATCGACTGGACGTGCGCCATGATCCCCGAGATGACCTCGTCTTGGGCCAGGAGGTGCCGCTGGATCTCCTCGGCCTCTTTCAACACGGCCTCGGCGTCTTTGTAGGTCTCTTCAGAGCGTTTGTCCGAGGCGGCCGCTTGGATGTTCTGTCCCACGATGATGATGGGCAACAAGACGAGTTGTAAGAAGCTGCTGGAGAGCCACACGACGATGAAGTAGGTGCCCTGTTTGATCGCGGACGGGAGCGCGAAGAGGGCCAAGATCGTAAAGAGATAGGAGCACCACATGGTGCCGACCACCAGAGTGATCTTCAGCCCGAACTTCGAATTGAAGCGGGCAAAGATGTTGTCGGACTTGGGTTTTCGAAAGTCGTTGGTCTTTATCGGATGGCCCAGGCGAGCCAGTTCGCTCGCGCGGGGATGACGGATGTACTCGTAGATTTTGGACATGCTCGGAGTCTCACACGCGCGAGCGCGAGCGCGAGGAATCCCTCGGAACCTTTAGCCCTTGACGAGGTCCGGGGACGTCTCCATGCCCGCACGCCACGTGGATCGAGCGATGATCTTCGTGGTGTCCGCGCGGTCCTTGTAGCGCATCGCGATGTCGCGGGCCTCTTCCAAGAGGCCCTCCGAGAGCTTGGTGGGGTTGAGCCCCAGGGCCAGGAACTGCTCACGGCTCACGTTGAGCTCGTTCTCGGCGGCCTCGCGACGTGGGTTGGGCAGGTAGGCGATATCCACACCAGTGAACTTCGAGATCATCTCGGCCAGCTCGCGCAGGCGGTGGGTCTCGGTGACCTGATTGAACACCTTGACCTTCTCACCGCGTTCGGGTGGGTTCTCCAAGGCGATCTGGATGCAGCGCACCGTGTCGCGGATGTGGATGAAGGCCCGCGTCTGACCACCGGTCCCGTGGACGGTGAGGGGGTGGCCGATGGCGGCCTGCATCAAGAAGCGGTTCAGCACGGTGCCGTAGTCACCGTCGTAGTCGAAGCGGTTGATCAGACGCTCGTCTAAGACCGTCTGGGGCGTCTGGGTACCCCAGACGATGCCCTGGTGCAGGTCGGTGATGCGAAGTTGGTCGTTCGCGCAGTAAAAGGCGAAGAGCAGTTGGTCGAGCGTCTTGGTCATGTGGTACACCGAACCGGGATTCGCCGGGTGCAGAATCTCACGCTCGATGTCCCCATCGGGGGTCGGAACCTTCACGGTGAGGTATCCCTCGGGAATGGGCGCGCTGCCCGACCAGCCGTAGCCGTAGACACCCATCGTGCCGAGGTGCACCAGCGCGATGTCGAGACCACTCGTAGCGATTGCGACGAGGACGTTGTGGGTCGCTCGCACGTTGTTGTCGACGGTGTAGCGCTTGGCGACCGAGTTGCGCATCGAATAGGGCGCGGCGCGCTGCTCGCCGAAGTGCACGATGGCGTCGGGACGGACCTCGAGCAGGAGAGCCTCAAGCCGGTCGTACTCCTCGGCGAGGTCGAGGTGGACGAAGGTGATCTCCTTGCCGGTCAACTGCTTCCAGACCCGCAGCCGTTCACCGATGGGGCGAATGGGCGTCAGCGACTCGACCTCTAATTCGAGGTCGATCTCGCGACGACTGAGGTTGTCGACAATGGTGACGTCGTGACCGAGATCGGACAAGTGTAGGGATGTGGGCCAGCCACAGAATCCGTCGCCACCGAGAACCAGTACCTTCATAACAACTCCTAAGACGCCTGCGTGAGTGACGGCTGCTCGAGCAGACGAGCCCGTCAATGAGGAGCCACGCGTCGCTCCACACTACCAATGAATCACGGTGACGTCCCACTATGATCGCGCGCTCATCACGCGAAAGTCCAAGTGAACGCGGTGATTTCAACCAACCTGATCCACGACACGAGCGCGAAGTTGCGTGTTGGGGAGCCAAAGTGCAACACCTAGCGAGGTGTAGGGTGAGAAAAATTCTACGGGCGCAGTGCCCGCGACAACTGGGAGAAACCCGTGAGCTTCGCAACTTCCATTCGCACGTGTTTCCAGAAGTACTTCGTGGGCAACGGTGTCGCGACGCGACCCGAGTACTGGTGGTTCTTTCTCTTTAGCTTCCTCGGGAGTCTGGTCTTTGCGCTGACGGGACTGCAGATCCTTCGGGGCCTCTGGTTTCTCGCGTTGATCTGCCCGGGCGTGACCGTGGCCGTGCGACGCCTGCACGACACCGGACGATCGGCGTGGTGGCTCATTTCCTTCGTTATCCCCTTCGTGGGCCTCGTGCTAATGGCGTGGCCGAGCAAACTCATCGACAATCCCTACACGTCCGACCGAGCCAGTTTGATCACGCCGACGGTGACCGAAGCCAGCGTGACGTCGTCCTCGTCGGCCTGCCCGTCGTGTGGGAAGTTGCGCCTGCCCGGGCAGAACTACTGCATGGGCTGCGGTACGAAGTTCTCCGACGCCTGACGCGCCGATCGGTGGGCACCCTTTGTGGGCCTCGGTACACTTAGCGCGTGTTTCACCTGAGGCTATGGGGCGGTCCCCGTCGCACCAACTTGATTGTCCTGGTCGTCTTCGGCGTGGCCTTCGGTTTCGTCGAGGCGGCGGTGGTCTACTACCTGCGTACGCTCATTCACTTTGACGGCAACTACGCACTCCCCCGCTACCGGGTGCTGTTGAACCTCGGATTCATCACCTTCGTCTCGCCCGTCCACTCGCTCCTCCTCAATCACCGCATCAGCGACGTCGAGGTCACTCGAGAGAGCGCCACGATCGTCATGTTGGCGTGCGTCGCCTTCGTCGCCGCGCGGCCGTGGCGTCAGCGAGTCGGCGCGTTTCTCGTCTGTTTCGCCTGCTGGGACCTCGCCTACTACTTGTTCCTTCGCATCATCGACGACTGGCCGCGGAGTCTTCTCACCCGCGACGTCTTCTTCCTCATCCCCGTCACGTGGATCGGACCGGTCATCACACCGATCGTCTTGTCCTTTGTGATACTGACGCTCGGTGCCTGGCTCTACCTCGACGCGTCGACGACGTAAGCCGAGTCATCGGTGCGGCATCTCCTTAAAGCGACCGGTTCGAATCCACCTGCTCCGGTGGCCTAAGGTCCTTTGTTCAGTGCTCAACCCTCATCGAGACCCCTCATGAACACCGACCACCGCGACGCCAGCGACGCCGGCGGGAGCGACGTCGCGTCCCCCTACATAGAGCATCGAGTCAGAGATACCCGGGTCGCCTCGCGCGGTGCCGAAGGGCGAAGTATCGGACGCCGCTTCTGGCTCATCGCGGGTGCGCTCGGACTGGTGGTGTTCGCGGTGGCCCTGGTTCTCAGTTTCGTCTCGGTGGCCAACGCGAATGCCCGCATCGACCGCCTCAAGGCCCACGGAATTCCCGTCGTCGTGACCATGGGCAGGTGCTTCGGGAATCTCGCCGGCAGTGGCAGCAACGTCGCGGGCTATCAATGCCGAGGTTCCTACCGCCTCGGTCACACCACTTACCACGAGCCCATCGGCTACAAGACGACCTTTTCTCCCTTCGGCACCACGGTGCAAGGACTCGTCGATCCCTCGTATCACAACTCCGTGTCGCTCGCTTCCGCCATCAGGCGAACCAAGGCCTCGAATTCGAAGTACGTGGCGCCGGGGATACTCACCATCGTGTTTCTCGCGTTGATGCTCGTCTTCGCGCGACTCGCGCGGCGTCCAACGTCAGGCGTGGCGCCGTCGTCCCACGAAGGTGACGCTCGCCCTTCGACTGCCTGATCGCAGGGCGACGGGGACTTCGTCGAGCGTCGCCTCGCGTTGACCAATGCCATGAACGCGCGCCCAACAGAGTCCGTCGACCGAAGCGAGAATTTAACTCCCGCGGCGTCTGATCGGCTCACGAAGACGGAAGGGGTTTCGCGAGTGCGGCTCGCCTCATGCGCGTGAAAAGTGCGGCTGGAGGGATTTGAACCCCCGACACTCGGTTCCGAAGACCGATGCTCTATCCGCTGAGCTACAGCCGCGACGCCGCTACCTTATTCTCTCGACTGCTACGTCACCGCAGCGACGCGTCTAGACATTCCCCCGAGAGAACTCGTGACAGCGGTAGCAGGTGACGTCGCCCGTCGCCGGGGCGGCGGCCTTCATGCCACAGAGGGTCGAGCCGGTGCTACCGAGACGCCTGTAGTGGACGTCTTGATCCGCGTCCTGTTCGGCCTTGACCTTCTCGAAACCTTCCACTCGGCTGACTGTACTCAACAATTCGCCGCCGGCGTCGACACGAGCGCAGTGCTCGGTGGCTATCGCCACTGAGCACTGCGCTCGTGCGCACTTACGAACAACTCCGGCAACCGCTACGGCCCGGTGTAGCCACCCGCCGCGAGGCCGATGATGCTGGCGTCGTAGGCCGCGTAGGCCAAGGCGATGTTGGCGTCAAGGACCTGGTGGTTCTCGGCGACGAAAACGCTCGTGTTGCCAGGAAAGCCCTGGGGCGTCTGCGCCAGCACGACGGTTTCGATGGTGACGATCTTGGTCGACCAGTTCGAGAGCCGTGCGACGTAGCTGTTGTAGTGGTTCAGAGCGTTCTGGTAACCGGGTAGGCCCGAGAGTGACGCAACCTCGGTTTGCAGCGTGGGCTCGTTGCCCTGCATCGTCGTCACTTGAACCTGCACCAGGGACGCTTCAATGGATTCGAACACCTGCGGCGACATCACGGCGTAGACGCGGTTGTCCTTCAGCATCGCGGCGCGGTCCGCCCGGAGCTCGGCGAAGGTCGTGTCGGTGGGCACCTTCGCGATGAGGGAGTCGATGCTTGACTCTTCGGTCGAAAGTCGCGCCTCGAGCGTCGACGCGGCATTGGCGCTCAACGTCGTCGCCCCGGTCACGTCGGCGTTGAGGTGCTGGAGGCGCGTGAGTCGACTCGCCAGTTGGGCTTCGAGTGCCTGTTGTGCGGCAATGAAACTTGCACTCGGGGCGGTGGTGGTGGTCGTTGAGCTCGCGTACGCCGCTGCGGGCACGCTTACACCCATCGCGGCGCACAGCGTTAGTGCCACGATTGCTCGGCTGGATATGGTTTTCATGGATTCTCCCTTCAAAGAAACTTGTCAGAGAGTAGAAAACGCAATTGTGAAAGCGTTGAGAGCGTGCTGTTGAAACTCTGTTAGATCACTTGGAGATTATTTAGAACGCTCGGTACCGTTAGGCCCGACAGTTCGATCAGAAAAACTACCGTGACCTTCGAGCGCCGCCTCATTCTCGAATGAGGACGGTGGCACCACGTCGCGAACGATCAAGCGGCGCTACGTCACCGCGATGTCACTCGGGCAGAATGCCCTTCTTCGAGTCTCGCTTGGCGTGCTTCTCATTTCGCTTTTCCTTCAGCGACTTGCCAACCTTCTTTGAATTGTGTTGGCTTGGTGATTTCTCGGCCACGGGGACTCCTCAGTTAGGCGACGTCAATCTTGGCGGCGCCGAGATCGTCTTCCAAGTGCACCTTGACAAGGCGGTTGGCCCAGAGTCGGCGGCACTCTTTGTTGTGATCTCACCTCCGACCTTAACGACTCGCCACTTGGCTCTCACGTTTCACGCGAGAAGGCATCACACGACCGGCCCGCGTCTCCCAACACCGTGAGCGGCGGGTCGTGCCCCGTCACCAGTCGTCACCCGTTGGCACTCTCTGCGCGCGTTCACACTCGCCGGGACCCCGCCACGCGCTACCGCTACCGTCTCAACCGCGTTGATTTCGTGCAATTCTTGTCAACCGACCAAAGGAGGTCGCCCGTGCCCGTTTCGCCAGTTCCATTCGGTCGTGTTCGCGAGCTCTTTGACGAACAGGTCCGCCGCGGCACGGCCCGTGATGGCACCGGTTCCGAGGTCACCTCGACCAACGAAGTCGTTCGATGGTGCGCCGACGGCGACCTCGGTTGGTCGGAGATTGCGTGGTCCAATCTCGACGAGTCGAACGCTGACGTCGTGATAGGACAACAGGTCGAGTTCTTCGCCGCGAAGGGACTGGGCTTCGCGTGGCGGGTGGTCGACACCGATTCACCCACGGACCTCGGTGCTCGCCTCGAGCGAGCCGGGTTCGAATTTGTTGGCACGTCAGAGTTGATGATCGCCCGTGTGACTGACGTGCCCCTAGACGTCGCGCTGCCCCCCGGCGTGACGCTCTCCCGTGAAAGCGGTCCGGCGGCCATCGATCGACTCATTGAAGTCCACGAAAGGGTCTTTGGAATAGACCACTCGCAGCTTCGCCGTTCACTCCTCCTGCAGCTCACGAGTTCACCGCAGCTCGGCGAACTCGTCGTCGCGATGGCCGAGGGCGTTCCCGTCGCGTCGTCGCGCGTTGACTTTCTCCCCGACCGCGAATTCGCCGGCCTCTGGGGCGGCAGCACGCTGCCCGAGTGGCGGGGAAAGGGACTTTTCCGTGCAATGGTTGCGCACCGGTCCCGCGAAGCCGCGATCCGCGGCTACTCATACGTCTACGTCATCGCGTCATCCGAGAGTCAACCCATCTTCACTCGTCTCTCGTTCGAGTCGTACGGATCCGTGCGCACCTACATGTGGCGACCTCCAGCCACGTCGCCCTAACGCAGCTCACTGGGCGTCGGTCACAGTAATTCGCAGAACTGGCGCGGACACGCTCACCGGCGTGCTCGTGGGGGCGATGTCGCTCAACCACCGGTGGTCAAGTCCGCGCTCTAAGACGGAGTCCGATCTAGTTACATCGACTCGGGTTCGCGGTGGCCAGGGTTATGCGACGCCGGAAGAAAGTGGACTCGGTCCATCGACCCTTCGATCAGCGGCAAGAGGTAGCAGAAGAACGCGACCGCCACGCCCAGGAACATGAACGAGATGGCGAAGAGGCGAAGGGGACGCTCGTACGACAGAACGCCTCCGAAGGCACCGACGGCCACTCCCATCAGTCCGCCGATCGCGGCCGTGCGATCCACCTGGACGAGACGCACCGTCGTCACTGCCGTTGCGAACACCGCGAGCGCGCCAATACCCAGGGCCATGCCGAAGAGTGCGTGCACCACGTAGATCGCCTGGCCGTGGTGGGCTAGCCAAGCCGTTGGACGATTGAGGGGAACATAGAACAACTCCGCGCCCCCAATGAAAAACTCGGCGAGCGTGCCCACCAACATCGCGACGAAGAGCCCGCGGTGGAGCGTCACGTCGTCGGGTTCTTTCGGCGGTGGCGCTACCTGCGACAAGAGGTAGGCGCTCGCCTCGTCGGGCAGCGAGGAGTAGGGGTCAGCGATCCGCGACGGTACGGCGACGTGCACCAGGAGGTTGTACGTGACGAGGGCCACGGCTCCGTGCATGATCATGAGCGTGACGACGGCCGCAGTCGGTTCGTGCTTGGTGAATAGATAGACATCCGGTATCCACAACACGACAGTCACCAACACCGCTACTCGAAACAGGAGCCAGCGCGGCGTAGACGAGACGCGCAACACGATGAACCACGCGATACCGGCGGCGAGAACGCCCACGACCGTCAAGGTGCCGTAATCGGCCAAGCGAAAGTGGGAGAAACCCTTAGTCGCAGGCTTGAGGTGCGTGGCGACTGTCACGATGAGGGCGTTCGCGCCGAGTGAGCACAGTGCCGCGAGGACCGTCACCACGAGAAGTCGTGTGCTCGAAGGCTGCTCCTCCGATGGTTTCATGTCTATGCGCCATCGTGCGAGGGTTCGCTCGGTGAGAGATGGTGAGGGCATGGCGAGGTTCTCGGTACGTTCCTAGAGCTGATGACCACGTTACCTGCAGGGCGCGAGACATCCGTTGGCGGATCGATGTTCACCTCGCACGTTGGATCAGAACGTCTCGTCACCTTCGACGAGCAGATCCGAGTGGTTGACGAATCAGGAGAGTTCCTCGGCGAGTTCACGATCAACCCCCACGAGAACTTCCAAACGATGGCGCGACAACCCGACGAGAACTAGTCTCACGGGTTCGTTTGTCCGGTATTTGGGGTTCAGGTCAAATGGTGCGGCTGGAGGGATTCGAACCCCCGACCCTCGGTTCCGTAGACCGATGCTCTAATCCGCTGAGCTACAGCCGCGTTGATGACGACTCACAATCCTAGCCGACCGTCTTCTTACTTCATCTCGGTGAACTCACTACGATGCCACTGTGGCTCGATCATTCGATGACGACTTACCCTCGCTCCTCGATGAAACGAGCGCCACCACCGTCGAGCTTCGCCACGACCTCCACGCCCAGCCGGAACTTTCCTTCCAGGAGCACCGCACGACCAACGTCATCACCCGACGACTCCTCGATCTCGGATTCGAACTCCGCCCGTGTCCAACGACGAGTGGTGCGGTCGCCCGGCTCGTTGGTGCGAAGCCGGGCAAGCGGGTCATGGTGCGGGCGGACATTGACGCGCTCCCGGTGCAGGAAGAAAGTGGCGTCGCCTTCTCCTCCCAGAACGCGGGCGTCATGCACGCCTGCGGCCACGACGTGCACACCGCGAGTCTCCTCGGTCTCGCCGAGGTACTCGCGGGTCGACAGGCGGAACTCGCGGGCGAGTTCACGTTGCTGTTCCAGCCGGCCGAAGAAGTCATCGGTGGCGCAAAGGCCATGATCGACGGCGGCGTGCTCGAGGAGAACCCCGTCGACTTCGTCATCGGCGCCCACGTCACCTCCCTCGCCCCCGTAGGGCTCGTGGCCACGCGCGCGGGCGTCTTGATGAGCGACGGACAGACCTTGAGCGTTCACATCACGGGCCGCGGGGGCCACGGCGCGATGGCGACGATTGAGGGCAACGTCGTGCTCGCGGTCAGCCATCTTGCACCACGCCTTGGAGAAGTTGTCGACGGGCTGGTCTACGAGGGTACGAACTGCGCCTGCTCCGCCGGTGTCTTGATGGCCGGCACCGCCAACAACGTGGTGCCGCGACACGCGTTGCTGCGTGGCACGCTGCGGACATTCACCCCCGACCAGAAAGTTGAAGCCGTTCATCGCTTGCGCGCGCTACTCGCCGAGGTCGACGACACGTTCACGGTCAACTGTGCACTACAACTCGACGAAGGCACGCCGGCGGTCGTGAACGATCCCGTCGTCGCCGAGCGGGTCGTCGCGAGCGCACAGAAAGTTGTCGGCGCGACCAACGTCCTCGAGTTCCCGCCGGTGACCCCGAGCGACGACGTCTCGGAGTTCTTGCGACGCGTACCGGGTTGTTACCTCTTCGTCGGTGGGGCGCTCGCCGACGGCTCAAGCGGCGCGCACCACTCGCCGGAGTTCACCATCGACGACGGCGCCTGTCGTGTCCAGACCGGCGTGTTGGTCCAGAGCGCCGTCGACCTCGCGAAGCCGTAGGATCGCGACTCAGTCGTCGGCGAAGAGCCGCGCCGCCCCGCGCATGGGCGCGTCGTTGCCGTTGATCACTACGCGAAAGGGCAGGTGGTCGAACTCCTCAGGGACGACGCGTCGCGCGTTACCGCCCGCTAAGTGCACCGTCGTCGCGTGGAACTCCTTTGCGAAGCCTTCGACGATCTCCACCAGTGTCGGGTTCCAGTTGAGGTCGTCGAGCGAGCGAGCCCGTTCCCCGATGCTTTGGTCGTAGGTCTTGCCGTCGCGAAAGATCTCCGCACCCACGTCGCGTTCTTTTTGCAACGCACCGTCGATCGCGAGCGCGAGACCGAGCCCCGTGCCCAGGGTCAAGACCAACTCGGTCCCTTCGCCCTCGATGCACCCGAGCGCCGCCATCGTCGCGTCGTTCACCACGCGCACTTCGCGACCGGTCTTCTCGCGCAATGCGTCTTGGAGCGCGAAGCCCCGCCAGAGGGCGTCGAGGTCGGGATCCTTCTCGGTCGCCACACCCCCGGGTCGCGAGAGGTTGCCGGGTTGGACGACGTGGCCGTCGCGGAACTCGCCCGGAAATCCCACCCCGACGCGGCGACAGCCGCTCTTGGCGATGCGCTCGTCCAAGAACTCGACCAGCCGCGCCGGCGAGCACGGATAGGGGGTAGGGCGCCGGCGCACGCCGCGAACTAAGACGCCGAGGTCGTTCACGTGAGAGAACTTGATGTTCGTCGCGCCGATATCGATCGCAAAGATCTGCTCTTGGAGCAGGAGTGATTGATAGGCCACCGCTAAATCGTAGTTAGCGCGCGGGTCCCGCGGCTCTTGAGCCGGCGGTCCCTCCACCACGGGCTCAGGCGCACGACAAAGACCCGCCGTCCCCCCGCGACCACGGCGGCGGTACCGCGTGGCCGCAGGCGCAGAGGCACGTGGTGGACGTCGGGCGTGGTGTCGACCAGTTCGGGGAGGTACTTGCCCACCGTCGGGTCCGCGAGACCCGCTAGGACGACGCGGGTGGTGTGGTTGTTCACGATGGTCGCGGCCCGGGGACCCCAGCGCGCCGCGAGTTGGGCGAAGTCCTGGACGACCGTTACCAACGTCACGTTGAGACCCCGCACCGTGGCGGCGAGCTCGTCGAGTTCGTCGAGCGACGCCACGCTCGCCGCTTCGTCGAGCACCACCAGGACGCGTCGAGACGAACCCTCTTCGACCTGGCGTTGCTGTTCCTCGAGCACCATGCGTAGCGCCCCACGGAAGA
Organism: Acidimicrobiaceae bacterium; assembly: GCA_003136495.1. GTDB lineage: Bacteria > Actinomycetota > Acidimicrobiia > Acidimicrobiales > RAAP-2 > RAAP-2. The sequence continues at coordinate 39,018 of PLER01000030.1, forward strand.
GCGGTTCGTAGTGACGCTGCTCGCCGCGTGGACTGCAGAGGTACAAGGTGTTGGCACCCTCGAGGACCCGACGCACGCGGGCGAGCGGTTGGACAAAGCGCCAGGGCATGAGCATCGTCTCGGCGGTCGTCAACACGCCGTCGAGGGTCTTGGGGTCGTGGGCGAGAAAACGCCGCACCACCTCTTCGGCCACCGAGTTCGGTCGCTCCCCCAACCAGAGCCCCACGTCGTGACGCTCCACGATCTCCGCGACGTCAAAGATCGTGCGGCCGCTCTCGGTGGCCAACGTCAAGAGCCCCGCCACCAACCGGGTCGCGAGCGCGTTCCAGAACTCCGTGTCACCTCGCTCACTCGAACCCGAGGTCATGTCGCGCGCGACCCGCGTGGCCTGACGCAGCGTCACCACGCCCTCTAAGGGATCCCACGTCAGGCCACCGTCGCGCCCGGGCTCGAGGACCTGTACGTCACCGAGGCTCGCGCGCCACGACATCGTCGCGGCCACCACGTCGCGCTTGACGCTCGTCACCACCAGCGCGTCGCGCCAACGAAGCAGCGCCGGCATCACCAGTGACGACGTTTTGCCGGCCTGCGTGGGACCAACGATGAGCAGCGAACTCGCGGCGTCGATAGTGACGCGAGGGCCGAGGGAGACGCCGTTGAAGTATCGGCGTCCGAGGGTGGGTCGGTCGTTCACCGGGTCACTCGCATGGCCGAGTCGGTGTCGATCACGCGCGCGTCGCTCTCGTCGGGTCGCACTCGCACAATCGAGCGGTGGGCGCCGTAGCGAACGAGCGCGACGCCCTTGGGCAAGGCCACGAGGTAGCGCTCTTCGCGCGAGCTCAGGCCGAGGACGACGGCCATCTCTCTCGCCTCGTCGGGTGGCTCGCGAAAGAGCCACGCCGTCTCGCACTCGCGCAGGAGCCCTTGCGCGGCGTCGCGGCGTGCGCTGCCGGCGTCGCCCACCGCCGCCACGTCGCTCCAGCGGTGCAGCACCAAGACGTGGGCCACGCCCCTGGCGCGCGCGAGCTTCCACGAACCGCGCAACCAGGCCAGCGCCTCGTCGTCGGCGAGGAGCGCCCAGGCCTCGTCAATGACGAGATACCCCAACTCGTCGCGCCGCGCCGCCACTTGTTGCGCCGCGGCGACCGCACTTAACACCGCCACCGAGAGTGAACTCGACGACCACTGGGCGGAGAGGTCCAGGACGACGAGGTCGCCGGTGAACGCCAGCGGTTCCCCTTCGCCGTCGAAGAGTCCCGCTAAGTCCCCGTGGACGAAGCGGTAGAGCAGCAGCGCGAGCGACCTCCCTCCGGTCGGCGCCGCACCGGCCAGGTGCGGTTCGAGGATCTCGAAGAGCGAACGGAGAACGCGCGTGGGTCTCGGGAAGCTGAGGCGACCCCAGGTCTCGTCGAGCGTGAAGTGCTGGTCACTACTGAGCGTTGATCCCTGGGCACTCGCGAGCAGCGCCCGTAGGAGGCCGCGAGCGTCACGGTCGTCGAGAGAAAAGGGGTTGCACCACCCGTCTCGACCGAGCGTGATGGGGGTCGTCGCGTGCGCGGCGGCCAACTCGGCGTACTCGCCCTTCGGATCGACGACGACCGCGCGGCGACCTCGGCGCAGCGCCCGCTCGAGTTGCATCTTGACGACCGTGCTCTTGCCCGCACCGATCGCGCCCGCGACCACGACGTTCGGGTTCGAGACGAGGCCCGCGCGGTAGGCGTCAAAGACGTCGAAGGCGAACGCGCCGCCGAACTGGGCGACCCCGAGACTCGGTCCCGCTAGGTCGGCGCCGGCGTCGTGGGCGGGCAGGCGCAAACTCACGAGGTCGCGCGAGGTCGCCCAGTGCGTCCAGTGCTTCACCAACTTGCCCCACCGGGCAGTTGCGCCGCGTACCAGCGCGCCTGCACGCCGCGACCTTGCTCGAGCCGCAGTCCCGCGTCGTGGGCGTGGCGCCATACCTCGACGCTGCGCTGGTGGAGGATCTCTAAGGACCTGGCGCGCACCACAACGAAGACCGCCACGCGGATGAGGGCGCGTCCGTTCGCCACTAGCACCTCGCGTTGGACCATGCGCTCGATGCCACGGGCCGACTGCGCGCTACGTCGAAAGCCAACCGACCGCGCCGATGCGTCGTCGCTGTCGACCTTGTGCGCCGCGCGCGCCGCGACCCGTGGCGCGCGCCCGCCACTGACGACGTCGACGTGGAGGGCGAGGTCGGCGACCGGTCGGGCGCGAAGGAGCTGCTCCAGCAGCGCACGCGACGGCGCCACGGCGGAGAAGTCGCGGACACGAAACACGCGGCACGGACCTTCAGCCGTCCGGACGTAGCTGAAGCGCTCAAGGTAGTGAGAGGTGGAGGTCGCTCGCGCACCGAGTACGTCACGGGTCAACTCCGCGTCGAGCCGCCAGCCCTCGGGTGGCGACAGATCGGCGGGCAGGGTCAAGAGCGTGTTCGCACCGGCGCGGTGGTGATGGACGTGTTGAGAGAGATGTCGCGGACCTCGAGCGGCACTGGCCGCGTCCACTAATGCGGCCAGGGACTCGGCGAGCTCGACGTCACGACCTGATAGGTCCAGGCGCCCGTGGTGCGCCAGGCGGTAGCCCCGGACGGCGACCTCGCCACCGCTCCACAGCACCACGTCGTCACCGAACTCACGCACGTTGAACGCGTACCAGTGACGTCGGGCGAGGAATCCACTCAACGCGCCCGCCCACTGTCCAATCGTGCGACCGTCGCCCAGCGGGGCCGCGCACGAGAAAGCGACCAGTCCGACGATGACCTCGACGAGCGGCCGACGATTCATCACGCCGTCACCCACCAGTGCCAGGCCACTCAACGCGAAGAGCGCCTGGTGGCGACGGATCCCCATCCAGGCGGCGTCGGCGTCGGCGGGGCCGAGCGCGACGTGCTCACTCGTCAAAGTGCCACCCCACGACCGGCCCGGTGTCGTCGTGGCCGTAAGCGACGTGGCCGCCGCGCAGTCGAGGCGTCCCGACGGGTGCGGGTAGTGGCTCACCGCCCACCTCGGGCATCGGCGTCTCGGGCACGCCGGGCCAGGTCTCGAGCCCGAGGTCCTCGCTCCGCTCGGGCGGCCCGGGCGGTTCGACGTTCGGCGTCAGCGCCCGCGCGAGTTGACCAGCGGGCCCTGACGGCGCGTTCGCCACCGTTCGGGCCGCTCGCCCCTTGAGCCCTTCGAAGTGGTGGAGGGCGGACTGATCGAGCATTGGCACGACCTTGAGCACCAAAAACGGTGTCAACGTCGCGAGCAGCAACGTGACCGCGCCTACGATGATCTCGGTCGCCGACGAGCCAGTGACTTCGTCGAGTCCCAAGACCAACGTGACCACGATGACGAACTTGGAAACGGCCACCGCCAGGAAGGTCTCCGCCAATCGCCAGGCGATGCGGCGCATGGAGGGCAGCACGGACAAGGGAACGATGACTGGCACGAGCACGAGGAGCAGCGTCAACACCACGGTGCGCACGACGAGCTCGCACCAGAGCAGCAGCGTCGCCACCACCACGACGCCCGCGAGCATGAAGACCGCGAACCCCGGGGTCGACGGCGTAAGACTCGTGAGCGCCTGGGCGAGGGATACCTCGTGGCTCGCCACGTCACTGGCCGCGCTGGCGGACATGGCGTTGACGGTGGTGAGCACGAGTGACGCGAGGGGCTGAGCGAGGGCGACGCCCGCCACGCACGCGGGCGCGACGCCGAGATAGACGCGCCACAGCGACGAGGCGTCGGCGTGGCGCAGCGCCGAGATCGTGGCGATCAACAAAGTGATTAGCAGCAACCCCGGGGCCATGACCAGGAGCGTGGTGAACTCCGTCTTGGCCCCCGCGAGCACCGTCGCCGGCTCACTCGCCGAGAGCAGGACCTTGACGCAGCCATCGAGGAGCCACTGCACCGAGGAGATGATCCAACTCGTCAGGGCGTTGAAGAGGTCGTTGAAGGTCGACTTGGCCAGCGACTTGGCGCACGAGGTCGGTGAGAAGAAGCAGAGGAAACCGCTCATCAGTGCACGCTGAGCCCCGTGTTGAAGAAGAAGTTGATGAGCGTCGGGGCCGCGCCGATCAGTACGGCCGCCACGAGCGACGTCAACACCGCTCGACGACCCGAGGACGAGTGGTGCGTGTTCTGAGTGTGACTCCCAACCGCCCACAGGGCCGCGCCGAGCAGGAGCGCGATGAGCGCACCGATCAACGCCCACGAGGCGATTCCGTCGGCGATTGACTGGAGCGCCGCGCTGCCGGGCAGGTCCGAGGTGGAGGGATTCAGTTGCACACCGGCGAAGATCACGGTTCTCTCGCTTTCGACTAGGGGTGCCCAACGGTCGCCATCGCTGGAATTCGGGGCGAGTCTGCGAGACTGGAGACGTGCAGTTAGCCACCACCAAGAACGTGATTTCCCTCTGGCCCCCCTTCGCGCTGTACCTGGCGATCGCGGGGGTGCTCATCCTCGGCGTACTCCTCGGCGTCGCGATCTATCGCGGGCGGGGTCATCGGGCCATCGCCCAACGGCTCACCGCCCTCTCCTCGCGACTGGCCGTCGAGCCCCACCACGACGACGGCAAGGTTGAATCGGCGCTGGCGTACTTGGAAGAGGTGACCGGCGACGCGCACAACGCCGTCTCCGAATCCAGCGCGGAGACGGTGCGGTTGCGCCGCTCCCTCGATACGTTGCCGCTCGGCCTGGTGCTCTGTGACGAGTTGGGTGGGGTCATCTTTCGTAACACGCAGGCCGAGAACCTCATGGCCAGTCGCTACGGCGACGCCATCGCGGCCCAAGCGGTGACCGACGTGCTGGCCGAAGGGTGGGCCTCCGGCGTGGCCGAGCGCACGATCGACATCTACGGCCCACCGCGCCGCACGCTGACGATTCGCGCGACGGTGATCGACGACGGTCGTCGTTCGTTGGGCGTGCTCGCGGTCATTGAGGACGTCTCGGAGCGTCGCCGCCTGGAGGACATCCGCCGCGACTTCATCGCGAACGTGAGCCACGAACTCAAGACGCCGATGGGCGCGCTGGGCCTCCTCGCCGAGACGCTCCAGTTCGAGAGCGACCCCGACGTCGCTCAGCGTCTCGCCTCGCGCATCAACTCCGAGGCCTTCCGCGTGAACCGCATCATCGAGGACCTGCTCGATCTCTCGCGCATCGAGGGCGAGGGCTCACCGAGTCGCGAACCTGTGTCGGTCTCGTTGATCGTCGCCGACGCGATCGAGCGTATTCGCACCGCCGCCGAACAGCACGAGGTCAAGATCACCTTCGACGAGCCCGAGACCAATCAGGTGGTCTTCGGCGACCGCCGCCAACTCACTTCGGCGCTGCACGCACTCTTGGAGAACGCCGTGGTCTACTCACCCCAAGACGGCACCGTCGAGATCACCATCACCCGGATCGACGCGCACCTCAGCGACCTGGGCGAGGCCGTGGGGCCGAGCGTCCACGTGGAGATCCGCGACCACGGCGTGGGCATACCCGCGAAGGACATCGAGCGAATCTTCGAACGGTTCTACCGGGTGGACCCGGGTCGAGCCCGAGAAACCGGCGGGACCGGACTGGGGCTGAGCATCGTTCGTCACGTGGCCCAGAACCACGGCGGCGCCGTTCTCGTCGACTCCCGCGAGGGCGAAGGCTCAACCTTCACGTTAGAGCTCCCGCTTAATCAGCAATGACGAAGAAGCAATCGAGCGATCAGCGCGTCAGCGTGCTCGTCGTCGAGGACGAGGAGTCCTTCGTCGACGCGTTGACCGTCGGCCTCGGTCGCGAGGGGTTCGACGTCACCATCGCTCGCGACGGCCAGTTGGCCATGACGTCCTTCGCCGAGGGACACTTCGACGTCGTCCTGCTCGACCTGATGCTGCCCAAGGTGTCCGGGCTGGACGTCTGTCGGGCCATTCGTAGCCAGAGCAGCGTGCCCATCATCGTCGTGAGCGCCAAGGGCGAAGAAGTCGACATGGTCTTGATGCTGGAGATCGGTGCGGACGACTACGTCACCAAGCCCTACCGCCTGCGTGAGCTCGTCGCGCGTATTCGCGCGGTGCTGCGTCGACGCCACGACTTCGACGAACTCGCCTCGGACGAGCTGATCACGCTCGGCAACATCCGCATGGACATCGACGCGCGTCGGCTCTACGTGAACGACGAGGAGATCAAACTCCGCAAGAAGGAGTTCGCGCTCCTCCGGCTGTTGTTAGAGAATCCCGGACGAGTGCTGACCCGCGAAGTACTGATCGACCGCGTCTGGGGCAGCGACTACGTCGGGGACACCAAGACGCTCGACGTGCACATCAAGCGACTGCGCACCTTGATCGAGGACGAGCCCAAGAACCCCACCCACATCACCACCGTGCGCGGCGTCGGGTACCGCTACGAGGTCGTCAAGGGCTGAGGACCTCAGCGAATTGTCGCGTCGCCGCCCATGTAGGGCGCGAGCACCTCGGGCAGGACGACCGTTCCATCTTCTTGGCGATAGGTCTCGAGTAACGCAGCCCACACCCGCGCCCACCCGAGGGCGGAGCCGTTGACGGTATTGACGAGCGCGGTCGTGCCGTCGGCGCGGCGGTAGCGCACGTTCGCTCGACGCGCCTGGAAGTCGCGGAACCAACTCACCGAGGAGACCTCGAGCCAGCGGTCGACGCCGGGACTGAAGACCTCGAGGTCAATCGTGTAGGCCGAGGCCGTGCCGAGGTCGCCCGCGCAGAGCAAGAGGAGCCGGTACGTGAGCCCGAGGGCTCGCAATACGCCTTCGGCGCGAGTGAGGACGTCGTTGAAGGCCTCTTCGGACTGTTCGGGCGTGCAGTAGGCGAAGAGTTCGACCTTTTCGAACTCGTGCACGCGCAACACGCCGCGGGTGTCCTTGCCCGCGGAGCCCGCTTCGCGGCGAAAGCACTGCGTCTGGGCGGTCAGACGCAACGGCAACGCGGACTCTTCGAGGATCTCGCCGCGCCGCAGTGACGTCAAGGGCACCTCACTGGTGGGAATCGCCCAGAGCCCGTCGCGCTCGATGGCGTACATGTCGTCGGCTGATTTGGGGAGATGTCCCGTCGACATCATCGTCTCGGTCAAGGCGAACGACGGTGGGCGGATCTCCTCGTAGGCGTCGCGCTGTCGATCGAGGGAGAAGGAGCTGAGCGCTCGCAGCAACCGTGACCCACCACCGCGATAGAGCGGGAACATCGAGCCGGCGATCTTCGCCCCCGATTCGAGGTCCAATATCCCCAACGCCAACCCGATGTCCCAGTGAGGGACCCGTTGGTGGTCAGCGAAGGTCGGGAACTCCGCGCCGTCGTCGATCCCCGGCCACCACCGGCGCATTTCGACGTTTCCGGTCTCATCGACCCCGTCGGGCACTCGCGCGTCGGGAACGTTCGGAATGAGGAGCAAGATCTCGCGCAGTCGCGCGGCGACCGCGTCAGTCGCGTCGCTGGCCGAGCGCTCCTTCTCACCCGTGGAGCGACTCGTCGCGCTGAGCGTCTCGGCGAGGTCGAGGTCGCCGCCTCGACGGGCGTCACCGACCTGGCGAGAGAGGTCCTTTACCTCCGCACGCAACCCCTCCGCCTCTTGGAGGAGACGGCGATGCTCGACGTCGAGGGCCACGATCTCGTCCACGGTCTCTCGCTCGACCCCTCGACGAGCGAGGGCCGCTTTCACCACGTCGGGCTCGCGGCGCAACTGTGCGAGGTCGATCACGCACCCAGCCTACCGAGGCGTCTTCGCGCGCTCGAAGCGACCCGATAGGTTCGGTACTCGTGAGTTACGCCGTCGACGTCAACCAACTCGAGGTCGCCTTCGGTGACCTCCGGGCGGTCGAGGACGTCACGCTGCACGTCAACTACGGCGAGGTCGTCGCGCTACTCGGGCCGAACGGTGCGGGCAAGACCACCCTCGTCGAGACGCTGCTCGGCTTTCGTGCGCCGAGCGCGGGGAGCGTGCGACTCCACGGGCTCAGCCCCATCCGTGACCATCGCGAGGTCGTGGCGCGCACCGGGGCGCTGCTGCAACGAGGCGGGGTCTGGGCGCCGATGTCCCCGCGCGACGTACTGCGTCTGAGCGCCTCGTACTACGAGGCGCCTCGAGGGGTAGAAGAGCTCATCTCGCTCTTGGCGCTCGAGGGCTGCGCGAAGACCCCGTGGCGACGACTCAGCGGTGGCGAACAGCAACGCACCCTGCTCGCCCTGGCGCTGCTCGGACGACCGCGCGCGCTGGTGCTCGACGAGCCGACGACGGCCGTCGACCCCGAGGGACGTCAGGTGATCCGCGAGATCATCGCCACCGAGCGCGAACGCGGCTGCGCGGTGTTGATCACCACCCACGAACTCGCCGAGGCCGAGCGCCTCGCGGACCGACTCGTGGTGCTGCACCGTGGTCGCGTGCTCGTCCAGGGCACGCTCGACGAGCTCGCGGGTGAGCCCGAGATGATCGTCCAGACCTCGGGCCCGATCGACCCCGCCGGGCTCGCCGCGGTGCTGGCGTGTGCGGTGACCTCCGAGCACCCCTTAGAGCTGCGCTGTGCCGTCGAATCCAGCCCGGAGCGGATCGCCAAGGTCACGAACTACCTGGCGAGTCTGGGGCTCTCGATGGTCTCGCTGCGCACGCGCGCCTCCTTAGAGGAGCGCTACCTCGAGCTACTCAGCGACGAGCGAAACGGCGTGCGCCCGTGAGGGCCTGGTGGGCGCAGACCCGCGCGGAGGTGTCGATGACGATCCGTCGCGGCGAGACGCTCTTGCTCACCATTGGTATCCCGGCGATGTTGCTCGTGTTCCTCTCACTCACCCACGTCATCGCCAGCCCCGGTGGCCGTCGCGTCGACTTCATCGCCCCGGGCATCTTGGCGCTGTGCGTGCTCTCGACGTCGCTGGTGGCGCTGTCGATCGCGACCGGCTTCGAACGGTCCTCGGGGGTGCTGCGTCGCCTCTGGGTCACCCCGCTCGGTCAGCGACGGCTCATTGGCGCGAAGATCTCCGGCGTCCTCGTCACCGAGGTCATCCAAGTCGTCGTACTCTCGCTCGTCGCCCTCACCCTCACCTGGCGACCGCGCGGTGGGCCTCTGGGCGTCGGTGAGGTCGCGCTCGCGTTGGTGCTCGGCACCGCCGGTTGTGCGGGGATCGGGCTCGCCTTGGCCGGGCGCCTACGCGCCGAGGTCAACCTCGCCGCGAGCAACGGGCTCTATCTCGTGTTGTTGCTCCTCTCGGGCATCGTGGTGCCACTCTCCTCGCTTCCCTCGGCGCTTCGGCGCGTCGTCATCGCGCTGCCGTCGGGGGCGATGGCCCAAGCGCTGCACCTCGTGCTCGGCCGTGGGGTCGCACCCACGGGCGCCGACTGGCTCTCGCTCGGCCTGTGGGCGCTCGCGGCACCGTTGCTCGCGGCGCGGACCTTCCGGTTCGACTAGGTCGCCCGCAGCGCGGCAATGCCCGCTTTGAGCTGCGCGATTGAGATCGCGCCTAAGTGGACCTCTTTNNCCCACCGAGATGCGATTCGCCGGGTCCGAGATCACGGGGAAGGTCAAGTTGAGCTTCTTCACGAAGCTCTGCGCGTCGCTCAGGGGTTCGTTGTTGTCGTCCCCGAGTATCGACACCGGCGCGACGTCGTGGTGGCGGAGGTACGCGGAGATCTTGGGCATCTCGCTGTGACAGATCGTGCACCAACTCCCAAAGAACACCATCACCGTGGGGTGACCCTCGGCCCAGGGGGCGCGTACGGTCGCGCCCGCGACCCCACTCCCACTGAACGGCTTGATGGTCGTGCCCACCAACGGCGACACCGTCTGGCCGTCCTGGTTGGTGACTTTGCCGCCGGTGAAGACCGACACCACGGCAATGGCGGCGACCGCGATTGCCGTGCCGATAGCGATCGAGAGGAGCGTCTTTTTCGACGGACGCGCTCGGGGAGGCCTAGTGGTGTCGGACAAGTACGTCGACCGCCATCAAGATGAAGAGCGCCGAGAGGTAGGTGATCGAGAAGTGGAAGAGCCGCATCGCCTCGGCGACGTCGGCCTTGTCGACCCGGGCGTGTCGAAAGAGGCGCAGTGCGTAGTAGGTGAACATCGCCCCGAGCACCGTCGCCGAGACGGCGTAGACCCAGCCGAGGTGCGCGCTCGAGCCGATCAGTAGCGTCAGGGCCCACATGATCACCGTGTAGACGAGGATCTCAAGGGTCGTGCGGCGCAGCGACGCCACGACCGGCATCATCGGCACGTTGGCCGCTTGGTAGTCGTCGCGATAGCGCACCGCGAGCGCCCAGAAGTGTGGCGGGGTCCAAATGAACACCACCAGGAACAACAACACCGGCGTCCAGCCGAGCGAGTTGGTCACCGCGGCCCACCCGATCAGCACCGGGACCGCGCCGGCCGCCCCGCCGATCACGATGTTCTGCTTGGAGCGGCGCTTCAAGAGCATCGTGTAGATGAACACGTAGAAGGCCGTCGCGCTGAGGGCGAGCCAGGCGGAGAGTTGGTTGACCCACAGCACCAACACCGCGAAGGCGACCGCCTCGAGGGCGAAGGCGAAGAGGGTCGCCGAACGCGCCGACATCACGCCGGTCACCAGGGGACGCTTCTTCGTGCGCTCCATAATCGCGTCGATGTCGCGGTCGATCACCATGTTGAACGCGTTCGCGCCGCCCGCGGCCAGGGTGCCGCCGACCAGCGTGGCGACGATCAGCCACAGTCGCGGAAATCCGTTGTCCGCCACGATCATCGTCGGCACCGTCGTGACCAAGAGCAGTTCGATGATGCGTGGCTTGGTGAGCGCCAGGTAGCCCTTCGCGACGTCGCGGGTCGAGAAGGACGCGGAAGCGGTGACGGTCACGGGGACATCCTAGGAGCCGGCGGATTCCCTAGGCTGGGCCGATGCCTGCTTCGACGCGCCGTCGCGTGACGGGACCGGTCTTTCGCTGGTTCGCGCTCGCCTCGTTCATCTCGATGATCGCCATCATCTTGACCGGCGAGGCCGTGCGGCTGACCAGTTCCGGTCTGGGCTGTCCCGACTGGCCCACGTGCTTTCGCCACCAGGTCGTGGCGTCCTCCTCGTACCACTCCAAGATCGAGTTCGGCAATCGACTGGTGACGCTCCTGCTCATCGTGATCGTGGGGGCGACCTTCGTCGCGGCGTTCTACCGCGAGCAACGACGCCGCGACCTCGAGGTCTACTCGGGAGCGCTCGTCCTCGGGGTGGTGGCCAACGCCGTGCTCGGGGCCTTCGTGGTGTACTCCAAACTCAACCCCTACCTCGTGTCGCTCCACCTCCTGCTCAGCCTCGTGATGGTGGTGCTCGGCGCGACGCTCTATCACCACTCGAAGTACGTCTACGGTCCGGGGGCGCGCGACGACGTGCGTGACCCCTACTTTCGCGCGCTCGCGCGCTGGCTCTGGCTGCCGTTCTTCGTCCTGGTGCTCACCGGGACGGGCGCCACCGGATCGGGGCCGCACGCCGGCTCCTCCCAGGGTCAACTCGTCGCCCGGCGCCTCCCCTTCGCGTTCTCCTCGGCGGCGTGGGTTCACTCGCTCGCCGCGGTCCTCTTCATCGGGCTGGTGACCGGTATGTTGGTGGCGATCTGGCGCTCGCCGGTTCCCAACGCCCTCAAGCTCGGGGTCCGGCGCCTCGTCGCCATCTCACTGGTCCAAGCCGCCATTGGCGTCACCCAGTACCTCACGCACCTGCCGGCGTGGCTGGTGGAGATCCACGCGGCGGGGGCCGTCGCCCTCACCATCGGCGTCACCCAGTTCAACTTGCGCCAGCACGCTCGCGACCGCGAACCGGGAACCTCGCGCGTGGCGACCCCGGTCGCGACCGCCGACGCGTCGCGCGTTGTGGCTCAGCGCGACGCGGCCTCGGAGCCAGCCTGATTTTTCGCCACGCGGAGAACCCGTG
>PLER01000107.1 GCA_003136495.1 Acidimicrobiaceae bacterium
ACCGGGAACGCCAAGAGGATGAGAATGGCGGTGATCAAGAGGTTCCAGGTGAAGATGGGCATGCGGAACATCGTCATACCCGGGGCGCGCAGGTAGAAGATCGTCGCGGTCAGGTTCACCCCGGTGAAGATCGCCGAGAAGCCCGTCAAGAGCAAGCCGCCGATCCACAGGTCCGCGCCCGCGCCGGGCGTGTTGATCGAGTTCGACAGGGGTGCGTAGGCGACCCACCCGAAGTTCGCCGCGCCGCCGGCGACGAAGAATCCCGAGAGCATCGTGATCGAGCCGGTTAAGTAGAGCCAGTAACTGAGTGCGTTGAGGCGCGGGAAGGCCATGTCGGGCGCGCCGATCTGGATCGGGACGATGATGTTGGCCAACGCGCCGAAGGCGAAGGGGCCGATGAAGAGGTAGATCATCACCGAGCCGTGCATGGTGAAGAGTTCGTTGTACTGGGCGAGCGAGACCAGGCTGTTGTTCGGGGTCGTGAGTTGCGCGCGGATGATCTCGGCGAAGAGGCCACCAATCACCATCATGATCACCGAGGTGATCGTGTAGGAGAGTCCGATGACCTTGTGGTCGGTCGAGGTGATCCACTTCAAGATCCCCGTCGGACCGTGGTCCTCGTGGTGCTCGTCGTGGTGCTCTACGACGACGGGGGGATCGAGTACGTCGGTCATCAGTTGTTCCCTTCGCTCTCGTCAATCTTGGTCGGCGTGATCGAGGACGTCTGCTGCTTCAGGGCCGCGAACGCCGCGGTCGCCGCGACGGGGTTGTAGTTGGTGTGCAGCCACGCGGCGTACTGCGCCTTCGTGACCACTTTCACCCGGAAGACCATCAGCGAATGGTAGAGGCCGCAGAGCTGCGTGCACTGACCGTCGTACGTCCCGAGCTTCGTGGCGCGAATCGTGAACTGGTTCAAGACGCCGGGCTGCGCGTAGCGCGAGAAGTTGAAGTCGTGCACGTAAAAGCCGTGAATGACGTCCGAAGAGGTGAGGTTGAAGTGGACGTTCTCGTTGATCGGCATGACCATCGTGGGCTCTTGGGTGGTCTGGCCGACGACGACGACGTCGTGGCCGGGGTAGAGGAACTTCCAGCCCCACTGGAAGGCGTTCACGTCGATGGTGACGTTCGTCTTCGGCAGCGCCTCCTCCTTGTTCTCCACGACCATCGTCGCGACAAAGAGTCCGAGGACGATCAAGATCGGGATGATGGTGTAGGTCGTCTCTAAAGGGATGTGGTACTGGCTCTGCTTGGGGATGTTGTCGCCCTTGCGGCGGTAGGCGAAGACCGCCCAGACGATCAGCGCGATGGTGATGCCCCCGACGATGAGTGCCCCCAAGGTGAAGCCCTGCCAGAGGTTGTAGACGGACTTGGACACCGTCGTGGCACCCGGCGAGTTACCGACCGTGGGGATGCCGCAGCCCGCGAGGACGAGTGCGCCAAGGGGCAGGAGCGCCACACGCTGCCAGCGACGTCGTCGCCGTTGGCGGTCTGAGACTCCCTGTGGGGACAGGGCGGGTGGTTCCACGCAGGAAACCTTACTCAACTTTTACCCCGGCTTAACTCGCACGGAGGGCGCTCGCGAGGGTGTTCATCGAGCGTTAACCGGTGACCTCAGTACTGCTCGCCGGTCGTCTCTCGCTCGGCCCAACGAAAGACGCCGCGTGACATCGTCGAGGTCGCCGCTCGCGCCAACGCGCTAAAGACGCGTTGGCGAACACCCTGGACCCCGAGGTCCTCAGGCGTCGCGAGCCAGGCCAACTCGGCGAGGTGCCCGGCCAGGCGAAGTGCCTCATCAGAGCCCTCTTCGAGCAGTTCCTCCGCGCGAGCGGCGAGGGTCGTCGCCCCGCCACTCAACTCGGCCAGTTCGGCGGCGAGCACGCGATCGTTCGCCGGTCGTAGGTTCGCGGGGTTGCCGTCCCACCACCCGCCGTAGAGGCGCCAGATGTTGCGCACGATGAACTCGGGTTCGTCGTAGAACGGTTGGAGATAGGGACGATCACTCAGATGCATGGGCGCGCGCACCGAAGAGATCGTGTCACTGAGTCGTGCACCGTCGTTCATCATCGCCAGGGTCTGCTCGACGAGGCTCTCCAGGTACTCGGCCGTCTCGCTGAGGGCCTGGTGGATGCGCGCGACGCCGAAGATGGGCAGGCCGTGACCGGGGAGGAGGTACTCGGCGTTGAGGGCGTCCATCCGGCGAAGTGCGTGGGCCCACTCGAGAGGGTAGCGCTGGACCTTCTGCGGGTTCCCGGCGTTGGGACTGTTCCAGATGAAGAGGTCACCCGAGCAGAGGACGCGCTGTTCGGGGAACCAGGTCACCGTCGCGTCGTCGGTCTCGCCCTTCTCGTGGCGAAGCTCGATGGCGACGTCGCCGACGGTCATCGCGTGCTCCACGGCGTAGGTCTCATCGGGGAAGCGGTACTCGGTCGGCCAGATCAGATTGGCGACGGCGAACTGTCGGCGGTTNNCTCGCTCGGTCGCTTCCTCGTCGAAGGGGCCGACGCCGAAGACGTGGTCGACGTGTCCGTGCGAGAAGATGGCGCTGTGGAGCGGCTTCGGGCTCCAGGAGCGAATCTCCTTGTGGACGTTCGCGGCGGTGATGATCGAGCCGGTGTCGACCATCACGAGACCCTCGTCCGTGTCGAGTGCCGTGCAGTTGGCGAAGTTCGCCAAGAAGACGACGCCGTCGGTGATCTCGGCGACGGGCAGTGTCGGCCCGAGTGGTTGAGCGTGCTGAGTTGGATCCTCGCCGCGCCAGAGGCGATCGGCGAGTTCAACGATGTCCACTGGGGCTACTTGTCGGCCTCGGGGGTCTTCGTCTCGGTCGTGTCGGACGCCTTGGTGGCGCTCGAGTCCTTGCCTTCCTTCAAGCCCTTTTCGAACTCGTTCTTGGCCGAACCCAGATTCTTCGCCAACTTCGGAATGGCCGAGCCCCCGAAGATGAGCACCGCCACGACGATGACAACTATCAAGAGATCCGGTCCAAATATCTCACCTAAGAACACGGTTTTCTCCTTCTCGTGCGTCAATCCCAGCGTACCGCGCCCACCGACGGTGTGCGGGGGCGCCGCAACATCCCCTCACCAGGCTTGGTACGACTGATGTTCGTAGCCGTGGCCTCCCCGGATGACGGTAATTGCGACGTTTCTACTTGCCCCGCCAGTTCGGCTCACGCTTCTCAGCGAAGGCGACCGCCCCTTCCATCGCGTCCGCGCTCGCGCCGATCGCGGCGAAGGCCGCGTCACTGGCGACCCAGGCATCTGCTTCGGTGAGTTCACGCGATCGGCGCATGATGTCTTTCGAGGTCCGCACGGCGAGCGGGGCGTTCTTCGCGATGCGCTCGGCCAAGGCAACCGCGACCGCCAACACCTGGTCGCCGGGCACGACGCGATTGACCAGACCGAGTTCGTAGGCGCGATCGGCGTCGATGGGGTCGGCGGTGAGGGCCATCTCGTAGGCGACCGCCAAGGGCACGAGTTTGGGCAGGCGGATCAGCCCACCCGCGCCGGCGACCAGCCCGCGCGAGGCCTCGGGGATGCCGAACTTCGCGTGTTCGGCCGCGACCACCATGTCACAGCTGATCATCATCTCAAAGCCGCCCGCGAGCGCCGACCCGTTGGCCGCGGCGATCAGCGGCTTGGAGAAGTCGCGTTTGGTGATCCCGCCAAAGCCCTGCTCGGTGATCGGGAACTCACCAGCGGCGAAGGCCTTTAAGTCCATGCCCGCCGAGAACGCCTTGTCGCCCGC
>PLER01000034.1 GCA_003136495.1 Acidimicrobiaceae bacterium
ACGATCGCGCCCAGCGCGACACCCCAGATGGAACCCATGCCGCCAAAGATCACCAGTACCAGCACGTTGACGGAGATCTGATAGGTGAAGAGGCTCGGGTTCACGATATTGACGAGCCCCGCGCTCATCACGCCACCGAAGCCACCACTCGCCGCGCCGACCGCGAAGGCCATGACCTTGTACTTGAGGGGGTTAATGCCGACGGACTCGGCCGCGACCTCGTCCTCTCGGATCGCCACCCACGATCGTCCGATGCGGGAGTGTTCGAGTGAGGTGAAGATCATGATGAAGATGATGATGAAGAAGAGACAGAGGTAGTAATACGGCGTGTTCGAGATGCCAAAGTGGAGGTGCCAAAATCCGACGTTGATCGACGGGTGCGGCACGGACGACGTCCCAATGCCGCCACCGGTGACGCCGGTTTGGATCTCGACGAAGTCGTCGATGATGAGCGCGAAACCGAGCGTCACGATCGCCAAGTAGTCGCCACGNNACGCCAATCGGTATGACCCACAACGTCGGGATCGGGTGGTGAAAGAGTGCCGGCATCGGCAGGGCGCCCGTGAACCAGGCCGTCGTGTAGGCGCCGATGGCGTAGAAGGCGGCGAAGCCGAGGTCGAGCAGGCCCGCGAAGCCGACGACGACGTTGAGTCCGAGGGCGAGGAGGATCCATACCCCAATCTGCTCGACGATGAGGTACATCCAGAATGACTCGTGGACCAACTTCGGCAGGATGAGCACCACGATGAGCGCGAGCACCATGAAGGCGATGCGCGTCGGCCGCTTGGCGGTGATCGACTTGGGCAGCGCGAGCACGGTGTTGACCCCACGGCGGATGTTTCGAGCTTGGGGTCGATAGAGCGAGACGAGCAACCACACGATGACGCCGAGCGTCGCGAAGAGCACCCAGCGCTGCACGGCGAAGAGGCCAAACCAGGAGACGCGTTCGAAGAAGGAGCCGTGGACGCCCGTCGTCGGGGGCGCGGTGCTCGATCCCGGCGATCCCGTCATGATGGCGATGACGCCCATCATGAGGAGCGTGAGTCCCAACCGCTTGAGGTTCGCGAGTGAGACGATCGTCACGCGGTCCTCCCTGACTTCTCGCCCAAGATGCCCGTCGGGCGGATGATGAGGACGAGGACGAGGATCAAAAAGGTGTAGATCTCGGTCCACTGGATGTTGCCCTCGAAGGCGAACGGCACCGAGAAGCTGCCGAAGAGCCCGATGAAGAGTCCGCCGAGTGCGGCGCCGCGAAGGTTACCGATGCCACCGAGCACGGCCGCGGTGAAGGCGTAGATACCGACCTCGGTGCCCGCGTTCTGCACGATGCCGCTCTGGAGTGAGTAGAGGAAACCGGCGGCACCAGCGAGCGCACCACCCAAGATGAAGGTGATGGTGATGGTGCGGTCGATGTTCACGCCCATCAGCGATGAAGTCTCCGCGTCCTGGGAGACGGCACGAATTCCGCGACCGAGCCGCGTAGCGCGAACGATACGGTCTGCGATCACGAGCATCACGATGGCCGCGACGATGCTCACGACGGCAATGGTGTGGATGGACGTGCCGAACATCACGAAGAGCACCTGGCCCGGCTCGAAGACCTGACCCGGGAAGATGTTCACGCCGTAACCGAACTCCTTGCCGGCGAGGGTTTGGAGGAAAAACGACATGCCGATGGCACTGATCAAGAAGGCGAGTTTCGGCGCGTGTCGCTGTCGCAGTGGTCGATACGCCACCCGCTCCACTCCCGTCGCGACGAGTGCACTCACCAGGCCGCCGATCAGTACGCCCGCGAGGATGAGACCAACCGAACCCCAGCCGGTCCCGACGCGATCGCCGAGGATGCCACGAGTGAGAAAGACGCCGGCGAAACCGCCGCACATGAAGACCTCGCCGTGGGCGAAGTTAATCAACCCCAACACGCCGTAGACGAGCGTGTAGCCCACCGCGATCATGGCGTAGACGGCACCGTTCTGCAGACCAACCGCGAGGTACGTCCAAAACGCCGTGTGAATCTGATCAAATCCGCTGAGCCAGAAGTGCTCGAATCCCATAGTGCCGCGTGTCCTTAGGGCTTAAAAAGTCACTGGGGCCGGGGTAGCACCCCGGCCCCAGTGACGTCCATCAATGGGTCAAACTATCAGCCCTCGTTGACGAGGAACGTAATTGTCCCGTTCTCCACTTCTGAGATGGCCGACGTACCAGTGTCGTTGCGCAAGTCACCGTCACCCGCGAAGGCGATGGTGCCGGTGATGCCCTTGAAGTCCACCTTGTGCAGGTTCGCGACAACTTCCTTACGAAGCATCGTCGAAACGGACTTCGGCGCGCTCGTCTTCGACAGTGCGGCGATGATGGCGTTCGTCGCGTCGTAGGCCTGAGCGGCGTACTCGGCAACAGAGGCCTTGATCTTGGTCAGCTTGAAGTACTCAGAGGCCAGCTTGCCCGAGAGGAAGTTGACCTTGCCCGCGGCACCTTCAGAGAGGTAGACACCGTTGGCCGCGGAAGCGGGCGACGTCGACGTGATGAGGGCGGGGCTGTTGGATCCGTCACCGGACATGATGACGTGCGCACTCGCGGTGTAGCCCGCGCTCGACAGGGCGCTCAGCAAGAGGCCGAAGTCGGGCGAGTAGCCACCGTAGAAGATCGCGCCCGGGTCGGCGGTAGCAATACCCGTCGCCGCTGGTGCGTACTCCGTCGTCGTGCCACCGCCACCGGTGTTCACGTTCGGGATGCTCGCGGTCGTGACCGTCGCGCCGTCGGCCGTCGCGTCAGCCGCAACTACCTTGGCGAGTCCGGCACCGTAGAACGAAGCGTCCCCGATGACGAGCAGGTTCTTGACTCCCTTGACCTTCACCAGGTAGTCGGCGTCAGCCTTGCCCTGGACCGAGTCGTCCGCAATGGTGCGCATGAAGTTGCTGTCGGTACCCGATGCGAGGGCGACGGCAGTTGCCGACGCGCTCACTTCAGCGACGTGCGCCTTCGAGTAGTAAGGAGCAGCGGCTTCGGAGGCACCGGAGAATGCAGGTCCAACGACGGCGACCAAGTTCTTCGTGCCGACGGCCTTCTGAGCCGCGGCGGGTGACAAGGATGAGGAACCCTGGTCGTCGAACTTCTCGGGCTTCAAGATGAACTTGTACTTGCCACTCGCGTTCGCCGCGTTGATCGCCAGCTGCACGCCACCGTAGATGTACTGACCGTAGTTGGCGTCAGATCCCGAGAACGGGCCCTCCACGCCAATGGTGTAGGTCGCTTTTGCTGAGGCGGCCGAACTCGTCGATGCCAAACCGGCCAACGGGACTCCCGCGACCAGCAGCGCACCCACAGAGGTGGCCACTACCGCTTTATTTAAACGAAGCTTCATGCAACGTCCTTCCTGGATTGTTGTGTTCTTGTACTGCTCACCATCGGTTCACGCACCCGTTACTCAACCGTAAGTTAAGAAACAGTGAAGAAAACTTTCGGAGATTCATAAGCCAACTTGGCTTCGCTGAACGATACCAGTCAACAAATCCACATGAGGGGGCGCCCCCTGAACAGTTCATACCCAGGAAACACCGAAGATTTTTACGAACAGGTGTTTGAGTCGTCGGCTCTCGTGGTGTAGCCTACGAACAACTGTTCGTTCCCTGGAGGTCCACGATGGCTGAAGTCTTGACCCCGATGCGTCGGGAAATTTTGGAGTTCATCGTCTCGTGCCAACGCGAGCGAGGCTTCCCCCCGACGATCCGCGAGATCGGCGAGCACGTCGGGCTCTCTTCCTCGGCGACCGTCGCGAACCACATCACCGTCCTTAAAGACGCTGGCTACATCGAGAAGAACGCGCAACAGCCCCGCACCCTGACGGTGCGCCTCGACGTGGCCAACCCCGCCCCCGAACAGCACATCCGACACATCCCCTACGTCGGCGACGTGGCGGCGGGCACCGGGGTGCTGGCGAGCGAGAGTACCCACGAGATGATGTCCATCCCCGAGCAGTTCGCTGGTCGAGGTGACAGCTTCGTGGTGCAGGTGCGCGGTGAGTCGATGATCGACTCCGGAATTCTGCCGGGCGACTTCATCGTGGTCGAGAAGGGCCGTACCGCGAACTCGGGTGAGATCGTGGTCGCGGGGATTCCCGGGGACGAGGCGACCGTGAAGCGCTTCTTCGCCCAGGGCTCTCGGATCATCTTGAAGCCCGAGAACGCGTTCATGGAGCCGATGGACTTCGACTCACACGACGTCGTGATCTACGGCAAGGTCATCTCGGTCCTACGCCACTACTAAAGCGGGCTCAGGCGAGCCAGGCTCCGAGTACTCGCTCGAACTCCTCGATCTCTGACGCGGTGACGAACTCGTCACTGCGATGAGCCAACAAGGGGTCGCCCGCGCCGAAGTTCGTCGCCGGAATCTTGAGTTCGAAGAACGTCGCCACGTCGGTGAAGCCCATCTTCCCTCGCGCCGGGGCGCCGCTCAGCGCGACCAGCGCACGGAGTCGCTCGTTGTCGAGGGCCGGTGGTGCACTCGGCGCCCAGTCGAGAACCTCGAAGCGGTCCTCCTCTTCTAGTAGCCCGCCTAAATACTCACGTAGCCACGTCGCCGCGGCGTCCTTCGTGCGATCTGGCGCCACGCGGTGATTCAACGTCAACGACGCGCAGTCCGGTACCACGTTGGCCGCGAGCCCGCCCTCGACGAAGACTGCTTGGAGTTGTTCGGTGAAATCGACCCCGTCGATAGTGACGGTGCGCGGCTCGTAGTGTGCCACGCGGTCAATCACTTCGCCCAGCCGATGTATCGCGTTTCGCCCGGTGAAGGGACGCGCCGTGTGGGCGCGCCGGCCCGCGAGCGTGACGCGTGCGCGCAGGGTGCCTTGGCACCCCGCTTCGACGACGCCGCCAGTCGGTTCGCACAACACCGCCACGTCGCCCACGAGTAGATCCGGACGGAGCTCGGCGATCTCTAAGAGGCCCGATTCGCTTCGCGTGATCTCCTCGCGAGCGTAGAAGACCCAGGTCACTTCCCTGGGGCGGGGCGTCTGGTCTAGGGCTAACTCGATCATCACCGCGAGGGATCCCTTCATGTCACAGGCGCCCACGCCGCGCACCTCGTCACCCGTGAGGACGGCCGCCGCGGCGTCGCCGGGCACCGTGTCGAGGTGGCCGGCGATGATCACTCGCGACGCGTGGTGACCCCTCGTGCGCGCGACGACGTTGTCCCCGACGCGTTCCACCTCGAGCGCACTCGAGGTTCGAAGCCGTGTCTCGACGTAGGTCGCGATCTCGGACTCCTCGCGGCTGAGTGAGGAGATGGCGACGAGGGCGAAGGCGTCCTCGAGTCGACTCACGTCGCCACGCCGTGGTCGCGCAGTACGTCATTCAGCGCAGCCTTGTTGTGGCGTTCACCCTCACTCATGCGCTTGATGATCAGCACGCACGGCAAGAAGAACTCGCCGCCGGGAAACTCGCGACGACGACTCGCCGAGACGGCGACGCAGTAGTCGGGCACGTAGCCTCGCGACACTTCTTCGCCGGTCTCGGCGTCGATGACGGGAATAGAGGGATTCAAGATCGTCCCGGCACCCAGTACCGAACCACGTCCAACGCGCGCACCTTCGACGATCATGCAGCGACTCCCGATGAACGCGTCGTCCTCGATGACGACCGGCACCGCGTTCGCCGGCTCGAGGACGCCGCCGATGCCGACACCGCCCGCCAAGTGCACGTTGGCGCCGATCTGGGCGCAACTCCCCACCGTCGCCCAGGTGTCGACCATCGTGCCCGGTCCCACCCACGCGCCGATATTCACGAAACTGGGCATCAAGATGACGCCGGGGCTGAGGAAACTCCCTCGACGCGCTATGGCACCGGGCACGACCCGCACGCCGCGGCGCTCGTAGTCGTGCTTGAGCTCGAGTTTGTCGTGGTACTCGAAGGGGCCCGCGTCGATCGTGTCCATGCCGTGGAGTCGAAACAGCAAAGAGATCGACTGCTTCACCCACTCGTGTACGACGATCGAACCGTCGGAGGCGATCTCCGCCACGCGCAANNTGGTCGAACCACCCCGCGATGCGGGTCTCGAGGTCACTCATTGTTCAATCGTACCGGGGGTGCTTCAGGCGAGGAGGCGTGACGCGACCAACTCGATGCGCTCGTCGCTCTGGACCACGGCGATGCGCACGAAGTCACGTCCGCTCGCTCCGTAGAGCTCGCCGGGACTCGCGACGAGTCCCGAGCGACGGGCGAGCAACTCGGCGAGCGCCCATCCGTCGAGCCCCTCCTTCGAGCACCAGAGGTAGAAGGAACCCTCGGGCATCGGCGCGTCAATCCCGAGGTGGGTCAACGCCGCGCGCAGTCGCTCGAGGCGACCGCGGTAGCGCTGGCGCTGGAGCTCGACGTGGTCGTCGTCACCGTAGGCGAGAGCGACGGCGTCCTGCACCGGACCGGGCACCATGAAGCCGGCGTGTTGACGCACACTGCGCAGATACGACACGACGCCGGGGTCCCCGGTGTAAAAACCGGCCCGCATCCCGGCCAGGTTCGAACGCTTGGAGATCGAGTGCAGCGCCAGCACGCCTTCGGTCCCGTACTCGAGGATCGTGCGCGGTCGAGACGACCACGTGAACTCGGCGTAACACTCATCACTCGCCACCAGCACCTCATTACGACGACCCCAGGCGGCCACGCGTTCGAGGTCATCGAGCGAACCGGTCGGGTTGGACGGCGAGTTCGACCACAGCACCAGGGCGCGTCCGATGTCGTCCTCCTCAATCGCCTCGAGGTCGAGTTGGCCCTTGGCCATCGGCACCGCCACCGCGCGCAGCCCGGCCAAGGTCGCGCCCATGGCGTAGGTGGGGTAACTCACCTCGGGGTAGAGCACGGTGTCACGCTCGGGCCAGCGCAGGTGCAAGAAGCCCGCGAGCGACCCCACGAACTCCTTGGTGCCCACGCACGCCGCGACGTGATCGGCGGAGGCCTCGACCTCGAAGCGCCGTCGTAGCCATCCCGCGGCGGCGTCACGATAGGCCGGTGTCCCCGCCGACGGTGGGTAGCCGCGCGCGCCCACCGCGCGGGCGAGCTCCTCGACGACGAACTCAGGCGGCGGGTCGATCGGTGTGCCAATGGAGCAGTCGATGGGACCGCCCTCGAAGACCTCGGCGATGCGCTTGAGGCCGTCTAAGCGTTCGTAGGGGTAGGCCGGTGGTTCGAAACTCACGCCGGCACGCGCCACTGTCGAAATCGAGCCGCCCCGACCGCGTCGAGGACGACGTGGATCAAGACGCCCTCTTCGTTGACCGAGGTGTCGATCACGTCACCTTCTCGGTGCGCCGCCGCTAACAGGTCGCCACGGTCAAGGGGCAGTTGAAGCGTCAAGATTCGGTCGCGCGAGCGAAGTCGCTCACCGATCACCGCCACCATCTCGTCCACGTTCTCGCCCGTCTTCGCCGACACCCACACGCTGCCCTCAAAGAGCTTCGCGAGATCCTTCGCCCGCGATCCGGGCACGTCGGCTTTGTTAAAGACCAGCAACTCGGGTACCTCATCGGCCCCGATCTCGATCAACACATCGCGCACCGCGGCGATCTGTTCTTCCGCGTGGTCGCTCGATCCATCGACGACGTGTACCAAGAGATCGGCCAACTGCACCGACTTGAGCGTGCTCATGAAGGCCTCGACGAGTTCGTGCGGCAAATTCGAGATGAAGCCCACCGTGTCGGTGAACAGCACCGTCTCACCACCGGGGAGCTGCTTCTGTCGGGTCCGGGGATCGAGCGTGACGAAGAGTCGGTCTTCGACGTCAACGCCCGCGTCGGTGACGGCGTTCAGCATCGAGGACTTGCCCGCGTTCGTGTAGCCCACGAGCGTCACCTCACGGTGTCGCCCGCGGTCTCGTCCCTGACGCTGGACCTGTCGGGTGCGGTCGATCTCTTTGAGTTCTCGACGGATGTGGTGGATGCGTTGGACCAAGCGACGTCGATCCACCTCGAGTTGCGTCTCGCCCGGGCCCCGCGTGCCGATGCCGCCGGCCTGTTGCGAGAGCGAGCCACCGGCGCGGCGAAGCCGAGGAAGTCGATACTGGAGCAGCGCCAGTTCGACCTGGGCCTTACCTTCGGGGGTACGGGCGTTCTGGGCGAAGATGTCCAAGATCACCGCGGTGCGGTCGATCGCGGTGCGACCGAGGAGCTTCTCTAAGTTGCGCTGCTGGGCCGGCGAGAGATTGGATTCGAACACGACCGTGTCCGCGTCCTTCGCCAGACAGACCTCGCGCAACTCGTCCACTTTGCCCGAGCCAAGAAACGTCGCCGGGTCGGGGCTGTCGCGGCGTTGGATGACGCGGGCGACGACGTCGGCACCCGCCGTGTCGACGAGCAACGCCAACTCGTCGAGTTGCTGGTCGAGTTCCTCGGCGTGTACCCCGGGGAACAACACGCCCACCAGCACGATCTTCTCTCGAAACGTGCGGTCAATCAGTGTGTTCGGTACGTAGGTCAAACTTCGAGCCACTCCACGTCCGCGACGAACTGCACGGGGCCACTGAGCGTCACGCGCTCCGCGTCAAACGTGACCACGAGGGCGCCACCCGGGTTCTCCACGGTCACCTCATCGCCGACGTGACCGTCGCGACGCGCCAGCGCCGCGACCGCGACCGAACCGGTCCCACAGGCCTGCGTCCATCCGACCCCGCGCTCGATGACTCGGATTCCAAGTCGGTCCGCCCCGAGCACGCTCACGAACTCGACGTTCGCGCCGCCGGCCTGTGCGGCCAACTTCGCCGCGAGCTCTTCGCGCTGGGCGTCGCTCCAGGTGACCTCGTCGCTCACCACGACGTGCGGGTTCCCGACGTTGACCACACCCAGGGTTCCCTCCAGGGCGTCGCTGAAGGTCACCTCGCCCATCGACACGCTGCCGTGTCCGGCCGCACCTTCCATCTTGAGCGACACCGTCCTCAGCCCCGCGAACGTCGCGACGTCGAGCGACGAGAACGTCGCATTCGTGGAGCGTCGAACGGCCGCGGCGAGACAGCGAATCCCGTTCCCGGTCATCTCGGCGGTCGATCCATCTGAGTTGAAGAGCACCATGGTGACCGGCGAGGTCAGCGTCGCGACGAGCAGACCGTCGGCGCCCACGCCCGTCGTGCGGTGGCACACCGCGCGCGCTCGCGACCGGGTCCACCACTCCCCTTCGCCCGGATCACAGACGTCGACGAGGAAGTCGTTCCCCGCACCGTGCCACTTTTGAAGTCGACGAACTGTCACCATCTCAGTCTCTCACGAAGCCCTCGTCGTCATTCAGCACGTCGAGGATGCGCTCTTTCGCCGCGGCGGGGTCCTCAAACCACTCGACGCGCGGGTCACGGCGGAACCACGAACGTTGACGTCGAGCCAACCGACGACTCTGGGTGATCGCTTCTTCTACGCAGGCCTCCAGTGGCGCGCCCTCTTCCACGTGTCGCAAGAGCTCCTTGTAGCCGACCGCCTGGCGCGCGGTGCGCCCGATGCCCCCCGCCGTGTTCGCGAGACCCACGACCTCTTCGAGCAGTCCCGCCTCCATCCAGGCGTGAAAGCGCCGCTCGATTCGCTCATCGAGCACCGACATCTCCACCTCGAGCCCCACCTGGGTGACGGCCGTCGAGCCGTAGGTGAGGAGACCCTCGCCGAAGGAGGAGAACGGTCGCTGGGCACCGAGGGTCACCTCGAGCGCGCGCACGACGCGGCGTTGGTTGCTCGCCTCGATGCGGCTCGCCGCCAGCGGATCGAGTTCGCTGAGCTCGCTGTACAGCGACGCCAAGTCGGCCTCCGCGCGCACTTCGAGCTCGCGACGGACCTCGGGGTAGCGACCGGGGATCTCCAGGTCGTCGACGACCGCGCGAAAGTAGAGCCCCGTGCCCCCGACGTAGAGCACCTGGTGTCCCCTCGCCCACACGGTCGCGGCCGCGTCTCGCGCGACGCGTTGGAACTCGGCGACCGTGAACTCCTCCTCGGGCCCGACCAGGTCGAGCAGATGATAGGACACCTCGGCGCGTTCGCTCGCGGTGGGCTTGGCGGTCGCTAAGTCCATGCCGCGATAGACGCCCATGGCGTCGACGCTGAGGATCTCGATCGCGCCGTCACTTCCGAGGGCCACGGCGTGGGCGAGGGCCGACTTGCCCGACGCCGTCGGTCCGACGACCGCGACGGCGGGACCGCGGGTCATCGAGTGGCGAGGAGCGGCACGCGAATCTTGTGGCGGGGGGCGCGCAGGACCTCGCGCAGCTCACCGAGCAGGTAGTACGGCGCGCCGTAGGTCACCTCCGCCGTGACGAGCGACCCGGCGCGCACCGGGTGGTCGGTCACGGGAAAGTGGATGAGCTTGCCCTGTCGAGTGCGACCGGACAACATGGCCTCGTTGCGGCGCGAGGGACCCTCGACGAGGACCTCCTCGAGACGACCGACGCGGGCCGCGTGACGACGCAACGCCGAACGGTCGGTGACCTCCTTCAAGCGCTCGAAGCGTGCCTTGATGACGTCGCTGCCGACGAAGTCCTCGGTCATCGTGGCCGCGCGGGTTCCTTCGCGCGGCGAGAAGATGAAGGTGTAGGCGAGGTCGAACTCGCACGCCGCCACCACGGCCAGGGTCTCGTCGAACTCGGCGTCACTCTCGCCGGGAAAGCCCACGATCAGGTCGGTCGTGACCGCGAGGTCGGGGATCGCCGCGCGGGCCGCTTCGAGCTTCTCGACGTAGCGCTCGACCCGGTACCCGCGACGCATCGCCTGCAACACGCGATTTGAACCGGACTGCAGCGGCAGGTGCAGTTGGTTACAGACATTCGGCGTCTCGGCCATCGCCGCGATCGTCTCGGGACGGAGGTCCTTCGGGTGCGGACTCGTGAAGCGGACCCGTTCGAGACCCGACACGTCGCCGAGGGCGCGCAGCAGTTGGTCGAAGAGTGGACCGCGCCCGGTGATGTCGCGGCCGTAGGAGTTGACGTTCTGTCCGAGGACCGTGATCTCGGTGACGCCCGCGTCCGCGAGCATCGTCGCCTCGGCGATGAGGTCCTCTAAGGGACGGCTGATCTCGCCGCCGCGCACGCTCGGCACGATGCAGTAGGCGCACGTGTTGTCACAGCCCGTCTGGATGGTCATCCACGCGGCGAAGGGCAACTCGCGTACGGCGTAGAGCGCGGGCGCCATGTCGCGACTGGTGATCGGATCTGGCGCGTCAAGAACTTCGACCAGGGGTCCTTCGAGCAGACTTCGACGCAGCAGGGACGGGGCGGCCGCCAGGTTGTGGGTGCCAAAGACCACGTCGACCCAGTTGGCGCGCTCCATGATGGTCCCACGGTCCTTTTGCGCCATGCACCCGCCGACCGCGATGCGCAGTTCGGGTCGCTGCTCCTTTAGAGCCTTGAGCTGTCCGAGCGCGCTGTAGAGCTTGAGGTCGGCGTTCTCGCGGATCGTGCAGGTGTTAAAGACGATGACGTCGGCCTCTTCCTCGCGAGCGGCGGGCACGAGCCCGTCCGCGACCAGGAGCCCCGCGAGGCGTTCGGAGTCGTGTTCGTTCATCTGGCAACCAAAGGTGCGAATGGTGAACGACTGGGGCTCTGACACCGTTCAAGCCTACTGAGCGAGTTCGCTCTCGCTCACCCCGACGCCGTAGGTGACCCCGATGCCCGCGGCGATCACGCAGGCGAGGCCCACCAGGTCCCAACCGTGGACCCGTTGGCTCAACAACAGCCAGCCGATGAAGAACGCCACCGCCGGGTCACTCGCCATCAACACGCCCGCGACGGCCGGCTTCAGGCGTCGCAGCCCTTCGAGTTCGGCACCGAAACCGAGCACGATCGCCATCAATGCGACGATGGCCAGTCGACCCAAGGTGCCCGGGTGGCTCACCACGGTCGCGCTCGTTGCGAGCGACCAGGGCAGCGTCAAGACCGCCGCGACCGACATCGACACCGCGAGGCCCTCGAAACCCGGCGTCGTCGCACCCACGCGGTGCGCCGCGAAGACGTAGAGCGCCCAGCCCAGCCCCGCGCCGGCGGCGAACAGGACGCCCGTCACCTCAAGACCGCTCCCCGGCCGAGTGAGCGCGAGCACCCCGAGGCCGGCCAGCGCCACCAGAGCCAAGTGGCGCGGTGTCCGGCGACCGAGCGCCGCCACGCAGAACGGTCCAAGGAACTCAATGGCGACCGCACTGCCCAGCGGAATGCGCGCGATGGCGTGATAGAAACACTGATTCATAAAAGCCGTCGACGCGCCGAGGGCTACGGCCCCGAGCCACTGACGACGGTTCCAGTGGCGCACCGCCGGTCGTGCCACGACCAACAAGACAATGGCCCCGAGAAGAAACCGCCACGCACTGGTCGCCGAGGGACCGATGACGGGGAAGACCCGCGTGACGACCGCCGCGGACCACTGGATCAACACCGCCCCGAGCACCATGAAGCCGGCCCCGCCGAGGCTTCGACTGAGCGGCTCGTTCCCGCCTGGGCTCAACGCGTGACCAGCCCGACGCGGTCCGCGTCGAGCACCAACACTTCACCGGCGATGGCGTGGCTGTGCAAGAACTCCTTCGCCGCCGTCGCCACCGCGTCCGCCGTCGAATCGGTGACGAGACCGAGCATCGTCGGTCCGGCCCCCGACCAACTCGAGGCGGCGGCACCACTCTCGCGCAGCCGAGCGAGCAGTCCCTCGGCGTACTCGAGGAGCCCGTTGCGATGCGGCTGATGGAGTGCGTCGTTCATTGACGAGGCCACAAACTCGTGGTGATTACCCAGCCCCGCGATCAGTAGTCCCATGGCGTTCAGGTTCGCCACCGCGTCCGCGAAGGGCACCTCGCTCGGTAACACGCGCCGTGCGTCGGCGGTGGAGAGTTCGGTCTCGGGCACCACCACGACGAAGCGCCACGCGTCGTCGAGCGGCAACGATCGCGCCACCACGCCATCGCGCGGGGAGAACTGGGCGACCACGAGACCACCCAAGGTCGACGCTGCGGCGTTCTCGCCGTGGCCGTCGAGGGCCGCGGCGATCGCCAGGGGCTCGCGCGCGCCGGCCGCCGCGGCGGCCGCGACCGCCAGGGCCGCCGACGAGCCGAGTCCGCGCGCGAGGGGGATCGTGGAGGTCACGCGCATGGCGAAGTTGGTGTGGCCGAGCACGCCCGCGGCGACGCGCACCCCGAGGTGTCGCTCGTCGTCGAATCGTCCCCCACCGCACCCCTCGCTCACGATGCTCAACTCGTCGGCAAGCTCTAGGGTCACTTCCACGTAGAGCGAGAGCGCGACGGCGAGGGTGTCAAAGCCCGGTCCGAGGTTGGCCGAACTCGCCGGGGCACGCGCAAACATCACGTCAGCGTAGGCGCTCGAGCAACGTCGGCGGGGAGAGCGCACCGAGTGCGCGCAGCCGGAACGTCGCTCGAACCGCCCCGCGCACGTAGAGCGTGCCGACGATCTCGTCACGACGAATGGGTGAGGTAAAGGTGCGCACGTGCAGACGCACGCGGAGTCGACCGCGCGCCGGCCACCACCACAGTTCGTGTGAACTCGTGACGCCGAAGGCGACGTGGCGAGGGCCCCAGGAGATCTCCCCGAGCGACCGGTCCCGGGGAATCGTGTAGTGCAACCGGTTCGCCACCGCGGAGTTCGCCAACGCCAAGGCCGCCTCACCGGCCGGCCCCAAGAGGTCGCCGCCTTCTTGTCCGAGCACCACGGCGTAGAGCACGTGCGTCGTCGAGCCTTCGAGAAATTTCATGGCCATCACGTCGCACCCACCCGCTTGCAGCGTCCGCCCCGACTTGACCCCGATGACGTTGTCGATGCCCACGTCGGGGGTGAAGGACGACTCGACGCCCGCGTAGGGCAACGTGACGCTCGTTTGGATCACGATCGATCGCACTAACGGTGAGCGCATCAGCAACGCCGCGAGTCGCGCCTGATCGGTGGCCGTGGAGACCGACAGCGGCGAGTAGCCGGTGACGTCGGCGTAGGAGGTCCCCGTGAGCCCGAGCGCCGTCGCCTCTTCGTTCATCTCGGCGACGAACGCGACGTTGGAGCCCGCCACCATATTGGCGAGCATCACGGCGTAGTTGCCCGCCGAGTGGACGAGCAGGCCGTCTAAGAGGTCGAACTCGCAGAGCTGCTCGCCCTCGGTGACGGGCACGCTCGATTCGTCGATGCCCGACATCTCCTCGTAGGTCGCGACGTCGGCTTCGGTGACGACGTGACACGGGCCGCTCTGACCTATGCCGAGGGGTAGGTGCCGTAACGTCACGTAGGCGGTCATCATCTTGGTCAGGCTCGCCACCGGCACGACCGCGACGTCGTGACCGTCGAGCACCCCGAGGGAGGGGATGTCGAGGGCGGCCGAGCCGACCTTCGGCCACTCGAGCGGTTGAGTCGACGTGACGTCGATGGTGGTGAAGGTCACGTGGGTCAGCGAACGCGGATGGAGCAAGGGGACCTGGATGCCCACGATGAGCGCCGCGGCGACGATCGCGCCCAGGAGAATCGCGACGAAGCGGGTGAAGAGACCGCGCAGGGTCGGCCGACGTGTGCGAGAGCGCGATCGTGACACTGGCTACAACGAAGACTGTTGTTCGTACTCTTCGCGAGAGACCAGGACCTTGCGCGACTTCGAACCGTCGCCGGGTGCGACGACGTGCTCTTCTTCAAGTTGATCCATGATTCGTCCCGCTCGCGCGAATCCGACACGCAGTTTTCGCTGCAGCATCGAGGTGGATCCGGTTTGCGTGGAGATCACGAGGTCGCGAGCCTTGCGCAAGATCTCGTCGTCGTCGTCGCCCGATCCTCCACCGGAGGAACTGCTGCGCGAGGGTGTATCCAGCGCGACCACCGTCTCGGTGCGACCACCCTGCGCTCGCCAGGCGTCGACCACGCGACGCACCTCTTCTTCAGAGACCCACGGCGACTGCAGTCGGCGCGCGATGTTGCTCGATGCCGTCACGAGCAACATGTCACCTTTACCGATGAGCCGTTCGGCGCCCGCTTGGTCCAAGATCACGCGACTGTCGGCCAACGACGACACGGCGAAGGCCATGCGGCTCGGAACGTTGGCTTTGATGACGCCGGTGATGACGTCGACGCTCGGTCGCTGCGTGGCGAGGACGAGGTGGATACCGACGGCCCGCGCCATCTGGGCGATGCGCACCACGGACTCTTCCACGTCGCGCGCCGCGACCATCATCAAGTCGTTCAACTCATCGACGACGATGACGATGTAGGGCAGCTCCTCGGGCCCAGGAGCACCTTCTAGGTCCGAGGGCAGACCGGTCGCGCGCTCGAAGGCCTCGGCCACGAGTTCGCGCGAGGTCGCCTCGGGCACGAGCTCGCCGCGCGCGATCATCAACTGATAGCTGGTGATGTCGCGGGCGCCGCTCTCGGCCAGGAGGTCGTAGCGCCGCTCCATCTCGCGCACGGCCCAATTGAGCGCCCCGGCGGCCTTCTTCGGGTCGACCACCACGGGGGCGAGCAGGTGGGGCAGATCGTTGTACTGGCCCATCTCGACGCGTTTGGGGTCGATGAGCAAGAGGCGTAGCTGCTCGGGCGTGTCGCGCATGATCAGCGCGGTGATCAGTGAGTTGATGGCGGAGCTCTTGCCCGCGCCGGTCGCCCCCGAGATCAGTACGTGGGGCATCTCGCCGAGGTTGACGACGACGGTGCGACCCGCGATGTCACGACCGATCGGCACGTCGAGCGGGTGAGTGGCCGCGATGGACTCATCGGACGCGAGCAGGTCCCCGAGCGCCACGAGGGAGCGTTGGCGATTGGGCACCTCGACGCCGATCGCCGAGCGGCCCGGGATCGGCGCGAGGATTCGTACGTCCGGAGAGGCCATGGCGTAGGCGATGTCTTTGTTGAGCGAGGTCACGCGGGCGACCTTCACGCCGGGGCCGAGCTCTAATTCGAAGCGGGTGACCGTCGGTCCCACGGTGTAGCCGATCAGCGTCGTCTCGACACCGTGGGCGGCCAACGCGTCGACGAGCTCCTCGCCCGCAGCGTCAGTGAGGGCGCGATCGAGTCGCTGGTCGCGCGTGCGCTGCAGCAGCGAGATCGACGGGAGTTCCCAGGCGCTCGGGAGCGCCACGTAGGGAATCGGTACGCGGACCTCCTCGTCCTCCTCGTAGCCGAGCTCGTCGTCCTCTTCCTCGTACTCCTCGTCCACTTCCTCTTCCTCTTCCTCCTCCTCTTCTTCCTCTTCTTCTTCTTCGTACGCCTCATCGTCGAAGGCCTCGACGTCCTCGTCGACGATTCGTCGCGACCGAGCGGGCATCGGGATGATGGTGGCCGTCTCTTCCTCGCTCTCGTCACGACGAGGTCGCGCGACCCACCACCGTGAGAGCACTCGGCCGACGGCGCGGAAGAAGGCACCACTTCCGACGAGTAACGCGCGAAGTCCGATGCTGGTGGTCACCATGGCGGCGACGAGCAACAGCGCGAGGAGCACCACGAGCGCGCCCGCGACGCCGAGAGCCTTCGCCAACTCACCACCGGAACCCACACCGAGCCACCCGCCCGCGTGCGCGAGGACGTGGGTGGTCGCGTGCACGCCCGGCCGGCCTCCGGCGAGGTCGGCGACGCCGCTGATGGCGACGAGACCGAGTGCCACACCCCACCCCACTCGGGCTCGATCAAATTCGATCTTCCCCCAGACGAGCGCGACGCCCAGGCCCAGCAAAATGACGGCTAGCGCGAAACGACCGACGCCGAGGAGATCGGAGAGCCCTTTGGAGATTGCGTGTCCGACGGGGCCAAGGGCCCCCGCTTCAGCAAGCACCACGAAGAGCCCCACGACGACCAGCGCCACGATCCACAGGTCTCGTTGGTGACGTT
Organism: Acidimicrobiaceae bacterium; assembly: GCA_003136495.1. GTDB lineage: Bacteria > Actinomycetota > Acidimicrobiia > Acidimicrobiales > RAAP-2 > RAAP-2. The sequence continues at coordinate 16,798 of PLER01000034.1, forward strand.
GGAAGACGTTCGGCTCCTCGGAACCGGCCCCCGAGCCCTTCGAGCGCGCGGCCGTCTTCTTGACGGGCTTTTTTTGGTGTCGCGCAGTTGCCACAACCACCTAACTTACTAACGAACCTCTCAAAATCAGGGCCAATCGAGACCGAGACAACGCGCGAACTCGAGCTTCTTCGGGGCTTTCTTCCTTTTACCGCCCGGAAACAGACCCGGCCGTAGAATTCTCTGCGTGGTGGCGCAACGTGGGAAGACACCGAACCACCCGTCGTGCCACCGACCGTCTGCGGCGCTCACGACGCGAGACGCTTCGACCGCGGTGAGTCCTTGAGCGCGGCGCCGCGACGCCTCTCCCTGCGTTCGCCCCGTCTTCGACTCTCGATTCGCGCGGCGTTCTGTCTCTCCGTGCCGCTACTGGTCGGCGTCGTGATCAACCAGCGCCTCTACGCCATCGTCTTCGCCATCGGCGCGCTGTGGGCGATCAGCCAAGACGGCTTGGACGAGTGGGAGGTGCGCGGACCTCGGCTCTTGGGCGTGGCCGTGGCCGCCGGGGTGGGCGTCGCCCTCGGTGCGACCGTCGTCAACCGGGCGGGCTCGGAGTGGTCCCTGCTCCTCCTTTTCGCCGTGGTCGCTCTCGTCGCGGGATTCATCGAGGCGTCGGACCGTGCGACCCAGGGCGCCTACCTCCTCATCGGCACCATCATGGGCGCCGGACTGGAGTTCACCGGCAAGGTGTGGCAGTCGACGCTGTGCGTGACGTGCGGTGCCCTCTGGGTGTACGCGGTCGCGGCGCTCACCGATCGTCGCGGTCGCCTCTCCAACCAACGGGTCTTCTTGGCGAACGCGTACGACCAGTTGGCGACGCTCGTCGGTGCGCTCGGCACCGCGGAGTTCTACCGTCTGAGGGCCACGGCCATCGTCACCCTCGACGGCGCCCAGGACGTGGTGGGCACTCGACCCTTGCGACGCGACAACGAGGAGGAAGTCGCCCTGCGAGAGTGCCTCGTCGTCGCCCTGCGCACTGGTGAAGTCGTGTCGTTCTTAGAGGGCAAGGGACTTCTGGTCGACCCGTCAGTGGCGACGGCGTTACGCAACGTCGCCGACACGCTGCGCGCTCGAAGCGGCGTCGCGGCGGTGGCGTTGTTGGCCGACCTCCCGGTCCTCTTCCAACACGTCGACGGCGTCGACGGGCGCGTGACCGAGGCGATGACCCTCAGCGAGGCGACGAAACAACGCGCCCTCGCGCCGCGCATCGGCGTGCGACGCTCGTCGCATCGGCGCGTACCCATCCTCGAGCGATGCCGCTTCGCGATGATCCTTACCGTGGCGGTCGTCTCGGGGACGCTCGTCGCCGACGCGCTGGACGGTCCCCACGGTTTCTGGCTGCCGCTCAGCGTCGCATTCATCCTGCGCCCCGACCTCGGTCCGGTCATCACGCGCGCCCTCGCGCGCACCGCCGGCACCGTCGTGGGCGTGGGTATCGCGGCCTTCGTCTCGTGGACCGGGAACTCACTGCCCTCGTTGATCGTGCTGAGTTGTCTCATGGCCGCGGTGACCCCGTGGGCGGCGCGACGAAGTCACGTACTCGCGGTGATGGCCTTCACGCCGATCGTCTTCGTCTTTCTCGGTCTCCTCGGGAGCGAGAAGTACCTCTTCGTGCCGCGCATCATCGACACCGCCTTGGCCGCGGCCATCGTCTTGACGCTCGACCTGGTGCTCTGGTCCACCGCGCCGTCACTGCGACCGGCCCAGCAGTTGCGGCGAGCGCGTGACGCCGCTAGGACCTACGAGCACGAGGCGCCCAGTGACGACCCCATGCGACGAAACACGCTGCGCCGCAACGCGTTGCGCGCGGTCGCTCACGCCCGCGGCGCCCTCGACCAGGCGACCGCCGAGCCGAGACTGCTGCGCCGGGTCGACGCGACGAGCGTGACCCAGCTCGACGAGATCGAAGCGGCCATCGACGCCCATACGGTGTCGCTCTTTGAGCGCGGTTGATGCGTCGAGCGTTGGTTCTGATGCGCTCCTCGTAGGCTGAAGCCGTGACCCACGAACCCGACGCTTCATCGCTCCAACTCGCCGAACGCCTGCACGCGACCGCGGCCATCTGTGAGGTCGTCACGACGACGTCGCTCTCCACCTCGGTGCACGAGGTCGTCCTTCGGGGCCCGGCGACGACCCTCGCGGGCGCACCGGGAAGTGACGTCATGTTGCGCTTCGAGGACGAAGCCGGTCGCTTCGTTCGTCGCCGCTATAGCGTGCGCGACGTCGACGCGGCGAATGACACCCTCACGCTCTGGCTGACGGTCGACCACGTAGGTCCGGGCAGCACGTGGGTGACGACGGCCGCTCCCGGCAGTGAGATCGACGTGATCGGACCTCGCGGCAAGATCTTCTTAGACCCCGTCGCCGACTGGCACCTCTTCATCGGCGACGCCAGCGGCTTCGCCTCCTTCTACCGCCTGGCCCAGAGCATCGAGGTGCCCGGCCGGGCGATCTTCATCGTCGAGATCGACGCCGCCGACGACGCGCTGTCGGCGACGTTCGACGAGGGCCTTGGCGTGACCGGCATCTTCGTCGACCGAAAGGGTCGAGCCCTCAGTGACCCCGCGGGGCTACTCAGCGGACTGGCCGCCTTCGCGCTGCCCCCGGACCTCGGCCACGCCTACGTCTTCGGTGAGTTCCACGTCGCACGCGTCCTTCAGAGCGCCCTGCTCGACCGGGGACTCGCGCCCGAACAGATCAGCCACAAGGCCTTCTGGCGAGAGGGGCTTTCAAACGCCGACCACGGCGAGCCGGTCAAAGAGGATTAGAGGACGACGACCGCCGGCAAGATGACGGGCTGGCGCCGGTAGCGTTGGCCGAGCAGGCGCCCGGCGGCGCGTTGGACGACCTTCGACAGAGAGTCCGGGTCGAGGTTGCCCTCGGCGAGCGCTTCTTGTAACGCGGTGCGTACGGCCGTCTTCAAGTTCACGAGCAGCTCCGCGTCGCTCGCGCCCTCGAACCAACCCCTCGCCGACACGGCCACCGCTTGAGCGATGGTGGCGGTTCTCTTGTCGACCCCGGCCGAGATCAAGATGACGCCGTACTCGGCGAGCATGCGGCGCTCTTCTAAGGGACGCTCGTCCAGGTCACTCGAGCTGCCGTCGATGTAGTGAAAGCCGGCCGGTACTTTGCCGGCGCGACGGATCCCCTTCTCGGCCACTTCGATCTGGTCGCCGTCCTCACAGATCAACACGTGCTTGGGGCTGAGCCCCATCGACACGGCCAGTTCGGCGTGGTGCACCATGTGCCGATACTCACCGTGGACCGGCACGAAGTTCTGAGGACGAAGGAGTTGTTGGAACGTCCGTAGTTCGCCCTGGCGCGCGTGACCCGAGGCGTGGACGTGTTCTTGGCCCGAGTCGATCACTTCGGTCGCCTCGCGGTGCAGGTCGTCGATCACCCGTCCGACCGACCACTCGTTGCCGGGGATCGGGTGGGAACTCAGTATCACCGTGTCGTCGGCTCCGACCTTGAAGTTGCGCGCGTCCCCGCGGGAGAGTTTCGAGAGCACCGCGAGCGGCTCGCCCTGGCTCCCGGTGCAGATCACGCACACCTCGCCCGGTGGGAAGCGGCTGATGTTCTCGACGTCGATCAGATCGGCGCTGTCCACCCGCAAGAGATGCAACTTTCGGGCCAGTTTCACGTTCACTTCCATCGAGCGACCCATGAAGGCGATCTTGCGCTTGGTCTCGTGGGCGACGTCGGCGATCTGTTGGATGCGGTGGATGTGACTGGCGAAAC
>PLER01000080.1 GCA_003136495.1 Acidimicrobiaceae bacterium
TTGATCGAGAGCGAGATGCGACGACGCGCGGTGTCGAGTTCGATGATCTTGACCCAGAGCTCTTCGCCCGCCGTCACGACCTGGTCGGGCGACTCCACGTGGTGCGCGGCCATCTCGGAGATGTGCACGAGACCCTCGATGCCCTCGCCGACCTGGATGAAGGCGCCGAAGGGCACCAACTTGGTGACGCGGCCGTAGACCAACTGGTCGACGGCGTGGCTGTCGGCGAAGACCTGCCACGGGTCGGACTGGGTGGCCTTTAACGACAGCGAGATGCGCTCTTTGGAGAAGTCGACGTCCAACACCTCGACGTCGACCTCGTCGCCGACCGCGACCACCTGACTCGGGTGGTCGATGTGCTTCCAGGAGAGCTCCGAGACGTGGATGAGTCCGTCCATCCCGCCGAGGTCGACGAAGGCACCGAAGTTCACCACCGAGGAGATGACGCCGTGGCGCCGCTCGCCGGGCTTGAGGTTCGAGAGGAAGTCGCCGCGCTGTTCCTTCTGAGTCTCTTCGAGCCAGGCCCGACGCGAGAGCACGACGTTGTTGCGGTTGCGGTCGAGTTCGATGATCTTCGCCTCGACGGTCTTGCCGATGTAGGGCTGGAGCTCGCGCACGCGACGCAGTTCCACCAGGGACGCGGGCAAGAACCCGCGCAGGCCGATGTCCACGATGAGTCCGCCCTTGACGACCTCGATGACGACGCCCTTGACGACCTCGTCGCGGTTCTTGAGCTCTTCGATGTTGGCCCAGGCCTTTTCGTACTGGGCGCGCTTCTTCGAGAGGACCAGTCGGCCCTCCTTGTCCTCTTTTTGAAGGACGAGGCACTCGACGCGCTCACCCATCGAGACGATCTCGCTGGGGTCGACGTCGTTTCGGATGGAGAGCTCGCGACTGGGGATCACGCCCTCGGACTTAAAGCCGATATCTAAGAGGACCTCGTCGTGGTCGATCTTCACCACGGTGCCGACGACCAGGTCGCCGTCTTCGAACTCGAGGACGCTGTCACCAACGAGGGCGGTGAGGTCCGTGCCGACTAAGTCGTCTTCGGTGATGACGCGCGGGAGGTAGACGCCGTTTTCATCAAAGGTGCCCATCTGCTGGGTGGAGAGGAGGCTGGTGCCGTCCGACATGTGAATCTTTCGTGTGACCACACCGGGGTCTGACTAGGCGACGGGGCTGGGTTTCCGGTGTTAACCCAGCCATCCACCCTACCACTCGGACCCTCCAGCCCCAAAAAGGACCTCACGGTACCATCGTCGAGAGTTAGTTCGTAGACAGGGGCACGCGTCGTGAAACTCCTACTCACGTCGGCCGGCGTCAAGAACGCGAGCATCAAGGCCGCCTTGATTGACCTGCTGGGCAAACCGATCGACGAGTGCGACGCGTTGTGCATTCCCACGGCCGGGTACGCCAATCCCAATGGGGCGGCCGGAGCGTGGCGCTTCATCACTGGTCACGCGACGACCCCGATGTGCGAACTCGGGTGGAAGTCACTGGGCGTGCTCGAACTGACCGCGCTGCCCAGCCTCGAGCGGGATCGGTGGGTCTCCTGGGTGCAGGCGAGCGACGTCGTGCTGGTCAACGGTGGCGACGCGTTGTACCTCGCCCACTGGATGCGCGAATCCGGCCTGGCCGAGGTGCTCGCGACCTTGCCGGCGCTCGTCTGGGTGGGCCTGAGCGCCGGGAGCATGGTCATGGCCCCGCTGATCGGAGAGGACTTTGTGGGCTGGCGACCACCAGCGGGTGGGGACCGTGCGCTGGGCGTGGTGGACTTCGCGATCTTTCCGCACCTGGACCATCCCGACCTACCGGAGAACACGCTCGCCGACGCCGAACGCTGGGCCGACGACCTTTCCGTGCCGGCCTACGCGATCGACGACCAGACCGCCATCAAAGTCGTCGACGGGAACGTCGAGGTGATCACCGAGGGGCACTGGAAGTTCTTCCCGGCCTGACGCCGCGAGACGGCGCTCGTTGGTCGTTGGTGGCGACGAGCGAGGATCAGACCCGCGTCGAAGGTTCGCGTCGATTCAACCCTTGGCGGCCGCCCAGTTCTCGCCCCAATTGAGTGAGACCTCGAGCGGCACGCTGAGGTTGGCGGCGTGGGTCAGCGCGTCGAGGATGATGGCGCTCACCGTTGGCTGTTCCTCGGGTGGCGCCTCGACGAGCACCTCGTCGTGAACCTGGAGGATGAGTCGTGCCCGAAGGCCGGCGGCGCTGAGTTGGTGGTCGAGGCGCACGAGTCCCGACTTGAAGATGTCCGCGGCGAGGCCCTGGATTCCGGCGTTCATTGCCTGGCGCTCGGCCGCCTGGCGCTGGGGACCGACGGCGGTGGCGAGTTCGGGAAAGGGTCGGATCCGGCCGAATTCCGTGCGCGAGAAACCCTGGTTGCGGGCTTCTTTGATGACGTCGTCGAGGTAGGCGCGCAGGCTCGGGAACCCTTCGAAGTACCGGTTCATGATCTCCTTCGCCGACGCCACCGGGATGCCCAAGCGTTGGGAGAGGCCGTAGGCCTCCATCCCGTAGGCGAGACCGTAGGAGACGGCCTTCGCGCGTTCGCGCTGTTCGTGGGTCACCTCACTGGACGTGACGCCAAAGACCGAGGCGGCGATCGTGCGGTGTACGTCCTCTTGACTGGCGAAGGCCGCGAGGAGTCCCTGGTCCTGGGAGAGGTGCGCCAAGATGCGCAGTTCGATCTGGTTGTAGTCCGACACCGCCATCAGCCAGCCGTCGGTGGGGACGAAGGCGTAGCGCAGTCGACGGCCGTCGACCGAGCGGACGGGGATGTTGTGGAGATTGGGGTTGTCCGAAGAGAGGCGACCCGTGCGCGCGACGACTTGGGAGAACCGTGCGTGAATGCGTCCGTCCGGGCCGACCGAATCGATGAGTGGCGACCCGTAGGTGCTGCGCAGCTTCTCCACTTCTCGATATCGCAAGATCAACGGCACGATCTCGTGCTCGTCGGCGATCGCTTCGAGGCTCCCGGCGTCCGTCGAGTACCCGGACTTGATCTTCTTCACGGCGGTGAGGCCGAGTTCGTCGAAGAGGACGCCCTGGAGTTGCTGGGGTGAATTTACCTTGAACTCGTGACCGGCGACCTCTTGGATCTGGGCCTCTAAGGACTTCGCCTCGGCGGCGAACTCCTCGGCGATGGTGCGCAGCAACTCGACGTCGAC
>PLER01000003.1 GCA_003136495.1 Acidimicrobiaceae bacterium
ACTGAAATCAGTGCCACTGCGCCTCCGCGGTCCCTGTCATGCTACGAGACCCGCAGTGGATTCGTGCTCGCGATGCCCAGAGAGTGCAGCAGTCCCCCACCGAGCGGCCCGGTGCCGTTATTTAGGTGGTACATCAAGATCTGCAGCTCGATGGAGAAGTCGACGTAGTGCACGGCGGTGCCGAGGGGCACGGTGAGAACCTGCGGCGCGAAGTTCAAAATGGCGTGGATGTCGGCCGCGACGATCAGATCGGTGACGTCCTGGGCCGCGTCGGCCGGGGTGCAGATGACCGCGACCGTGGCCGCGGGGATCGGGTCGCTGAGTGGCTGCACGACGAGTCCCGCGATCTCGTGACCGATCAAGTTGGGATCGGTGTCGTAGAGCGCGACGAGTCGAGCGCCACGGATCAAGAAGTTCGACGAGTTCACGAGCGCCCGCCCGAGGTTGCCGATGCCGAGGACGACCACGTCGTAGAGGCGGTCGTGACCGAGGGCCTCGGCGATGCGTTCGATGAGGACCTTGACGTCATAGCCGGCGCCCCGGGTACCGAAAGAACCGAGTCCCGCCAGATCGCGGCGCACGGTCGTCGCGGTGACCCCCGCGAGTTCACCGATCTGACGTGAGTCGATCTTGAGGTCGCCGCGATTGAGCCAGCCCTCGGCGATGCGCTGGTAGACCGGTAGGCGCGCGATGGTCGGTTCGGAGAGCTTCTTCGATCGAAGACGCGGCGTCGCCATCTCCCAACGATAGTGCCGGGCCCTTTAACGACCTAACTGACGGCTGCGTTCGGCGGCGGCGGCGACCGCGTCCAGAAATGCGGCGCGAACGGCCCGCGATTCAAGGATCCGTAGTCCGGCGGCCGTCGTGCCACCCGGTGAGGTGACCTGTGCGCGCAACTCTTCCGGCGAGTCACCGGTCGCGCTCAACAGTGCCGCGGATCCCTCAAAGGTGTCGACGACGAGTTGTCGCGCCACCTCACGCGAGAGTCCTTGGTGGACGCCCGCTTCGATGAGTGACTCGACGACGAGGTAGAGATACGCGGGCATCGAACCCGAGAGTCCGGTCACCGCGTCGAGGTGGCGCTCGGTGACGCGCACCACGCTGCCCACGGACCCGAGAATGCTCTCGGCCCACTCGAGGTCGGCACTCGTCACGTGCGAGCCCCCCGCAATCGCGCTCGCGCCACGGCGCACGAGGACTGGCGTATTGGGCATCGAACGTATGACCGCGACGGGACCCGGGAAGACCGCTTCGATTCGCGCCGTCGACAGCCCGGCGACCACCGAGAGCAGCCGCGTGATCCCCACCGCCCCAACGAGTCGCGCGGCACCTTCGGCGTGGTCGGGTTTGACGCAGAGCACCGCGCCAGTGTCCGCTCCCACCTCGGCGAACTCGATGCCCGCCAGGACCTTGACGCCCGCAAATCGACCCTCCAGCGCCGCGCGCGTCTCGAGAACCGACTCCAGGATCGCCAAATCGCTGGGCGCACACCACGACGCCGCGAGAAGCCCTTCGGCGAGGGCCGATCCCATGCGACCGCCGCCCACGATGATGAGTTTCTGGGCCACCACCTAACGCTACAAGGTCGCTTAACGAGACCTTCGACGTCGATACACCGAGGCGAGGCCCATCGACATNNACGGTGAGTTCCGGGTAAGGAATCTGCGCCACGAGATAGATGCCGTCTTCCGGGCCGATCGCCAAGTGCAGTTCGCGTAACTCGTGGTTCTTCGTGAGGAGGAACTTATAGAGCTCTTGGTGACGTTCCTCGGGCGCCGGCATCACCTCGGTCTCCGCGAAGACCGTGCGCTGTCGAAGGGATAACCACAACGTGATGACGTCGCGTTCTTCTCCCTTGAGACGGATCAACCAATGGAAGTGACCCTTGTCGTCGGGTAGTGGCTGGTGTTCGATCTCGCCCACGAAAGAACTGGCGTGCCACTGGCGTGCCCACTCCCGCAGGGTCTCATCGAGTCGAGTGGCCGCGTCCTCGTCGGTGAGGGGCGCGCGTGCCATCTAGCAGTGGACGAGGTTCGTGGCGGCGAGTCGTTCGATGAGTTCCGCCAGCGACTGAGCGGCGCGGCGCCAGGTGTAGCGGCGCGCCCGCAGCACGGCGGCGTTCGACAGCGCCATCGCGCGCTCGGGGTCTAATGCCAGCTCGACGACGTCGGCCCAGTGGGACGCGTCGCGCTCCTCGACCAGGTAGCCGGTCTCCCCTTCGTCGATCAGTGACGTCAGTCCCCCAACGTCACTCGCCACCACCGGTGTGCCGCAGGCCGACGACTCGAGGGCTACGAGTCCGAAGCTCTCGGCGCGCGAGGGCACCAGCGTGACGTCCGCCGCGCGCATCCAACTCGAGAGCAGACGGTGCGACTGGGGCGCGACGAACATGACCTGGTCGATGACACCGGCCTCTTCCACCCGTCGGTGCAGGTCGCGAAGGGTGGCCTTGCCGTCGGGTCCCGACGGTCCACCGACGATGGCGAGGCGAGCGACCCGTCCGCGCCGTCGAAGCTCAATGAGCGTCTCCAGCGCGAGGTCGGCGCCCTTTAAGGCTTGGAGGCGACCGACGAAGAGTAACAACGTCGCGTCGTCGGCGAGGCCGAGGGCGCGACGAGCCTGCGGACGATAACCCGGCGCGAAAAACGCGTGCTCCACGCCGAGGGGCACGACGTGCACCCGTTCGGGATCGGCGTTGTAGAGCTGGATGAACTGGGTGGCTTCGACGTCACAACTCGCCAGCACCGCGTCGGCGCAGGTCACGATGGCCGCTTCTTGGAAGGCGCGGTCGTCGGACTCGGCCTCAAAGGTGTCGGCCTTCACTCGCTCGAGCGTGTGAAAGGTCATCACGAGAGGAATGTTCAACTCGTGTTTGAGACGGTGTCCCGCCAGACCGCTCAGCCAGTAGTTCGCGTGGATCGCGTCCGGCGCCCCCGAGCGACGAAAGAGGGCCTTGAGCGAATCGGTGTACTCGCCCACGTACTCCTGTAGTTCCTCTCGATCGAGCGTCCTCGCCGGGCCGGCCGTCACGTGGTGGACCCGGAAGCCCGGCTCGACGAACTCGACGTCGCGCACGAGCGGATTGTCGCGCCGGGTGTAGACGTCGACGTCGTGACCCAGCCGCGCCAGGGCACTCGAAAGTTCTCGCACGTAGACGTTCATGCCACCGCCGTCGCCCGTGCCGGGCTGGGCCAGCGGCGAGGTGTGATACGAGAGAACGGCGAGGCGAGCCATGCGCGAATTCTAACGGTCACCGCCTAGCAACTGACGGGCTAAATTCTGGCGCAGTCAGGTGAAATGGAGAGCGCGGCGCCTCGCTCGTCTCATCGCGACGACGCCAGCACCAGGTAGATGACGTCGCGGTCTCGAACGGGTCCGAACTCGCGCGAGTCCGTTGAGGCAGCGGGGTTGTCACCACGCACGTCGATGGACGGGCCGACCTTCGCCACACAGCGCTTGATGATCCAGCGCTGGTGGTCCCGGGGATCGCGCAAGACCACGACGTCACCTACTCGTACCCGGCGCCAGCGCCGCAGCGCCGTCAGTCGATCGCCGGCCTGAAACGTCGGCTCCATCGACGAACCCTCAATCAGGAGCCGTCGAACCAAGAAGTCGGGGAACACCTTCACGGCGAAACGATACAGCGACGCCGTGGCTAACCTGCAGAGAGTGCGCGTTCGACAACTGAGCGCGTCGATTGGAAAGGCCACGACATGACTCTGCTGAATCGCCTCAACGCCCTGCTCGACGCTTCAACCACGCCACTGGTGGTCTCGGCGCACTGCGACCTNNTCATCAAAGAAGAGCGCGCCGACCTCGTGAAGCACCACCTCTGGGTGCTCTGGACGGACTACTTCAAGGTGGATCACCTCAAGGAGTACCCGAACCTCCACGACCTCTTCTGGATGGCCACCAAGTCAGCCGGCGAGGCCAAGAAGACCAATGACGTCACGGTCGCCGATCGGCTCCTCGCGGAGATCGACGATATCGCCGAAATCTTCTGGGCCACCAAGAAATAGCGACCTACGCGATGGCTCCAGCGCTGGGCGTCGTCGTCGCTACGCGAGTGCGAGGTGGTCGCCGCAGCGCGCGAGCAACGGATTCGCCTCGAGCTCGGTGTTGTCGAGTGGCGCAGAGCAGATTTGGCACGTGCGATACGTCCCCAGGCGGAGGCGTTCGAGTGCCCCGTCCACGTCGTCGAGCAGGCTCTCAATAGCCATGACGCTCTCGTTGGTGAACTCGCTCATGGAAGTGAATCTACCCGCGCACGGGGTGTGGCGAGCGTTGAAGCGACGCACCGCGCCGTTCTGTGGTATCTCTGCCTCATGAACCGACTTCGATGGCGGCGACCGTGACCCAACCCGGCCGAGACGACCTCGCCGAGTGGCGAGCTTCGAAATCGACCAACTTCTATGACGCCACGCCTCAGCTCGCGCTCTCGATGGAGATGTGGATGGGTGAGCGGTTCACCGATGGCGTTCGACAGCGCCTCGCCGCATTCGGTCGTACCGTGGCCACGGAGATCGACGGAGCCGTCGAAGTCGCCGAACGAAACCGGGAGTTCCCGAAGTTGCGTCCATTCAACGCGATCGGTCAACGCGTGGAGCAGATTGAGTTCCACCCCTCCCACGATGACGCGGCGCGCGCCACGTGGGCCTCGGGCATGCTCGGGACCTCGCTGTCATTCGACGGCGCATTCGAACTCGCCGGACTGTTCTTCTTGTTGTCGAACGTCGGGGAAGGCGGTCAGGCGTGCCCGGTCGTGTGCACCCTCGGTCTGCGACGCGCCCTTGAGCGNNCGCCACGGCACTGCGGGGCTCGCAGTTCCTCACCGAGGTCCAGGGCGGTTCCGACGTGGGAGCGAATACGACGATTGCCCTGGAGGATTCGGAGATCCCCGGAGCGTGGCGAATCAGTGGGGAGAAGTGGTTTTGTTCGGTCGTCGACGCCGACCTCTTCGCGATGACCGCCAGACCCGACGGCGCGCCACCTGGCACCAAAGGTCTCGCCTGCTTCCTCGTTCCGCGCACTATTGACGGTACGTCGCCCAACGGTTTTCGCGTTCGTCGCCTCAAGGACAAACTGGGCACCAGGGCGTTGGCGTCCGCGGAGATCGACTTCGAGGGCGCGCTGGGGTGGCCGATCGGAGCACTCGACGAGGGCTTCGCCATCGCGGTGTCGGAACTGCTCAACACGTCTCGATGGCTCAACGCGCTCGGATCGACGGGAATCATGAACCGCACGTATCTCGAAGCGTCAAGTTTCGCACGTCATCGTCGCTCCTTCGGCGTGACCATTGACACCTTCGACGCGGTCAAGGAGCAACTCGCCGTCATGAGGATCGAGATGGCCGCGGCGGTGGCCTCGACCATGGCGCTCACGTACCTCGTCGGCCGAATCGATGAGGATTCGGCTTCCGACGAGGAGATTCTCCTTCATCGATTCCTCGTCAACGCTAATAAGTACGTCACGTCGATTACGGCGTCCGACGTCGTCCACCGGGGTATCGAGGTGCTGGGTGGCAACGGGACGATCGAGGATTTCTCCCCTCTCCCTCGCCTCTACCGCGACGCGATCGTCTTTGAAAGTTGGGAAGGAACGCATAACGTCCTCTGCGCGCAAGTTCGCCGCGACTGTGCTCGACTCGGACTCTTGGGTGTCGTGGAAACGTGGATTGAACACGAGCTCGCGCTGGTCGCAAACTCGTTCGCCGATGACGTGGAGCGCGCCCGTAGTGCGCTCCACCTGCTGGGACCGGCGTTGAACAAAACCATCGATAATTCGTCAGAGTCGGCGGCGCTCTTTCGTCGTCAGCTCACGTTGCTCACCCGCGTCATACAGGCCACGTGTCTCCTTCGAAGTGCCAGCCACCCCTTATCAAGTGACTCCGACGCCGCCATCGCGTCGGCGTTCGTCGGGCTGCATCTTTCGACCGGCGGCTTCGCCGAAGAGCCGTCGTGGTATGGCTTCGTCGATCGAGTTCTCTCGTAGTCTTGCGGTCGCGAATATCCGAACACCGACTCCCAACACGCTGAATCATCGTGGGAGCGCCGCAAGGGCGGTCCATGTCCCGGACTATTGTTGCCAGTCGGTGGCTATCTACAACGTATGAGACAACCCCACCGTGCGGGCCGCTAGCTCATCGGGAAGAGCAGGGGACTTTTAATCCCAAGGTGCCGAGATCGAGACTCGGGCGGCCCACGAAAATCTGTTCTGTCTCGGTTGACCCGTG
>PLER01000111.1:0-8531 GCA_003136495.1 Acidimicrobiaceae bacterium
GGTATCGCGTGGAAGGCGTACCTCCTTTCGCTCGAGGGTGCGACGCCACCGGTCATCGACGGCCTGAGCGGCGCCGAGCGGTTCTTCCTCTCTTGGGCGCAGGTCTGGCAGTACCACGCGCGTCCCGAGGAAGTTGCGCGACGTCTCGCTATCGATCCGCACTCGCCACCCGAGTTTCGCTGCAATCAGATCGCGCGCAACATCGAGGAGTTCTACGAGGCCTTCGACGTCAAAGAAGGTGACGCCCTCTGGCTCGATCCCGAGCGTCGCGTCACCATCTGGTAGCCACTCGAGACTCGTGACACGACCAATGGCGANNTGGGCGTCGAGCACTACTGGCTGCGCTGCATCGTCGCCGGCGAATCGCTCGACTTCTTCACGGAGCAGGGTCTCGACGATCAAGGAGACTGGCACGTCGGTCCCGACGAGCGCGCCGAGGACATCTTCGCCCTCTACCGCGACGAGATTGCGCGGTCGAACGAGATCATCGCCGCGACGCCGCTCGACGCCCCACCCGCGCAGCGCGATCCCTGGTGGGGGGAGTGGCCGGTCAGTGACCTGCGATTCATCATGCTCCACCTGATCGAAGAGACCGCCTGTCACGCGGGTCACCTCGACGCGGCTCGCGAGCTCATCGACGGACGGCAGTTCCTGGCGTTGTGAACCACGTGGCCAAGGCGCCCGTTCGGAGCGCCATTCGGGGCCGGTAGGGTCGATCCGGTAGAACTTGCCCCCAGGACCCGAAGTTTCGTAAGATGGAGAGTCCCCTCGGACCCCGTCGAGGCTGGCCCGAAGATCGCTGAAGGAAGAATTGTGAAGACGTACTCACCCAAGCCCGCCGAGCTGACCCGCGAGTGGCTGGTCATCGACGCCGAGGGCCTGATTCTCGGACGCGTGGCGACCGTCGCCGCGTCGCTGCTGCGCGGCAAGCATCGCACCTTCTTCGCCCCCCACGTGGACACGGGTGACTACGTCATCATCGTCAACGCCGACAAGGTCGTCGTTACGGCCAACAAGGCCGCTCAGAACTTTCACTACCACCACTCGGGCTATCCGGGCGGTCTGCGCAAGACCTCCTGGCAGACGTTGATGGACACCGACCCCACCACACTGGTCGCCGACGCGGTTCGCGGCATGGTGCCGAAGAACCGCCTCGGGCGTGCGCAGATGGACAAGCTCTTCGTCTACGCCGGACCCGAGCACCCCCACGCGGCCCAACAGCCCAAGAGTTTTGACACCTCGGCGATTCGCCGCGGTTAAGGAGCAACGTGACCACACCCCTCACCCAAACCACCGGTCGACGCAAGGAAGCGGTCGCTCGGGTTCGCCTGCGTCCGGGCACCGGCACGATCACCATCAACTCACGCGCCTTCGACAACTACTTCACCTCCGCGACGCACCGCCAGATGGTCATGGAGCCGCTGCGCCTCATCGACGCGCAGCAGACCTACGACATCGACGCCACCATCGAAGGTGGTGGCGTCGCGGGCCAAGCGGGCGCCCTGCGCCTGGGCATCTCACGTTCACTGTTGGAGATCGACGAGGGTGTGCGACCGGCGCTGAAGAAGGCCGGACTCCTCACCCGTGACTCGCGCAAGAAGGAGACCAAGAAGTACGGTCTCAAGAAAGCGCGCAAGGCACCTCAGTACTCCAAGCGGTAATGGTCATGCCCGTGCGGTTCGGCACGGACGGCATTCGAGGGCGCGCCAGCGACGAGATCACCGTCGAACTGGCGTACCGACTCGGTCGAGCCGTCGCGAGCGTCTTCTCGGTGCCCGTCTACGTCGGCTACGACACGCGCGAGAGTTCGCCAACCTTGGCGGCGGCGGTACTCGCGGGACTGTCCGACGGCGGAGCGACGGGCGTCAACCTGGGCTACTTCACCACCCCGGGCGTCGCGGTCATCGCCCAACAGCGCGGTGGCGCGGGTGTGGTGGTCTCGGCTTCGCACAACCCCTACTACGACAATGGCCTCAAGGTGCTCGGCGTCGGCGGGGCGAAGCTCGACCACGCCACCGAGGCCGCCGTCGAGAGTGCGCTGAACGTCGCCGAGAGCCCCACTGCGAAGGAGTTCGCCACCGTCGACATCGACGAGTCGGCCGAGCACGACTACGCCACGCACCTTCGCGCGCTCGCCCCGGGCGACCTCTCGAGTTTGTCGATCGTCATCGACTGTGCGAACGGTGCCGCCTCGCACGTCGCGCACGAACTCTTCGCCACCACCGGGGCCACGTTGCGCATGATCCACGACCAACCCGACGGTCGCAACATCAACGAAGGCTCCGGCTCGACGCACGTCGAAAGTCTCGTGGCGGCCGTGCTCGAGTCCGGCGCCGACCTCGGGCTAGCCCTCGACGGTGACGCGGACCGCCTCATCGCGGTCGACAGTGAGGGCACGGTGCGCGACGGGGACGACCTGATGGTGCTCTTCGCGCTCGACCGACACGAGCGTGCGGTCCTTGGGGGCGGCGTGGTCGTGACGTCGATGAGCAACCTCGGTCTCTATCGCGCCCTCGACGCCGCCAAGGTCGAGATCGAAGAGACCGACGTCGGGGACCGCAACGTGTTACTGGCCCTCGAGGACAAGGGCTGGATCCTCGGCGGGGAGCAGTCCGGGCACGTTATCTTTCGCGACCTGGCGCCCACCGGTGACGGCCTCTTGACCGGTCTTCTCTTGGGTGAACTGGTGGTGCGTAAAGGTCCCCTGGCGGACCTCGCGGGTGGGGCCTGGCGCCGCGTGCCCCAGGATCTCTTCAACGTCTCGCTGGAGCACTTCAGCGACGACATCGTCCAGGGGCTCTTTAACGAACTCCTCGAGGTCTACGACGTCGACCGCGCCGACGTCCGGCTCCTGGTTCGACCGTCGGGCACCGAACCGCTCGTGCGCATCATGATCGAGGCGTTAAACGCCGAGTTCGTGGAGGTCTTCGCCGAACGATTGAAGTCCCTCTACGGCGCGTAGGCCTCGAAGGGCCCGAAAACTCCGCGAGTAGTCTGGGTGCATGTGCGGCATCATCGGGGTCGTTGGATCCTCCGACACTCTCGGTACCCTGCTCGAGGGTCTCGCCCGCCTGGAGTATCGCGGCTACGACTCGGCCGGGATCGCTCTGGTGCGTCCGGGGGAGACCTGGCGAGCGCGAATCGCCGAAGGCACCGAGTCGGTGCGGGCCTTAACCGAAGAGTGCGAGCACGCACCGCGTGGATTCCACTCGGGCATCGGCCACACCCGCTGGGCGACCCACGGGGCCCCCGAGGCCATGAACGCCCACCCGCACCTGGATTGCTCGGGCAACATCGCCATCATCCACAACGGCATCATCGAGAACCACACCGAGCTCCAAGAAGAGCTCGAGGCGCGCGGCCACCTCTTTAGCTCGGTGACCGACTCCGAGGTGCTGGCCCACCTCATCGAGGAGTCGCGCGCGAAGGGGTTGGAGCTCATGGAGGCCGTCCGCGAGAGTCTCGCGGTCGTGCGCGGCGCGTTCGCGGTGGCGGCGATGGACGCGACCGAGGCCGACGTCATCGTCGCGGCGCGTCGCATCTCGCCCCTCATCGTGGGGACCGCGCCGGGCGTGACCTACCTGGCGAGCGACATTCCCGCCATCTTGGACCGGGCGACGGCGTTTTACGCCGTCAACGACGACGAGATCGTCCGGCTCGGTCCCGAAGGTTTCCGCGCGATCGATCTCGAGGGCACTCCGGTTCGCCTCCACCAACTCTCCATCGACTGGGACTTAGAGACCGCGGAGAAGGGCGGCCACGAGGACTTCATGACCAAGGAGATCGAGGAGCAACCCGCGGCGATTCGCGCCACGTTGCTCGATCGCCGGCGTCGCGACGGCACGATCACCTTCGACGAACTACGCATCTCCGATGAGGAACTGCGTGACGTCCAGCGCGTGGTGATCGTCGCAGCGGGAACCTCCCACCACGCCGGGCAAGTGGCCAAGTACGCGATTGAACGCTGGGCGCGCGTCAGCGTGGACGTGGACATCTCGAGTGAGTATCGCTACCGCGACCCCATCGTCGAGGTGGGCACGCTGGTCATTGGCGTCTCCCAGAGTGGCGAGACCATCGACACCATCATGGCAATCCGCGAGGCGAAGCGCCGCGGGGCGCGCGTGGTCGGGGTGTCGAACATCGTGGGCTCTTCACTGGCGCGCGAGTCCGACGCCGTGATCTACACGCGGGCCGGTCTCGAGGTGTCCGTCGCCTCCACCAAGGCCTTCGTCGCCCAGGTGGCCGCCCTCGAGTTACTCGCCCTGCGGCTCGCGCAACTGCGCGAGACCCTCCCGGCGAGTGACATTGACGCACTCTTTAAGGGACTCAACGCCGTGGCCAGTCAGGTCGCCACCGCGCTCGAGCGTCGCGGGCACGTCGAAGACGTCGCCAAACAACTCCTCGGGGCCCACGACTTCTTCTTCATCGGACGACACGTCGGCTTTCCGACGTCGCTCGAGGGCGCGCTCAAGTTGAAAGAGCTCACCTACCTGCACGCCGAGGGATATCCCGCGGGCGAACTCAAACACGGTCCCCTGGCGTTGATCGAACCGGGCGTCGTTGTCGTCGCGGTCACGACCGATCTGCTCATGCACGACAAGATGCTCTCGAACTTGGCCGAGGTGAAAGCGCGCGGCGCGACGGTCGTGGCGGTGGCGACCGACGACGACGAGGCCATCGACGCGCTCGCGGACTACGTGCTGCGCGTGCCGGCGACCGAGCCGCTCTTCACGCCGATGGTCGACGTGGTGCCACTGCAGCTCTTCGCGTACTCCATGGCGCGCGGACTCGGTCGTAACGTGGATCGGCCGCGGAACCTCGCTAAGACCGTGACGGTGGAGTAGTGCCGACCGAGGGCGTCGGTCTGGACCTCGTCGACGTCAAGCGCTTCGCCGGCGCGCTGGAACGTCATCCCCGACTGGCCCTACGACTCTTCACCGACGGCGAACGCCGGGACGCGCACGCGCGTCCCGAGCGACTGGCCGCTCGCTTCGCGGCGAAGGAAGCGGTCCTCAAGACCTTTGGCGTCGGCGTCGGCGCCGCGCCGTGGCGATCGATCGAGGTCACGCTGGATGACGCCGGCGCACCGAGTGTCCGGCTCCATCCTCCGGCCGACGAGTTGGCCCGCACCAAGGGCGTGACGTCGTTGCACCTCTCGATGACCCACACCTCGGACCTCGCAGCCGCGATCGTCATCGGATCCTCCAACGGAGACGAGCCGCGTGAGCGTTGAGGGCCTTCACCGCCCCTCGTGGGCGGAGGTGTCTCGTGCGGCCATCGTGGCGAACGCCCGCGCCATGAAGGCGGTGGTGGGCGCCACGTCGCTCTGCGCGGTCGTCAAGGCCGACGGGTACGGGCACGGGGCCACCCTCGCCGCCGCGGCCGCACTCGACGGTGGTGCCGACACGCTCGGGGTCGCCACGATCGATGAGGGCGCCGAACTTCGACGAGCCGGTTTTGACGTGCCGATCATCGTTCTCGCCGAGGTAGTACCGACATCGATTCCCCTCGCCCTCGAGAACTCGCTCACCCTCACCGTGGGCTCGACCGCGGGCGCGAACGCCGTGGTCGCCTGCGCCGCTCACGTTCGGGGTCGTCACCTCGTGCACGTCAAAGTCGACACCGGCATGCACCGAATGGGCGTCGCGCCCGAGGAGCTCGACGCGGTCATTGACACCCTGGGCGCCTCGGCGCACGTGGACGTCGAAGGTCTCTTCACCCATCTACCCGTCGCCGACGGAGCATCCGAGGACGACCGCGCCTTCACCGCGTCACAGATTCGCCACTTTGAGGGACTCGTCGCGTCGCTGCGGAACCGTGGCGTACTTCCGCGCGTGTTGCACTGCGCGAACTCCGCCGGAACGCTCGGCTACCCCGAGTCGCACTTCTCGATGGTCCGCGTCGGCCTCTCGCTCTACGGGTACCTGCCCGCCCCGTGGTGCGCTGAGGCGTTGACGTCGCGGGGGCTCGCCCTCGAGCCGGCGATGACGATTCGAACGCGCGTGGTCGCGCGCCGACGACTCGCCGCGGGTGAGCGCCCCAGCTACGGTCGCGCCCGTCCCCTCGAGCGAGACGCCACGGTCGTGACCGTGCCCATTGGCTACGCCGACGGATTCCCCCGAGCACTCTTCGAAGGCGGGGCCCAGGTCCTGGTCGGCGGCCGGCGGCGACCGTTGGCGGGCAACGTGACGATGGACCAACTCATCATCGACGTCGGTGACGACGAGGTGGCGCTGGGCGACGAGGTGGTTCTGCTCGGCCGTCAAGGTGACGAGGTCATCACCGCCGACGAGTGGGCCGAGCGTGATGGCACGATCGCCTGGGAGATACTCACGCGGATTGGACCTCGCGTGCCGCGGATTGCGGTGCGCTGAACGATGGCGGAGTTCGAGGGGCTCTCGACCTGCGTGCGCTGCGGGCTCAGTGAGACCCGTCAGCGCGTGGTCATTGGCTCGGGGCCCCTCAGCGCGGAGCTGATGATCGTGGGCGAGGCGCCGGGTCGCACCGAGGACGAGGGCGGCGCGCCGTTCATCGGACCGAGTGGCAAGCTCTTCTTCACGTTGCTGGCCGAAGAACTCGGGCTCACGAGAGAGGCGTGTTACGTCACGAACGTCGTGAAGTGTCGCCCACCGGCCAATCGGACGCCCACGCCGCAGGAAATCGAGACGTGTCGACCCTGGCTCGTGGAACAGCTCGACGTGGTCGCGCCCAAATTCATCTTGACCCTCGGCAACACGGCCGGCCGCGCGCTCTTCGCCTACCGTTCCGGCATCGGTCAGGTGCACGGCCACGTCTTTCGTTCCGGAGCGATCCGCGGCATCCCGACCTACCACCCCGCGGCGGCGCTGCGTGGGGGGCCCAGCGTCGTCGAGGTGATGCGCGAGGACCTGCGCATCCTCGGTCGGGTCATGGCGACGCCGTGAGCTGGCGGCGCTACTGCGCGGAGGCGCGCGACACGTCGCTGGCTGGCCAAGCGTTCGCTCGGGTGCTGCGCCCCGGTGACGTCGTGCTGCTCATCGGGCAGTTGGGCGCGGGCAAGACAACCTTCACCCAAGGTGTCGCGATCGGGCTCGGCGTGAGTGATCGCGTGACGAGCCCGACCTTCACCATGGTGCGCCAGCACGACTGTACGAACGACTTCGGCATCGCCACTCTGCACCACGCGGACGTCTATCGCGTCGAGAGTCTCGCCGAAGTGCGTGACCTGGACCTCGGCGAAGTGGTGGAAGAGTCCGCGGTCGCGCTCGTCGAGTGGGGGGACCTGGCGGCCGACGTCTACGGGACCGACGTGTTGCGCGTCACCTTCGTCCTCGATGAGTCACAGGGGCGCACCCTGGTGGTGGACGGCGCGCGCAGTGAGGACCGGCGCCCCGAACTCGACGAGTGGATGAACGCGTGAACATCCTCGCGATTGAGACCGCGACGCCCGCCTGCGCGGTGGCGTTGCGCACGAGTGACGGCGTCGAGCGCGCGGTGGTGGTCGACGACGAGCGTCACCACACCGAAGCCCTGACGCCCGGCATCGAACGACTCCTCCTCGACGCGGGGCTCGCGGCCCGAGACCTCGACGTCATCGTGGTCGATCGAGGGCCCGGGCTCTTCACCGGTCTGCGCGTCGGCGTGGCGACCGCGGTCGGTCTCGCGCTCGGCGCGGGTGCGCAACTCGTCGCGGTGACCTCGCTCGAAGTGCTCGCCGCTGGCGCCTTCTCCGCGGGCGTCCGCGGCACGCTGGTGTGCGCCGTCGACGCTCGGCGCGGCGAGTTGTTCGTCCAGGGCTTCGAGCTCGCTGCGGGAGTACGGCACCTCAGCGACGCGACGGTCACGGTACCCGAGGCGCTCGTCGCGACGTGGGAGGCGAGTGGACTCGCGGTCACCTTCAGCGGTGACGGCGCGGATCGCTACGAGGCGGCGCTACGCGAAGTGCGATCGGCGTCGTTCTACGAACAGCGGGTGCCGTCGCCGATCGAGGCGCTGCGCCTCGGGGCGACGCGCGAGCCCGGGGGCGACGTGGTACCGCTCTACCTGCGCGAGGCCGACGCCGTGGCGAACTTCTCGACGCGCGAGCGTCCGACGTGAGCGCGAGCTGGACGATCCGCGCGGCCGAGCGCCGCGACGTGCCCGACTTGCTCGCCATTGAGGTGGCCCAGTTTCCCGAGCCCTGGACGCGCTCGATGCTGCTCGAGGAGATCACCAACACCGAGACGCGGCGCTACCGCGTCGCGGTGGAGGAGACCACGATCATTGGGTACCTCGGCGTGATGTTCGTCATGGACGAACTTCACGTCAACACTCTCGGGACCCTGCCCGGCCACGAGGGGCGGGGCGTGGCGACCTCGCTGCTCGAAGAGGCCTGGGCCGACGCCCGAGCGCGCGGCGTCGAGCGAGCCACCCTGGAGGTGGCTGCGTCGAACACCCGCGCCCAGGAGCTCTACTTTCGATTCGGCTTCGCGCCGGTGGGCGTGCGCAAGAACTACTACGAGCGCACCCGCGAAGACGCCCTCGTGCTGTGGGCTGATCTCGGCTGAGGCCCT
>PLER01000111.1:8543-12455 GCA_003136495.1 Acidimicrobiaceae bacterium
ATCGATCTCCACCGGGCCTTCGGTGGGGTGGTGCCGGAACTGGCGGGACGCGCGCACGTCGCCACGATCGGCCCGGTCATCCGCCGCGCGCTCGACGCCGCGGGACTTGACGCAAGCGCGCCGGCCCTCAGTGGCATCGCGGTGACCAGCGGCCCGGGCCTAATTGGTTCACTCCTGGTCGGGCTCTCCACCGCGAAGGCGCTCGCGCTGGCCTGGGAGTTGCCCTTCGTCGGCGTCAACCACTTAGAGGGCCATCTCTTCGCGCCGTTACTCGAGTCGAGCGATCTCTCCTGGCCGATCATGACGCTCCTGGTCTCGGGCGGCCACAGCCTGATCGTCCTCCAGCGCGGTCCCGGTGAGCACGAGGTGCTGGGTGAGACGATCGATGACGCGGCCGGTGAGGCGTACGACAAGGTCGCGCGGTGGCTCGGCCTCGGCTACCCCGGGGGGCCCGAGATTGACCGCCTCGCTCAGCAGGGTTCGCCCGACGCGCTGCGCTTGCCGGTCTCGATGATCGGCGACGACTTCGACCTCTCCTTCTCCGGTCTCAAGACCGCCGTCGTGCGAGCCACTCAACAGCACCACGAGGTCGCGCTCGCCGACGTCGCGGCCTCGTTCCAAGCCGCGCTCGCCGAGCAGCTCTTGCGCAAACTCCGTCACGCGCTCGAGCGCTACGAGGTGGCCGGCCTGGCCCTGGCGGGCGGCGTCGCGGCGAACTCGAAGTTGCGAATTGAGGTGGGAGAACTCGCTCGCGAGTTCGGGCTCGAGTTACATCTACCGACGATGGCGATGTGCACCGACAACGCCGCGATGATCGCCGCCGCGGGCGTCTACCGCCTGGCGGCGAGCGGACCGAGCGCCCTCAACCTCTCGGCTCGACCGAACTGGCAACTGGCGGACGTGTCGTGAGCGAGCGGTGGGTGCCGCTCGACGTGTCGGACACCGACTCGAATCCCTTCGTGCAGTTTCGCCGGTGGTTCGACGAAGCCGCCGACGTCATGGCCGAGCGTGAGGCGTTCGCGCTCGCGACCGCGACGAGCGAAGGAGTGCCGAGCGTGCGCATGGTGTTGTTGCGCCACCACGACGACACCTCCTTTGGCTGGTACACCAACTACGACTCGCGCAAGGGCCGCGAGCTGGGCGCCAATCCGAAGGCGTCGCTGCTCTGGTACTGCGAACCGCTGGGGCGACAGATCCGCATCGAGGGTGACGTNNGGGGCACGCGCCTCCAAGCAGAGCGACCTCCTGGACTCGCGAGCGACCCTCGAAGAACGGGTGCGCGAGTACGGCTTGCTCTACCACGACCAGGAGGTGCCGAGGCCGCCGAACTGGGGAGGGTACCGGCTCCTGCCGAACCGCTTCGAGTTCTGGCAACACCGAGAGGACCGCCTCCACGACCGGATCGTCTATCGCGAGTTCGACGAGGCGTGGCGGCGATCGCGGATCTCGCCCTAGGGGCCGCGGCGACGTACGCAAGAAACCGGTAGTTCGTTCCACGCACCGATGGTTCTTGAGCGGTCCGTGAGCGGTAAATGCACAGCGACCAGGGTAGATGGCTGATCGGGCATCGCGGCGTGATGGGCGGGCATGAGACCACGCCGGCCGCCCCGTTGGCACTCGAGGGCTGAGGCTGCTAAATTAGCAGTCGCAAGTATCGAGTGCTAATTGCTCAGGAGGCAAGAAGAATGAAGTTGCACCCACTAGAAGACCGCATCGTGGTTCGTCCCAACAGCGCCGAGGCCACCACGGCTTCCGGCCTCGTGATTCCCGACACCGCCAAAGAGAAGCCCCAGCAGGGTGAAGTGCTCGCCACCGGCCCCGGCCGTCGCACCGAGTCGACCGGCGAGATCATCCCCACCGGTGTTTCAGTCGGCGACACCGTCGTCTACTCGAAGTACGGCGGCACCGAGATCACCGTCGACGGCGAGGACCTGTTGATCCTCTCCGGCCGCGACGTACTCGCCACCGTCGCCAAGTAGCCCGTGACGAGCGCGGCTCGTCATCCCATCGAGAAACGAAAGAAGACTTATGTCAAAGTTATTGAAGTTTGACGAGGACGCTCGACGCGGCCTCGAAGCCGGCGTGGACAAGTTGGCCGACGCCGTCAAGGTGACCCTCGGACCCAAGGGACGCAACGTCGTCCTCGGCAAGAAGTTCGGCGCTCCCACCATCACCAACGATGGCGTGTCCATCGCGCGTGAGATTGAACTCGAAGACCCCTTCGAGAACATGGGCGCCCAACTGGTCAAAGAAGTCGCCACCAAGACCAACGACGTGGCCGGTGACGGCACCACGACCGCCACGGTGCTCGCCCAAGCCCTCATCAAAGAAGGTCTGCGTAACGTCGCCGCGGGCGCGAGCCCCTCGGGCCTCAAGCGCGGTATCGAGCTCGCGGTGAAGGCCGCGGTCGACTCGATCGCGACCCAGAGCCAGGAAGTGTCGGGTAAGACTCAGATCGCCCAAGTCGCGACGATCTCCGCCGCCGACGCCGCGATCGGTGAAGTCATCGCCGACGCCATCGACAAGGTTGGCAAGGACGGCACCGTCACGGTGGAGGAGTCGAACACCTTCGGTATCGAGCTCGAGCTCACCGAGGGCATGCAGTTCGACAAGGGTTACCTCTCGCCGTACTTCGTGACCGACGCCGAGCGCCAAGAGGCCGTCTTAGAGGACGCCTTCATCCTCTTCACCAGCGGGAAGATCTCCGCGGTGCACGACCTCGTGCCGGTGCTGGAGAAGGTCATGCAGGCCGGTCGTCCGTTGTTGATCGTCGCCGAAGATGTCGAGGGCGAGGCCCTCGCCACGCTCGTCGTCAACAAGATCCGCGGCACGTTCACCTCGGTCGCCGTCAAGGCCCCGGGATTTGGCGAGCGTCGCAAGGCCATGCTCCAAGACATGGCGATCCTCACGGGCGGCACGGTCATCTCGGAAGAGATTGGCCTCAAGCTCGACAGTGCGACCATCGACTTGCTCGGAAAGGCTCGACGCATCGTGGTCACCAAAGACGCCACCACGTTGGTCGACGGTGACGGTTCCAAGGAAGACGTCGCCGGTCGCGTCGCGCAGCTGAAGCGTGAGATCGACGACACCGACTCCGACTGGGACCGCGAGAAGCTCCAAGAGCGTCTCGCGAAGCTCGCCGGTGGCGTGGCCGTCGTCAAGGTCGGTGCCGCAACCGAGGTCGAACTCAANNAAAGAGAAGAAGCACCGCATCGAGGACGCCCTAAGCGCCACGCGCGCCGCGATCGACGAGGGCATCGTCGCCGGTGGTGGCACCGCGCTGGTTCGCGCTCGAGCGTCGGTCGACGACCTCATCGAGAAGCTGACCGGTGACGAGGCGACGGGTGCGCGTATCGTCGCGAACTCGCTCGAGGCGCCACTGCGTCACATCGCGTCCAACGCTGGCTACGAGGGCGCCGTCAAGGTGCGCGAAGTGGCTGACGCCAAGGGTTCCATTGGTCTGAACGCCGCGACGGGAGTCCTCGAGGACCTCGTCAAGGCGGGCGTGATTGACCCCGCGAAGGTGACGCGCTCGGCGCTGCAGAACGCGGCGTCGATTGCGGCGTTGCTCTTGACCACCGAAGCGATTGTCGCCGACAAGCCCGAGCCCGCCGGTCCGCCGATGGGCGACGGCGGCATGGGTGGCATGGGCGGGATGATGTAGTCACTGGTCCCACGACTTACGAACAGCCGGGCCTTAGGCCCGGCTGTTCGTATTTTCTGACCTCGCGGAAAAGGTGTCACGAGGACAACGACGGTGGGTGCAGTCGCGACATTGTGTGGAACTCGTCGCGAAGAACGTAGCGCGTTTGACGAGTCGACACGGGTAGGGTTCAGGTCTGGTGCCATGACCTTCACGTTGGCTCTCCATCTGCGCGACGAAGTTACGCCTGAGGAAAAATTATGAGGCGT
>PLER01000100.1 GCA_003136495.1 Acidimicrobiaceae bacterium
GAAGTCGAGCTCAAGGAGAAGAAGCACCGCATCGAAGACGCGGTGTCGACGACCAAGGCCGCCATTGAAGAGGGCGTCGTGCCCGGTGGTGGCGTGGCGTTGCTGCGCAGCCAGTCACGCATCCTCGAAGCGGCGGAGAAGTTGAGTGGCGACGAGCAGACCGGTGCGCGCATGGTCGCGAAGGCCGTCGAGGCGCCGCTCAACCAGATCGCCGTGAACGCGGGGCTCGAAGGTGGCGTNNGGCGTCATCGACGCCGCCAAGGTGACCCGCTCGGCGCTGCAGAATGCGGCGTCGATCGCGGCGCTCTTCTTGACGACCGAGTGCGTCATCGTCGACAAGCCCGAGGAGAAGTCCTCTGGTGGCATGCCCGGCGGCGGAATGGACGACTACTAAATCGCTTCAGCGATTTCTGTCACGAACCGCGGGGCGATGCCCCGCGGTTCGTGCGTTGCGGCCAGGTTCGCACCGAGGCGTTACCCGTAACATGGGAGCATGAGCACAGCCTCCGTCGGTCCCGCGCGCGGCATCAATGTCGTGCACCTCTTCTGTCATCCGGGCACCCACGTCGACGCGGGCGCCCTTCGAAAGGCGCTGGACGAGGCCACGCAGTCCGGGCTGCAGATCGTGGTCGCGGCGATCCTCGGCGCGAAGGCCGACGCCTGTTTCATGGCNNGAAAGTTACGTCTCGGTGACCGAAGTCAGCGAGTACGCGGCCGGCATGCCTGAAGCGATGCTGAACCAACGGCTCTACCCGACGTTGCCCCCCGAGGGGATGAGCGCGTTCTGCTTCTATCCGATGTCCAAGCGCCGAGGTGAGGTCAACAACTGGTACGCGCTGGATTACGACGCGCGCGATGCCCTCATGCGCGGACACGGCGCCATCGGCCGGACCTTCCGTGGCCGGGTCCTCCAACTGGTCACCGGTTCGGCGGGGCTCGATGACTGGGAGTGGGGCGTCACCCTCTTCGCCGTGCACGTCGACGACCTCAAAGAGTGCGTCTACACCATGCGGTACGACGAGGCGACCACGCTCTACGGGGACTTCGGCCCGTTCTACACCGGTCTGGTGGGCACCTTGGATGAGGTTCTGGACGCGACGCTGGCCTGAGCGGCGTTGGTAGCGTCGGGTACGTGCCCGACTCGATTCCCGAAAAGACCTTGCGCCGATGGGCCGAGTCACTCGCCGGCGTCGCCAAGACCGGACTTGGTTTTACCGAAAGCCAGTACGAGCGAGAGCGCTTCGAAGAGGTCCTCAAAATCGCTGGTGACATGAAAGTTGCCGCCGACGAAGGTCTCGAGGGCGTCCCGGACGCGGACGGCTACGTGACGCAGTGGATGAAGGAAGTCGGGCACGGCGTCCCGGGGTATCAGACCCCCAAGGTCGCCGTCGGCGCGGCGGTCGTCAACGATGAGGGCAAACTGCTCTTGATCCAGCGCGCCGACTCGGGCATCTGGCTGTATCCGACGGGGTGGTGCGACGTGGGGTACTCGGCGCCCGAAGTCGTCGTGAAAGAGGTCCTTGAAGAGACCGGCATCGAGGTCGAGCCGGTGCGACTCATCGGCGTCCTCGACGGCATGCGGCTCGGCGAGTCGAGGATCCCGCTGTTCTCGCTGCTCTTCTTCTGTCGTGCGGTGGGGGGCGAGTTCAACTTGCATCCCTTAGAGGTCACCGACGCGGGCTGGTTCGGCCGCGACGAACTGCCGAAGCCGATCATCGGCGCCGAGCGGTGGGCGGGGCCCATCTTTGCGGCGATCGACGGCGAACGGCGTGACGTGTTCTACGACGACCTGCGTCGACCGGTGTGGCGGGAGGAAGAGTGAGGTTCGTGGTCGAGACGCTGGACGTCGCGACGCCGGAACTGGTCGACGGGCTCAACGTGCTGATTCCACAGTTGTCCTCAAGCGCGGCGCCACTGACGCTCGCTGACCTTGAAGCGATCGTGCACTCGAAGGTCGTAACCCTCTTCGTGGCGCGCGACGGGGACACCATCGTGGGCACCCTGTCGCTCGTCGTGTTCTCCATCCCGAGCGGGGTGCGCGCGTGGATCGAGGACGTCGTCGTCGACGAGGCGGCGCGCGGTCTCGGCGTTGGCGAGGCGCTGACCACCGCGGCGCTCGAGTCCGCGCGATTACGCGGCGTGCGGACTATCGACCTGACCAGTCGTCCGTCTCGCGAAGCCGCCAACGCGATGTACGTAAAACTCGGCTTCGAGCGTCGCGAGACCAATGTCTACAGGTATTCGTTAGAAGGCTGAGTTTTCGCCGACCCTTGTGTCCTCGTGAAAGTGAGGGACATCATCAGGGAACTTCAGGAAGATGGGTGGTACCAGGTCCGCTATCGAGGAAGCCATCGGCAGTTCCATCATCCGACGAAGCCGGGAACCGTCACAGTGCCAGGCGCACTCGGCGACGACCTGCACCGGGAACTCCTCGGTAGCATCTTGAGACAAGCGAAGATAGAACGGAGAGGTCGATGACTGAGTACGCCGTAGTTATCGAGCGTTCGCCTAACAATTACGGGGCATGGGTGCCTGACCTTGATGGTTGCGTTTCCACAGGCAAGACCCTTGAAGAGGTCAAGGTAAACATTACGGAGGCAATCACGATGCACCTCGAGTTGATGCGCGAACATGGTCAAGCCATTCCGGAACCTTCCGCACAGGTGGCAGTAATTCAGGTCGCTTAGGCGACCAAGTGAATTCACGTCGTCTCAGCGCGCGTATCCATGCGCACCGCGGTGCGTCTATGACGCATCCCGAGAACACGCTTGCTGCATTTGTCGAAGCGCGACGTCTCGGTGCTGACGCCGTCGAGTTCGATGTTCACTCAACGCTTGACGGCCACCTAATTGTTCACCACGACTACAACCTTGAACGAACGACCGACGGAATTGGCTACGTACACGAGAGCACCTTCGAGTACGTACGAGGGTTGAGCGCAGGCTCGTGGTTCAATGAGGATTACCAACATGAACACGTTCCTACGCTCGACGAAGTCTTAGCAATCGAAGGTATTGACTTTGAGCTCGAAGTGAAAGGGCTACCAACTCGTAAGTTGTTAGATGGCGTCATTGCCGCAGTACGTCGGGCCGATGTGGAATCTCGCCTTGAGATTACGGGTTATCACGCTGTTGCGGTCCCACTCTTGCGCAAGGAGCTTCCCCGAGCTCGATTTGGATTCTTCGCGCCGAAGTTTGAAGCCTGGATGTCCGTTCCTCTGTTCGAAGACATAGTTCGCGAGTCGGCTCGAACTGGCGGGTACGAAGTGGTTCACATTCCAGTGCCTCTCATCCAGGACGTCAATCATGAGAAGTTCCGAAGTGCAGGACTTCGCATCCATTGGGGAAACGCCGAGTCCGAGGTTGAGATTCTTAGCGCACTCCAGATCGGAGACCAAGTGTCGACGAGCAACGTCGCTGCGGCCGTTGCCGGGCGACATTGAGTCAAAGAAAATCCACTTTGTTCCAAAGTTGCAGCGCTTTTATCAAAGCGCGATAGACAAATGTCTATCGGTTTACATTAGAAAACCTCGACGCCGACGATTCTCGGTAACCCGATAATCAGATGGCAAGCGGGATCGTCTTAGAGCCCGTCAAGGCCGAAGGTTTTGCCAAACGGGTCGATCAACTGGCAGATCCGGCGCCCGCCGTCGATGATGAAGGGTCCGCGGTGCATCGCACTCCCGAACTCCAGAAGATGGGTGCGAGTCTGCTCAAGGTTGTCGAAGCGCCGCAATCAGGTTCTCAATGCGACGCGCGCGCGTCTCGGGCTTCTTCGCTTCCTCGATCCTTCGCACGTGCTCGCGGCGTTGGCTCTCGGTTAAGGCTTCGAATGCGTCTTTGGCGAGCTGGTCTGTAGTAAGTGCCTTGGCGAGATCGCTCGGTACGACGGCGACGCGCGGCGACGTGTCGAGTTCGATCTCGACGTCAACCATGGTGCCAATCTCCACGCCCGCGGCGGCGCGGTTGGCGTGACTCAGTCCGATCAGGTGACGACCTCGCATGATCGCAACTCTGGTCTTCCAGGCGTGTCCATTGATCGTCACGACGACGGGTGGCCGCTTGCCGCCCTCGAGGGCGGCCACCATCTCTTCGGGTACCTCGAGTCCCCTCATCGGTTCCGGTGGCTCGACGAGGGCTCGAAACTTCACCGCTCAATCCTGCCATCTCGAGCACGTTCACGGCAGGAGCGTGTCGTCCCTAGAATTCGACTACCTCGTGAATGAGAGTCGAGACGATCGTCACTGATGGGCAAACACCT
This sequence comes from Acidimicrobiaceae bacterium, assembly GCA_003136495.1. GTDB lineage: Bacteria > Actinomycetota > Acidimicrobiia > Acidimicrobiales > RAAP-2 > RAAP-2. The sequence continues at coordinate 4,261 of PLER01000100.1, forward strand.
TCTTACCGTCCTCGCGCTCGCGGCGACCTTGTCACTCTCGACCGGGGCAGCGCACGCGACTCACGGCGTCGTCGAAAGGGTAAAAGACGCATCGTCTACCTCGGCTCTCACGGGGGTTCTCGCCTTCGTCGTTTCTAGCGGCGGCGACGATTTCATCAACACCATGAACGCGAACGGTAGCGGGGTTCGTCAGATCGCCAGTTGCGGTCCCGGGGAGTGCTATCCCTCGTGGTCGCCAGACGGTCGAGAAATCGTGTTTCAGAGGTCGATTGACGGTGTCGGTATCTACGTGATGAACGCCAATGGGACGCACCTGCGGCGACTCTCGCGGACTCCAGCGGCCGACGTGCGACCGAGTTGGTCCGCTGACGGGAAGGAAATTGTCTTCTCGCGCGTCGTGGGGGCGGCGACGAACGGCGGCATCCCGCCGACCGAGATTGACGTGATGAACGCCAACGGCACCGACGTGCGAACGATTCTGCCCGCCGACGGCACCTTCAACATCGAGCCGCGGTGGTCACCGACTGGCACGACGATCGTCTTTATGAGTGGACGAAATCACTCCCAGCAGATCTACACCATGAACACCCGTGGCGGCGACTTGAAGATGATCACGACCCAGGGGGCCAACGGCGACCCGTACTGGTCACCGAGTGGCACGCGCATCTCCTTCGGGAGCGATCGTCAAGGTGACGGCAAGCTCAACGTGTTCACCATGTCGCCCACGGGAAGCCAGGTGCGCCAGGTGACGCACTTCGCGCCACCATTTGAAGCGGGCGATACGAGTTGGTCTCCCGACGGTGACCAGATCGCCCTGGAGGTTGACCGGGGCGGTGAGGGTCAGTCGAACCCGAACGTTCCCGCTACCGTCTGGATCGTCAACGCGAACGGGACGCGGGCCCTGAACACGAAAGTGAGCTGCGCGGCGGTCGGGTGCGCACCACGCTGGCGTCCCTCAACGTAGCCACGCCTCCTCGCGGCGCAGCGATCACCGTCACGAATCGTGAGCGCTCGCACGATACATTGCGACCACGATGTTCAAGCCCGCGCTCGAGATCGAAGGACCGCCCGTCGACGTTGTGAGCGTTCGTGAATGTCGTTAGCCTGATATCAATGACGTGGCGTCAGCGGAACCTTCGAGTGGTCGTAGTGGGTCTGTCGGCGTTCGGGGTCGGAGCGCTGGACTCGGTGATCAAGGGACAGGGCACCGGCCTGCTCGGTGCACTGAGTGAAGTCATCGTCCCGTGGTTGCTGCTCGCGTTCCTCGCGGGAGCCGTCGCCAGCAAGCGACGCTACGCCTTTGGCGCCGTGGTCGGAGTCGTTGCGACAATGTCGGCGCTGGTGGGGTTCTACTTCGTTAACTGCTTCATCTTCTCGTACTGGGACACCAGTTGGTTCGGGGCCCTGCACGACCAGATAGCCGGCGGTCGAATGTACTTCGAGCTCGGCCTTTTCAGCGGCGCGATCTGTGGCGCCGTCGGCACGTGGTGGAAGGAACACCTCTCGATGGTCCCCGTCGTCGTGCTCGGCCTCGCCTTCGTGCTCGAAGCGGTGGCTCGGGCGTTGCTCACGAATCGCATCTTCGGTTACGCGCACCAAGTGGGTGAGATCGAACTCTTCGTCGGCACGATGTGGGTCGCCTTCGCGCTCGTCGCGACGCTCGCCCTGCGTCACCGACAAGGTCTTCGTCGAGCGACTTGATCGTGACGCCGCAGTGCTCGAACGTGGCGTGACGTGACGCACAAGCAGGAGTTGGCGGCGCGTGGTTTCAACAACGGCGACCTCTACAACGCCGCGCGACCGAGTTATCCCCTCGACGCCATCGAGTTCCTCGTCGCAGCCTTTGACCTCGGAGAAACATCCACCGTGCTCGACCTGGGCGCGGGCACGGGGATTTTCACGAGGCAGCTCCTCCCCTTCGTTGGAGAACTCATCGCGGTGGATCCCTCCGCGTCGATGCGAGAGTCGTTTCGCTCCGCCACGCCAGGGGTTGAAATCAGAGACGGGAGTGACGTCGCCATTCCGCTCGAGGACGACGCCGTCGACGCGGTCGTCGTCGCGCAGGCGTTTCACTGGTTCGACGCGCCGCGTGCACTCATTGAGATCCATCGGGTCCTACGCCCCAACGGTGGGCTGGGGTTGATCTGGAATGAGCGTGACGAGTCCGTGGCGTGGGTCGCCGAATTGACCCGAGCGATGCAGTGGGACGTTCGCCAGCCCTACAAGGTCGGGATGGACTTTTCACTCATCCTGGCAGAAGGCCCATTTGTCGACGTGGAGCGCGTCAGTTTCACCAACGCTCAAACGCTGACTCACGAGGGTCTCACCCAGCGAGTGCTCACGACCAGTTACATCGCCGCGATGGGGGAGGACGAGCGGGCGCCGCTGATGGGTGAGGTCGCCGCCGTCATCGACACCCTTCCCGACCTCGTCGAGATGCCCTACGTGACCGACGTGTACATCGCCCGCGCCGCCACCTAGAACTCGGCGAACTACTGCAGGTACGAGTCGACGAAGTGACGCAGGGCAGTACGAAGGGCGGGTGAGAACGGGAGTTTCTTGGTGTAGTTCGCGGCCGCGCCGGTGGGATCGACCTTCAAGACGTGATCGACGCCCTTGAGCTGGACGAACGCGGTGTCGGCGTTGGCGTGGGTGAGACCGGTGACGATGCGCTGGACCTGGGCGCAGGAGACTTGCTGGTCGGCGTTGCTGCACGTGACCAGGACGGGGGTGTGGGCGGGCAGGGACGCCGCCAACGTCTCGGGATCGAACTGGTCCGCTTCCGAGAGGAACTTCGCCGTCGCCGGACTGAGCAGCGAGGCGAGACCGTAGGGGAGGTTCGCGGCGACGGTCCCCTTGGTGCGTAACTGCGTGACCGCCTTGGCGAGAGTCGAGTCAACGGTCTTCGCGAGTTTCTTGGTGATGGCTCCGGACGCGACCTGCGCCGCCACCTGCGCGTCGACTTGGACCGTGATGAGGTCGAGGTAGCGCAGGCTCAGTGGTTCGAAGAGCCCGAGGGCGTGGATTGGTGGCACGGTTCCCGCGTCACCCTCGGCGAGCAGGAGGGCGAAGAGCGCGCCCTCGCTGTGGCCGAAGACGCCGAGGCGTTGGTCGTTCACGCCCTTTTGCGCCGCGAGGAACTTCAACGCCGCGGCCGATTCCTGCTCGAAGGGCTTGATGCCGATGGCGTCGAGGTTGCTGGCGAAGGGACCGAGTCCCGTCTGACCGCTGCCCAACTTGTCGTAGCGCAGGCTGGCGACGCCGTCCTCGCTGAGCCAGTCCGCCAGCGTCTTGAGGGTATCGATGGGCCCCGGTTCGACGGCGCTGTTACCGTTTCGGTCCGTGGGCCCGCTGCCCGCGATCAAGACCACGGCGCCGAAGGTCGACGTGGCGTGGGCGGGATGACGGTAGGTCGCGTAGATCGTCATGCCCCCCGCGACGAAGGACACGTCCTCATCGACCCACTTCGTGGCCGCACCCGCGAGCGCAGGGGAACCACTCAAGCCCATCAGCTGCGCACCGAGCATCAGCGCCAACGCGATCATCGTCACCGCGGCCCGGGGTCGCCTCGTCAACGTTGGCACGCCCTAAGAATGCCACGACTTCTCGTCGTCCTTCAAAATCCGGTGCTGCGCCGAGGTGAATCTGCCAGACTCTCGTCATGTCCGAACAACGATGGTCCGAGGTCGATGGCTACATTGACGCGCTCTTCCCGCCGCCCGACGATGCGCTTAGCGAGGCGCTCGCCCGTAGCGACGCGGGCGGATTGCCACCGATCAGCGTGTCCTTCGCGCAAGGCAAGTTCCTCGGGCTCCTCGCCAAGATGCACGGATCTCGTCGCATCCTCGAGATCGGCACGTTGGGGGGCTTCAGCACCATCTGGCTCGCGCGATCGCTCCCTCGTGACGGGGTCGTGATCACGCTCGAGCTCGAGTCCAAACACGCCGTCGTGGCACGAGCCAATCTCGACCACGCGGGAGTCGGCGACCTCGTCGACGTGCGCGTCGGTCCGGCCGTCGAGTCCTTGCGTGAGTTGATCGCCCAGGGCGTCGAACCCTTCGACTTCATCTTCATCGACGCCGACAAGGAGAGCTACCCCCAGTACTTGGAGTTGTCGCTACGCCTCGCGCGCGCCGGTACCGTCATCGTGGCCGACAACGTCGTGCGCAACGGTGAGGTCGTGGAAGCATCGAGTGAGGACGGACGCGTGAGCGCCGTCCGGGAGTTCCTCGAGCGGGCGGCCGCCAGTGATCAGTTGGAGGGATCAGTCGTACAGACGGTGGGCACGAAGGGCTACGACGGATTCGCGTTGCTCGTCGTCTCGGGCTGATCGACGAGGTTTCTATGTCGAAGCCTCCGCGTCCGTCGGCCGAGTTGCAACTACGCGAAAAGTCAGCCGACGCTCGAAACAGTTGGTTGGACCAGATGTGGCGGGAGTATCACCACGATCTGCTCGGGGCCGGCATGTCGCCCGAGGAGGCGGCGAGGAACGTCGAGCGAAACCGCGAGCAACTCTTCGTGGACGGCGAACCGGTCGAAGGTCAGTTCATCTTCGACGTGCTCGA
>PLER01000009.1 GCA_003136495.1 Acidimicrobiaceae bacterium
GCCTACGCCATTCCGATCAACACTGCGCTCACCATCGTGAAGTCCATCAAGAACGCTGAGGGGTCGAGCACCATTCACATCGGGACGACCGCGTTTTTGGGGGTCGAGGTCAGAGACGCGACTGCCGCCTCGTCGGGAACGAGCGGTGGTAGCTCCACTGCTACAAGTGGGGTCACCGTGGCCGAGGTGATTCCGAGTACGCCTGCCGCCAGCACAGCCCTGGTCGCCGGTGACGTCATCACGTCGGTCAACGGCGAGGACGTGTCGACGACGACGGGTCTCGCCGCGATTCTCCAAACCCTCCACTCGGGCGAGTCAGTGCAGATTGGCTATCTCGATCAGAGTGGCGCTGCGTCGACGCTATCGGTGACGCTCGGATCAGGTCCGGCCCAGTAGCCGATACCTCATCACGACCTCAAGAACGATGCCCTCGGTCGCGCTGACTGAGGGCATCGTTCTTTGGCCATCGTGGTTGCCCGGCTGAAGGCGATACCACACCTCCTAATCTGGACTAACGATGATTCCGCTCTCCGTGCTCGACCTCGCCACGGTGGCCACGGGCTCCACGCCCGCTCAGGCGCTGCGCGAGACGACCGAACTCGCAGTGATCGTCGAACGGCTCGGCTACCACCGGCTGTGGGTCGCGGAACACCACGGCATGGCGGCGGTCGCGAGTTCAGCCCCGTCGGTGCTCATTGCCCATCTCGCCGACGCGACGAACACGCTTCGCGTGGGTTCGGGCGGCGTGATGCTGCCGAACCATTCTCCCCTGGTCGTCGCCGAGCAGTTCGCGACCTTAGAGGCCCTTCACCCGGGCCGAATCGACCTTGGACTCGGTCGCGCCCCGGGCACCGACGTGCGGACGGCTCGAGCGCTTCGCCGTGACGCCGACCTCAGCGCCAACTCCTTCCCGGACGATGTGGTGGAACTGATTGGCTACATGCTCCCGCGCGACGAGCCCACGGGCTTGATCTTCGCCACCCCCGGCAGCGGGTACTTGCCCGAAGTCTGGCTACTCGGCTCGTCCACCTACAGCGCGCAGCTCGCGGGGATGTTGGGTCTGCCGTTTTCCTTCGCCTACCACTTCGCGCCGGACCTGCTTGACGCCGCCCTCGCGCTCTATCGCTCGTCGTTTCGACCCTCAATACTTCTAGAACACGCCCACACCATGGTGGCAGTGTCGGTCCTCTGTGCGCCGACGAGCGAAGAGGCCAAATGGCTCGCCGGACCATCCTCGCTCAGCGTGCTCCTGCGACGCACGGGCCAGATGGGCCTGTTGCCCTCGCCCGAAGAAGCGGCCGCGTACCCCTACACCGAGGAAGATCGGGCCCTCATCGAACACGCGACGTCGTCACACCTGATCGGCACGGCCGATCAGGTTCATGAGGGACTCGTCGAGCTCCAACGTCGAACGCGGGCCGACGAGATCATGCTCTCGACGAGGGCGCACTCCCTTACAGCGCGCATCGCCTCCTTGTCGTTGATCGCTCAAACCTGGGACCTGGTGGGCGCGTAGCACTTTCAGCGAACTCGCGCGGCGGCCTTTGACTGCACGTGTAACCCACGAGGGTGACGAAATGAGCCATCGTGGTGCCTCAATAGACTGAACCATCGCTCTGACTCTCGTTCTGGACCCGACGCGCGCCAAGCGTTTCCGACAACTCCGCCGCGCCGCGACGGCTGGCGTCGTCGCGCTCGCTGGACTCCTCCTGGTTGTTCCGTCCGCGCCAGCGAGTGGGGGAACTCGAATCATCACCGCCACGCACGCGCCGTCACATCGGGGGAAGTGTCCGTGGGTCAGTGAATCACGTCAGCGACTCGCCAGCCCGTCAGAGCTCGCTCGGCAGGTCGTCTCGCATATGGACCTACGGGAAAAGTCTGATTTCGTGGCACTCGGGCGTGGCCACGGACTCGAGAACTTCACGGCAGCTATTCCGTCGTTGTGTCTCCCGTCGTTCACCCTCTCTGACGGACCCGACGGACTCGCCGGAGAGGTACGCGGCGTGACGCAACTCCCGGCCGCCATCGGCATCGGCGCAAGTTTTAATCCGTCTCTCGCCTACGCCACCGGACGGCTCGTTGGGGCGGAGGCCCGGGCCAAGGGCATCAACGCCGTCCAGGGACCTGACCTCAATCTGGCTCGCGTGCCGCTGAGTGGCCGGGTATTTGAATCCTTCGGCGAGGATCCGTTCTTAACTTCGCAACTCGGAGTCGCCAACATCGACGGCATTCAGTCCGAGGGCGTGATGGCGGTGGTGAAACACTTCGTCGCCTACTCCCAAGAGACCGCGCGAGCGCGCATCGACGATGTGGTCACCGCCCGCGCGTTAGCCGAGCTCTACAACCTGCCCTTTGANNGGCGTGCGCGCCTGTGCGGACCCCTATATCTACTCAACGCTCGCCTCATGGGGCTTTCGTGGCTTCGTGCGCTCCGACGCTAGAGCGGCGCCGTCGGCAACGCCCGCCTTCGCCGCGGGCCTCGACCTCATCAAGCCGAATTCACCGTTGACCATCGAGCGATTGGTGCGGAACGGCTCACTGGCGATTCGCTATCTCAATCGGGCGGTGCGAACCGTGCTGACCGAGATGTTCGCGTACCGCCTTCTCGCCCATCCCCGCCATCCCTCCGTGGACGCCGTCGCCACGACGCCCTCGCACGCGACGACGGCGTTGCTCGCCGCCGAAGAGAGCATCGTCCTCCTTAAGGACGATGGTGACGTACTCCCTCTCGCGAAGCACGTTGGTTCAGTGGCTGTGATAGGCACCGACGCTCGTTACCCGCTGAGTTCGGGAGGGGGAAGCTCTGAAGTCATCGCTCCCTTCGCGGTGTCACCGCTGTCGGCGCTGCGCTCCGCACTCGGTTCGTCGGTGCACGTCACCTACGCACCCGGCGGTCCGGTGTCGTTGAACGTAGGCGCCCTTCGTGGTGCGAGCGTCGTACACGAGAAGTCGGTGGAGGAACGCGAACACGGAACGACCACAACGGTCGCCATCAATGCGGACCTCCACATCGAAGCGGCATCGAACGTGACCAATGCCGTCATCACGGCGTCGGCCCCGGGGACTGGTCGGGGATGGAGTCACTGGCGTGCGGGTCTCAAGGTGAAAAAGACCGGGACCTACGAGATCTCCGTCCAGCAGATCGGCGACACGTGGCTCACCCTCGACGGCCGAACAATCCTGTCCTCGCCTGGACTACACGCCCCCTCCGACATGACCACCGTGGTGAAACTTCGCGCTGGCACGACCTATACGTTCAAGGCTCGATGGTTTTCGGTCGTGCGACAGGGTCCCCCCGAACTCGGCGTGTTGGACGTCACCGGACAGCTCCGCGCAGCGGCGGCGGTCGCTCGCCGGGCGAAGATTGCAATCGTCTTTGCCAGCGAACCAAGCGGCGAGGGCGCCGATCAGACCAGTTTCAATCTGCCCGGCGACGAGAACGCGCTAAT
>PLER01000128.1 GCA_003136495.1 Acidimicrobiaceae bacterium
TAGGAGGAGACGGCCATGAAGTCCACCTCGACGGGGAGTTCGATCGCGCGCATGAGATCCGCCATGAAGTTGATGGCGCCCTTTAAGACACACACCAGCAGCGGCGGGCTCGCCGCGTAGTCGGCGGTGATCTCTCGACCCAATTCGCCGACCCGAGCGCTGACCTCCTTGGCCGAGACGACGACCTCGCCCAGGACGTTCTTCGCCCAGGTCGCGGTGAAGTCCTCCTCGGAGTGTCTATCCATGTTGGATGAGCGTAGTGGAGCGGTCTTCGAGGCTGAGGCGCTGGAGGGAGCGCGCGAGTCGTCGCCCACCGCTGAGCTCGGCCGCGACCACCGCACCGTCGACCACCTCGAGCGCCCGCTCGACCTCGGCCGAGCTCGGCGGATGACGCTCTCCGAGTTCGTCGACGACTGCCAACTTCGCGCGTAACCAACGACGCAGCCTGGCGCGCGGCCACTGGCGTAACTCGCGACAGTCCAGCTCGGTGAGACCCACCCCGAGATCGCTCGCCACCAGTTCCTCGAGCCACGCGCGGTCCTCGTACAGCACGTCGGCCTGGCGCGCGAGGATCGGGACGACGTCACGTTGGGCCAGATCGTTGAGCATGGGGATGAGGTGATGGCGCACGCGGTTGCGCTGGAACGTGTCGTCCTCGTTGGTCTCATCGTGGACCACCTCGACGCCCGCGGCGGCGACGAAGTCGTGCAGGTGCGACCGGCGCACGCCCACGAGCGGCTTCGTGGGGTCGCGCACCATGGGCGTGAGCCCGTCCACGCCCGCGCCGCGCACCATGTTGAGCAACACCGTCTCGGCGAGGTCGTCCATCGTGTGGCCGGTCAAAGCCCCCTCGGGCAACGCCCCGCGACGTTGAGCGCGAGCCCGGGCCTCGAAGTTCCCGCCCGGCTCGACGATGACGTCGTGGACGGNNTGCACCGAGACCGTGAGCCCCGCGGCCATGGCCAAGAGCAAGAGCCCCACCGAGTCCGGTCCGCCCGAGACCGCGAGGTCGACCGACGAACCGGCCGCGGGGAACGTGCTCGCCTCGAGGAGCGGTTGCGAGGCGACGGTCACGAGTTCAGATTAGGCACCGGCCGCCGCGGCTCGACGGTGGCGCGCGAGTGGCGCCACCACGCGTAGGTGCGTCCGACGGCGTAGAACGCGGCGCTCACCACACTGACGAAGAAGCCGACGGGCCAGTTGGTCTGGTAGGAGCACGCGAGCGCGGCCCACACGGTGACCAGCGCGATCGCGACCGAGGACCACAGCGCCAGGGCGGTTCGGTCGGTGAAGGAACGCGCCGCGGCCGGCGGTCCGATCATCAAGGTGAAGATCAACAGCGCTCCAACGACCGGCACGGTCATCGTCGTCGCGCACGCAATCACCACCAGAAAGATCGTCTCAATCCGCGCGGGATTGAGACCCACCGCGGCGGCGACCTCGGGCGCAATGGACGTCAGGAGTAGTCGGCGATAGAGCGCGCCGATGGCCACCACGCACACCAGGCCGAGGACCGCGACCGGCACGAGTTGGCCGCGACTCACCCCGAGGATCTCGCCAAAGAGCAGAGAGAAGATCTCCGGTTCGTACTCCGTGCTCTGGCTGAGGAACGCGGCACCGAGCGCGAGCATCATCACCAACGCCAGCGCCGTGACCGCGTCGGCGCGACCGCGTCGCGCGAGGCGACCGATGCCGAGGGCGGCGCCCAGCGAGAAGACGCCGAGACCGAAGAGCGGGTTGAGGCCGATCAGGTTCGCCCCGGCCGCCCCGGCGAAGGCGCCGTTGGGGATGGCGTGCGCCGGAAAGGCCGCACCGCGAAGGACCACGAAGAAGCCCACGATCCCCGCGACGACCGCCACGATGGAACCGATCAGCCACGCGTTGACCATGAACCCGCTGAACATCAGCGCTTCACTTCACGACGGGGGCGAAGGAGTCGACGAAGCGGCGCTGCGCCCGAGACGAGGTACGCCAAGAACACCAGGGCGACGATGAAGAAACTGACCGGCAGACCCTGACTGGAGGGGAACCAGTAGTAGCTGTTGTAGGCGAGCAGCACGCCCAGCCACGTGGCCCCGACCCCGAGGGCGACCGCAACGACGAAGGCGCCGCGGAGCCGTCGGGTCAGGCGAAGGGCCGTCGCGGCCGGTCCAATCAACAGCGCCGTCGAGAGAATGGAGCCGATCGCGATCGACGAAAGCCCGACGGCGATGGCCAGAGCGAGCATGAAGGTGAGGCCCACCGCGCGCAGGGCGATACCCCGAGCCGCGGCCAACTCCGCACTGAGTGAGCTCATCAATAACGGTCGATAGATCACCGCGATCACCGCGAGGGTCGCCACGCTCATCACCGCGACGAGGGGAACGGTCGAAGAGTCGAGGGTGAAGATGGAGCCGAAGAGGATCTGCTGGGTCGCGCCGGTGGTGGCGCTACGGGTCGCGTCGAGGTAGAGGAACAACGCGGCGAGTCCCGTCGCGACACTGAGCACGACGCCGGTCGCCAGGTCGCGCCCGCGCAGGCGTTGCACGCCAATCAGGTCCATGGCCCCCGCGCCGAGGGCCCCCGCCACGAGAAAACCGATCACCGGAGCGACGCCGTAGTAGAACGACGCCGAACCACCGGTGGTGGCGACGTCGGTCAACGCGTGGCCGGCGAAGGCTTGGCCCCGCACCACGACCACGACCCCGACGACCGCCGAGACCACGGCGCTCACCGCGCCGACGATGAGAGCGACGTGCACCGGCCCGTTCGAGAAGAACCCGGGCACGACGATCCAGGACACGGCGCTAGTTGACCGTGAGCGTCGGGTGTTCGGGGATGTCCTGGTCGCCCTCGCCAGGTTCGGCGACGACGAAGACGCGACCGTGGAGCGTGAGGACGTCCACGTGGTGACCGTAGAGCGTGCTCAACACGTCCGAGCGCACCACCTCGTCCGTCGTACCGCTGGCCGCGCGACCATTGGTCAGATAGACAATGCGGTCCATGACCGGCAGGAGTGCGTTCATCTCGTGGGCCGACAGCAAGACGGCGACCTGGTGGTCGCTCGCCACTCGGTGCAGCAAGGAGACCACCTCTTGGACACTTCTCGGGTCCAGGTTCGCCAGCGGCTCGTCGAGCAACAACAAGCTCGGCTGACTGATGAGGGCGTGCGCGATGAGGATGCGCTGTTGTTCGCCCCCCGAGAGACTCCCCACTCGCGTGTTGGCGAAGCGCTCCGCGTCCACGTCCGCGAGGGCGCGCTCGACGAGTTCGTGTTGCTCCTTGGTGCGCCGCGCGAAGCCGTAACGATGCGCGTCCAGTCCGAGCGCGACGAAGTCCCGAGCGCGAATCGGCACGTCGGGGTCGAGCGCGATCCTTTGGGGGACGTAGCCGAGGGAACGGTTGTGGTGCGAGAGTGGGGCGCCGTCCACGAGGATCGCGCCGCCCTCGATCCGCTGGAGGCCGAGGATCGCGCGCAAGAGCGTTGTCTTGCCCACGCCGTTCGATCCAATCAGTCCGGTGAACTCGCCTCGTTGTACGCGAAAGGTCACGTCCTCCAAGACGGTTCGTCCGGCGAAAGCGACGCGCAGGTGCTCGACGTCAAGGACCGGTGGCGTCGTCACAGTTTCTCCGTGGAGTGCCCCGTCGCCACCGCGGCGCTAATCGCGGTCACTTCGGCGAGCATCCAGCGCTGGTAGGTGAACCCGGGGGTGGGCATGGTCTCATAGACCCCCACGACCGGCACGTGGGCGCCCTGCGCGCTCTGTCGAAGCGACGCGGTGAAGTCGTCGACGACCTGTTCGTTGTAGCAAAAGAGCTTCACCTGATGCTTCGTGAAGTAACCCTCTTCGAGCGCGATGTCCTCGGGCGAGGGGTCGACACCGTTCATGATGTCGGCTTGGAAGACGAAGGGTGTCAGGATCTTCGCGCCCATGGCGACGAGCAGGTAGTCCGCCACCGGTTCACTCACCGCGACCGGCGTGCCCCGATACGTCGCCTTGAAGGTGGCGATGGCGTGCAGCCACGGCTGCAGCGAGGCGCGAAAGGTGGCGAGGTTCGCCATGAAGTACGAGCGACGGGCCGGGTCGATCCTCGCGAGGTCCTTCGCCATCACGGCCGCCACCGTGGGCATCGTTGTTGGTTTGTACCAGAGGTGCGGGTTCGGCGTCGAGTCCGGCAGGTCCAACACGTGTTGGACGACAATCACGGTGCGCGCCGAATTGGGCGCGGCGGCCTCGATGTTGTTCATGAAGCCGTCGTAGCCGAGGCCGTTTTGGACGACGAGTTGCGCCCGACCGACCTCCTCGGCGACGCTCGGGCTCGCTTCGAAGGTGTGGGGATCGGTGTTGGGGTTCTTCAACACGGCTTCGACGCTGACGTACTTCCCACCGATCTGAGCGAGCACGTTGGCGTACTGGTTCTCTGCTCCGATCACCCTGATCAACGGTACTTTTGAAGCGGCGCCCGCGGTGACGGGTACCGCGCCCGCGAGGAACGCCGCGAGCGCGAGGACGGCCACCACCACACCGCGAGCGTGCGCGTGTGCGCCGCGCAGTCGGAAGGGACGGATCACCGCTACACTTTAGAGTGAGACTGAGTCTCATTACAACTGAGACCGAGAGGCCATGTCGACAGTCCGCCCGAGCCGCCACGCCGCGACGACACCACACCCAGACCCCGTCGCGGTCGCCCTGGACGAGCTCGTCGAGGTCCACCTTCGGCGCATCGACCAGCGCTACACCCCGGGACGCCAATCCGTCGTCCAACTCTTGGCGGCGGCGGCGCGACCCCTCAGTATCTCAGAGATCGCCAGTGCCGTCCCCGACGTCCCGCGCAGTTCGGCGTATCGACACCTGGCCGACCTCCAACGCGCCGGCGTCGTTCGCCGCATCGCCGCCAACGACGAGTTCGCCCGCTTCGAACTCGCCGAGGACTTGACGCACCACCATCACCACCTGCTCTGTTCGANNNACCTCCCACGCCCTCGACGTCATCGGACACTGCGCCACGTGCCAAGGGACGTAACGCTCGCGAGCGAAGTGCGAGGGGCGCTCAGCGTCCACCCCGTCGAGAGCGTTCGCGACTTCGGCGTCGACGCCTTCGTCACCGACCGCTTCAACGGCGTCTCCACCGGTGACTACGCCTCGCTCAATCTGGGCGATCACGTGGGGGACGATGAGGCGGCGGTCGAAGAGAACCGACGGCGCGTGGCCGAGGCGGTAGGCGTGCCGCGCGCCCGTTTGCTCACCGTGCGTCAGGTGCACGGCACGACGGTGAAAGAGGCCCGCGAGGTCGATGCCACCACGCGGGCCGACGCACTCCTCACCGACGAGGAGGACCTCGCCCTGGCGATACTCGTCGCGGACTGTCTGCCCGTGCTCGTGGTCGACGCATCGTCGCGCCGGTTCGCGGTCGTCCACGCGGGTTGGCGGGGCCTGGCCGAGGGCACCATCGCGAGCACGCTCGAGCGCTTCGATGACCCGCACCGCGTCCACGTCTTCATCGGGCCCTCGATCTCACTCGAGGGTTACCAGGTTGGGCCAGAGGTTGCGGCGCACTTCCGCGACGTTCCCCGCGCGGTCCTCGCCGACGGGGGTGATCGCTCTCGACTCGACCTGCGCCAGGTCGCGACGACGCAACTGGTCGCGGCCGGGGTTCCCGACGGACAGGTCGTTCGTTCCCTCGAGGTGACCGACGGCGGTGAGGTCTTTTTCAGCGACCGAGCGCAGCGGCCCTGTGGTCGCTTCGCCCTGGTCGCGAAGCGGGCCTCGTAACATGAAAGTCGTCATGAGCGAAGAAACGGTCACACCGCGTCGCGGTGAACTCTTTCGCTACCTCGACCTCGTGATCACCACCGACACGCTCGTCGGCACGTTCGAACTCGACGGGCGAACCTTCGTCGAATCCGTGACCTTCGAGGGCGTCGGTCCTCTGACCACGCCCGCCGTGGCCTCGATCGCGCAGCTCTGGTTCCTGCTCGCGGGGCTCTCGTACTACAAGGCGGGCGCCGCCCGGGTCGTCGACGTGGGCTCGACCCCGCTCGGCGACGCGGGTCGCGCGCTCCTCGTCGCCGCGCTGCGCGAGGGGCTCGGCGAATTCGCCTATCGAAATGAGCTCGACCTCGCCGACGTCACCGTGGTCGGTGGCGGCGACGTGACGCGCGTCGACGTGTCTCTCGACCCCGATCGCGTGCTCGTCCCCTTCGGCGGCGGCATCGACTCGGTCGTGAGCAGCGAGACCCTACCCCTCCACCTTGACCAGACGCTCTTCATCCTCAGCCCGGCGACCGGACGCTTCGCGCCCCTAGAGGCGACGGCCGCCGTCGGAGGACACGCCATCGTGCGCGCCGTGCGTCGACTCGACGAAGCGATACTGCGCGGTGAGGCAACGTTTTTCAACGGACACGTGCCCGTGACGGCGATGGTCACCTTGCTCGCCGCCGTCGCGGCCGCCGCCTCGGGTCGCGGGGGCGTCGTGATGAGCAACGAGCACTCCGCCTCTGCTCCCAACCTTCGCTGGGGCGACCTCGAGGTCAATCACCAGTGGAGCAAGTCATTTGAGGCCGAGCGACTCATCGCGGCCGCGTTGGTCGAGCGGGTCGGCGACCAGCTGGTCGTCGCCAGCCTGCTGCGCGACCGCAGCGAGGTCTGGGTCGCCGAGGTGTTTTCTCGCTTGAGCGAGTACCACCACGTCTTTCGCAGCTGTAACCGAGCGTTCTCCCAGGTCCTCGAAGAGCGACTCGACACCTGGTGCGGCGAGTGCGACAAGTGTCTGTTCATCAACCTGATGCTCGCGCCGTACCTCTCGCGAGCACACCTCCGCGAGATCTTTCATCACGAGCCCCTCAGCGACGACCGCCGCGAGGCCCAGTTGCGCGTGCTGGTGGGTGCGGGAGTTGACGTGAAGCCCTTCGAATGCGTTGGTGACCCCGACGAAAGTGCCGTGGCGTTGGCGCGCGTCGCCGAACTCGACGAGTGGCGCGACGTCGCGCGCCTCGGGGACCTCGCCCGCGAGGTCAGCCCCGATCGAACGTTCGAAGAGCTCCTCGATCCCCAAGGACCCAGCCGTGTTCCGGCCCACTGGCTTCGCTGACCTCGTCGGCAAACGCGTCGGCGTCTTCGGCTACGGCGTAGAGGGTCGGTGCGCCGCCGCGCGCCTCGGCGCGACGAGTGAGGTAGTGATCGTCGACGACGCCGAGGACCTCGCCCCGGGAGTGCTCACCAGCGCCCACGGGGGACTCGACGCGCTGCTCACCTGCGACGTCGTGTTAAAGAGTCCGGGCATCCCGCGACGGCGAGCCGACGTCCTCGAACTCGAAGCGCACGGGGTGACGGTCACGTCCGCCCTGAACCTCTGGCTGCACGACAGCGACCTGGAACGAGTCGTCGCGATCACGGGCACCAAGGGCAAGTCCACCACCACCGCGCTCATCACCTTCTTCTTCGAGTGTCTCGGTCAGCGCGCGCAGTCACTCGGCAACATCGGTCGCCCGCCCTACGACCCGACGCTCGACACCGAGTCGGGTTGGCTGGTGCTCGAGGTCTCGAGTTTCCAGGCACTCGACCTCGACCTCGCGCCGGTGATGGTGGTGGTGACCTCCCTCGGCGCCGATCACCTCGACTGGCACGGGTCCCTCGAGCAGTACCGCGAGGACAAGCTCTCACTCACCCGCGCGGCGGGTGCCCACACCACCCTCGCCGCCGACACCGAGACCCTGCGCGAAGTGGCGGCCCAACTCGGCGGCGATTTGCACTACGTCGCGCCCGACGAGGACCACCTGGCCCTCGCCCTCGGGCTGCTCGGTGCGCACAACGACGCCAACGTGGCCCTCGCCTTGAGGGCGGTGTCGACGCTGGCGGGCGTCGACGAGGGTGCTCTTCGCCTCGCGGTGCTCGAACACTCCTCCACGTTCACCCCACTACCGGGTCGGCTCACCGCCGTCGCCGAGGAAGAGGTCGACGGCGGCGTCCTGCGCTACGTCGACGACGGGCTCGCCACCTCCGTGCTCCCCACCGTCGCCGCCCTCGAGGTGTTCGAGCACGACCCCGTCGCGTTGATTGCGGGGGGCTTTGACCGCGGCATCGACTACGGCCCGCTCGCCGAGGCCGTCGCCGGGCGAGAACAAAANNCGTGGTGCCCTGACGGGCGGGGGCGTCGTGCTGCTCTCACCGGCGGCGCCGAGTTTTGACCGTTACCACAACTGGGAAGAGCGCTCGGCCGACTTCGTGGACGTGGTGCGCCACACGCTTCGCTGAGCGACGTCAAAGTCACCGGTAAGTTCCTCGCGTACGGGGACAGTACGCAGATAAGGAAGTACTAACCCACGTACGTCACGTGGACCAGCCCGAAGGAGACATCATGAGCGACCAGCTCAGCCACCCAGATGACGACACGTCCCACGCCCACTTCGCCCACGGGGGTCCGCGCCGAACGCCCTACGCGCGTTCGATCTTTCTCGTCGTCTTCGCGGTCGTCATCGCGGCGATTGCCTTTACCGGTGAGGCGCTCGGTCACCACCGCGCGGGCTCGTCCGCGACGATCTCGGTCACCGGTTCGGGCACCGTCACCGGCACTCCGAACACCATGAGCTTTCAAATCGGTGTCCAGAGCATCGCCGCGAGTGCCGCCGCCGCACTCGACGCCAACAACGTGAAGATGAAGGCACTCGAGGCGTCGTTGTTAAAGAACGGCATCGTCAAGAAGGATCTGCAGACGTCGGGATTCGACATCTCTCAGAACACCAACAACAACGGAACGGTCACTGGCTACACCGCCGTGGACGACCTCAACGTGACCACCCACGACCTCAAGAACGCGGGCACCGCGATTGACGCTGCGGCCCACGTGGTCGGTAACGGCATCCAGTTGAGCGGCGTGACATTCTCGATCTCCAACCAGTCGCACTTTCTCGCCGAAGCACGCGCGAAGGCCATGAAGAACGCACTCACCGAGGCGACCCAAGTCGCCAAGGGCGGCGGCACCACCGTCGGCCGGATCGTGCGCGTCACCGACCAGGAGAACAACGGTTCGACCGGCATCGTCCTCCCGTACGCGCAAGTGGCGGCCAGGGCCGGATCGAGCGTCCCGGTGGAAACGGGAACTCAGACCATCAACGTGCAGGTGTCGGTCGTCTACGCCCTCGCGAGCTAAGCGATCCCGCCACCACGAACGACGAGCCCTCGTTCGTGGTGGCGGCCCCGCAGTTGGGGCCAGTCACCGAGCGTGACCACGCGAGAGGTGCCTCACTCGTCACTTCAACGAGCGAGGCACCTCTTCGTCGTGTACAGGATCAGCTGTGGTCTTGTCAACGATCACGTGATGGTGGTCTCTCAACCATCAGCTGAAAGTGAAATGTCAACAATCAGCCGTGGTCGTGCGACGGATTGGAGCCTGGGAGGAGATTCGAACTCCTGACCTACGCATTACGAATGCGTTGCTCTACCGACTGAGCTACCCAGGCGCAAAGAGCAAGAGTAGCCGATGGGCTCCGCACCCTGGCTGGTCAGAACGCCATCAAGGAGAACATCAGGTCGTGGAGCAGCAACGTCTCGTCCACGTTGGTCGACAACCGGCGCGTCGCCTCCGCAATCTCCTCGAGCGCGCGCAGCGACGCCTCGATCCGGTACTCGCTGCGCGCGTCACCCTCGGCCACGGCGCTCAGGCTCTCGACGAGACGATCTCGGTAGACCGCGCTCAGCGCGCTGAGTCCGAAGCGCAGCTCCTCTAAACGAAAGCGCCGCTGTTCGCGTTTGAACTGCGCTTCGGCGTCGCGGCGCCCCCCCACGCGCAACCCCAACTCGCGAGCCTCACTCGTGCGCCGAGCCTGCTCCTCACGCTGGAACTCCTCCAAGGGTGCGAGCGCGTCGTTGAGGTCGCTCGTGATCTCCGCCGCGACCACCGCCGACGCGGCGGTCGTGCCCGTGAGGCGCCCCGGTACGCTTCGCCACCGTTGCACTCGCGCGATGAGCCCGTGGTCGCGCAGGAGCACGCGGGCGCGACGCAGGTTCCCGTTGGCCGCCTCGGCCGCGACGCGGGCCCCGTCGGCGCTGGCACCCTCGTTCGTCAAGATCGCCGCGACGTCCTCGTCGCTCAGCGCGCGGAGCCGTATCTCTAACGCCCGTGAGACGATGGTGTCGAGTTCGGGCGGAAGCTCCTCCGCGCTGAGTAGAAATATGGTCCGCGGCGGTGGTTCCTCGAGCGACTTCAAGAGCGCGGGCGCACTCACCGACGAGCCGGTCGTGGTGAGTTCGATGTCTTCCATCACCACGATCTGGTAGCCCCCGCCGAGGGGCCGTCGACGCGCGACCCGCTCGGCCTCCCGGATCTCCTCGATACGCCAGTTCACGCCCGATCGCTCGGCCAGGTAGACGTCGGGGTCGGCGTCTTCGAGCACGAGTCGACAGACTTCGCACTCACCACAGCCGTGGCGCGGGCACTGCAGCGCCGCGGCGAAGGTGATCAGCGCGTCGTGCAGACTCGATCCACCCGGTCCACTGAAGAGGTACGCGTGCACGGGATGTCGCGCGTACTGACGCATGGCGAGCACGGCCCGGTCCTGGCCGACCAACCGCTCGAAGACGTCGGTCATCTCACCACGCTAGGTGGGCGACTGCGACATCAACCTCGCGCGCGACCTCCACTTCACTCAGTGACCCGTCGAGGACCACCCACGAGGGGTCCTGGGCGAGTTCGAGGTAGCCCTCGCGCACGCGCTGGTGAAAGGCGAGGTCCTCTTTCTCGAAGCGGTCCTTCGCGTCGTGGGCCCGCCGCTCGTTCACGACCTCGAGGGGCACGTCGAGGAGCACCGTCAACGTCGGGTGAACAGTGCCGATGGCTAACGCCGTGGCCGCGCGCAACAACTCGAGGTCCACGCCTCGGCCGTAGCCCTGGTAGGCGAGGGTGGAGGCGTAGTAGCGATCCGAGACGACCGAACGGCCTTCGCTGAGAGCGGGTTCGATCACGCGGCGCACGTGGTGGGACCGGTCGCTCAACATCACCAGCGCCTCGGTCGCGGGCGCCATCGGCGTCGCCGCGTCGAGCACCCAGTGTCGCAGTTCACGTCCGAAGGGCGTGTCGCCGGGTTCGAAGGTGAAGAGCGCGTCGCGGGCCGCGGCCACTCGTCGCGCTTGCGTGCTCTTACCGCTGACGTCGATGCCTTCAAAGACTAAAAAGACGCCCCGGGTCACCCGTCGCCCCGCGCGCTCTTGGCGAGCGCCGCGTTGGTCTCGGCGCCCTTGGCCTTGGCGACGCGCTTCGCCGCGCCCGAGGTCGCGGTCTTCTTCGCTGCGCCGGTCTTCTTCGCGCCACTCTTCTTGGTTGCCGCCGCACGCTTCGTGGCGGGCGCCTTGGTCGTCTTCTTCGCGGCACCGCGCACGCGCGTCGAGGGCTCCGCGTTGCGTCGCTCGGCGAGCAGCTCACTGGCGCGGTCCATGGTGAGCGTCTCGGGCGTGTCACCGAGGCGCAGCGTGGCGTTCGTCTCGCCGTCGGTCACGTAGAGACCGAAGCGGCCGCTGCGCACCACGACTTCGCGCTTGGTGATCGGGTCCACCCCGAGTTCGGCCAACGGCTTCGCCGCGGCGCGACGACCCCGGGCCTTTGGTTGGGCCAGCAGCGCGAGCGCGTCGGCCAACTCCACGCGGAAGATCTGTTCTTCGTTCTCCAGCGAACGAGTCTCCTTGCCCCAGGTGAGGTACGGACCGTAGCGGCCGTTCTGCGCCAGGACCTCGCCACCGTCGGGGTGCAGACCCACCGTGCGCGGCAGAGAGAGCAGGCGCAGGGCGTCCTCGAGCGTCACGCCCTCGGGCGTCATCGTCGAGAGTAATGAAGCGGTCTTGGGCTTGTCCTTGGGGTCGGTCATCTCACCAACTTGCACGTAGGGACCGTAGCGACCGGCCTTTAAGTAGATGGTCTGTCCGGCCTCGTCCTCGCCGAGTGCGCGGTCGTTGCTCGGCGCCGCCAGCAGCTCTAACGCGTGTTCGACGCTGAGGGAGTCGGGTTCGGTCGCCTCGGGGATCGAGACCCGCTCGTCACCGTGCACGAGGTAGGGCCCGTAGCGCCCCGAGCGCACCGACACCGCCACGCCGTCGGGCGCCACCCCGAGGGGCAGTGAGTTGATCGCGGCGAAGTCGAACTCGTGGGGCTCGTGGGTCACGTGTTGGAGACCGAGGCGCGCGAACTCACTGGTCGCGGTCTCGTCACCGAAGTAGAACTTGCGCAACCACGGTTCCAGGTCTTGGCGGCCCTCGGCGATCTCGTCGAGTTGGTCCTCCATGTCGGCCGTGAACTGGTAGTCGACGAGGTCGGCGAAGTAAAACTCGAGCAGGTTGACCACCGCGAACGCGCGAAACGTCGGTACCAGCGACTTGCCCTTCTTCCAGACGTAGCCGCGTCGATCGATGGTCTTCATCACCGAGGCGTACGTCGAGGGTCGACCGATGCCGAGGTCTTCGAGCTTCTTGATGAGCGTCGCTTCCGAGAAGCGGTCGGGGGGCTGGGTGTCGTGGGACTTCGCCTCAGCGCCCTCAACGGGGACCTCCGCGCCTTCGCGCAACGTGGGCAGGAGGCGCTCCTGGTCGGCGAGTTCCGCCTCGGGGTCGTCGGTGCCCTCGACGTAGGCGCGGCGAAAGCCCGCGAAGACGATGCGCATGCCCGTCGCGCTCAGTCCCACGGCCGCGTCGCCGTCGAAGGTCGCGACGCCGCGCAACGTGCCCGCGAGACGAACGCGGTCCTGGGTGAGTCGGGCGTCGACCATCTGGGACGCGATGGTGCGCTTCCAGATGAGTTCGTACAGTGCGCGCTCGTCGCCGCTCAACTGATCCTGCGCCTCGTCGAGCGTGCGGAAGGCCTCGCCAGCCGGTCGGATGGCCTCGTGGGCCTCCTGGGCGTTTTTCACCTTGCGGTCGTAGCGACGCGGCGCGTCGGCGACGTAGTCGTCGCCGAACATCGAGGCGGCCTGGGAACGCGCGGCGCGGATCGCCTCGTCCGAGAGCGTCGTCGAGTCGGTGCGCATGTAGGTGATCCAGCCCTGTTCGTAGAGACGCTGGGCCGCGCGCATGGTGCGCTCGGGGTCGAAGCGCAACTTTCGACTCGCCTCGATCTGCAAAGAAGAGGTCATAAACGGCGGCTGCGGCCGCTGCGTGCGAGGCGTGGAGGTCACCGAGGTCACCGCCAGACGCTCGCCGACCAACGCCGTAGCGAGGGCGTGGGCCGCCTCGTCGCTCAAGACCGTCAGGGGCGCCTTGGACTCGAGGGCCCCGAGGGCGTCGAAGTTCTTGCCGGTCGCCAGCGCCGCCCCGTTGAGGGTCTCCACCGTGGCGTCGAAGGTGGTGTCACTCGCGCGCAGCGTCGCGGTGACGTCGAACCAGGTGGCCGAGCGAAAGGCCATGCGTTCGCGTTCGCGTTCACAGACCAGACGAATCGCGACCGACTGCACGCGACCGGCCGAACGAGCCTTGTCGACCGCGCGCCAGAGCACCGGTGAGACCTCGTAGCCCACGAGTCGGTCTAAGAAACGCCGACCCTCCTGCGCGTCGACGAGTCGAAGGTCGAGGTCGCGGGTCTCCTCGACCGCCTTGTTGATCGCCGCGGGCGTGATCTCGTGAAAGACCATCCGCTTGACCGGCACCTTGGGGTTGAGCACCTCTTGCAGGTGCCAGGCGATCGCCTCACCCTCGCGGTCCTCGTCGGTCGCCAGGTAGAGCTCGTCGACCTCCTTGAGGGCGGCCTTGAGTTCCGCGACGATCTTCTTGCGATCGTTCGACACGACGTAGACGGGTTTGAAGTGGTCTTCGACGTTGATCCCGAGGCGCGCCCACTTCTCGCCCTTGACCGACGCGGGGATGTCCGCCGCGCTCTGGGGTAGGTCCCGGATGTGACCGATGGAGGGTTTGACGATGTACTCGGGCCCGAGCATGCCCTGGATGCGCGTCGCCTTGGCGACGGACTCGACGATGACGAGCGCTCTAGCCATGGGCACCGCCTCTCGGGTCTTCACTCACGGCGAGACACACTATCGCCACCGCTTACCGCAACTACACAAGTTAGACAGCGCGCGACCACGCTCCGGCCACGGACGGCTGCTCGCGCCCAATGGTCGGGTCCATTCACCAGGCGTCGCTTGGAAAACGGCGATCCGGAAAAAACCTAATGTTCGCCTTGGGGTGCGGCGACGATCTCGTACTGCGGATTGAGGATCACGGCCTCTCGTCGCAACGAGGTGACGGTGCCCTTGACCAGCAACCGCGTGCCTCGCTCGATGCCCGGCACGTTGGTGCGACCCTGGAAGACCAGCGTGATCGACCCGGAGTTGTCCGCGATGACGCAGCGAAGTTCGTGGACGCCGCTCTCGTTACCGATGGCCATGGAGCGCACGCGTCCGGCGATCTCGGCGAACTGGCGCTCGACGAGGTCGCCAATCGGGGCGGAGTCGGAAGAGACCGAGGCGAGTTTGACGTCGGCGGCCAGGTGCGCGTCGTCGCGCACGCCACCGCGCGTCACCTCGTCGCTCACCGGCTCTTCGGTCAACTTGCCTTCGGGCAACTTCCGACGCAGCGCGTTGTAGGGGATGATGGTCGCGGCGGTGCGCGGTACGTGCATCACGGCGCTCGCGATGTTGTCCGCGGTGCGGTCGTGCAGCAGACGTTGCAGCCGCGAGACGAATCCTCGTCGGGGCAGGATCACCATGCAAAAGACGTCCGGGTCGCGCACGGCGTCGGCCACGAGCTCTAACGCCGCCCGGTCGACGCGCCGGTCCTCGCACTCGACGATCTCCAAGCTGATCGCCGCCGAGGCCGTCTCGGGGCGGCCCCAACTCGCCTCGAGACGCTTGGTGACGAGGTTGTCCACGTCGAAGTGGACGGCCCGCACCGAGTAGGGATTGAGCGAGTTGCAGTACAGCAGCGCTCGCTCGGTCGGCAGGTCGTAGTTGTCCACGAACACGATGATCCGGTTCATCCGGATGTGCAACCCAGATTTGCCGATGCTCGCTTCGAAGGCCTTCTCCTCACGGACGTAGGTCTTGTGGAAGCGCAGCAACCCCCAGTACATGATGGGACCGACCACGACGATGATCCACGCGCCTTCGGTGAACTTGGCGAAGACGAAGACCAACACCACGATCGAGGTCACGCCGGCCGAGAGCGCGTTGACGAAGACGCCGCGGCGCCAGTGCGCACCCTTTTCGCGCAGGTGCCGCGCGACCATACCCGCGCCGGCCAGGGTGAAGCCCGTGAAGACGCCGATGGCGTAGAGCGCGATCAGCGCGTTGACCGACGCGTTGAAGGCAACGATCAACGAGAGCGAGACGACGCCGAGCACGATGATGCCGTTGGAGAAGGCCAGGCGGTGTCCGCGCTTGGTGAGCTGGCGCGGCAGGTACCGGTCCCCCGCGACGTAGTTGGCGAGGAAGGGAAAGCCGTTGAAGGACGTATTACCACCGGTGTAGAGGATCAACACCGTCGCGAACTGGACGATCAAGAAGAGGTAGTGGCCAACGCCGGTCGCCCCGAAGACGTCGGAGACCTCCTGGCCCACGACCGTCGGCGAACCCGAGTCGTAGGGAAAAGCATGGGTCCAGTGCGCCAGCAGCGTCGTGCCGACCAGTAAGAAGGCCAGCACCGAGGACATCACGACGAGCGTGGAGCGCGCGTTGCGCGACTCGGGACGTCGAAAGCTCCCCACGCCATTGCTGATCGCTTCGAGGCCCGTCAGCGAGGAGCCGCCGTTGGCGTAGGCGCGCAACAGGGTGATGAAAGCGAGTCCCATCAAGAGCCCATTACCAGAGTGACCGAGTTTGTGCCCGACCAACAGGTGCGTCGCGGGCTGGGCAATGACGTGCAACGAGCCGACGATCTTCTTGTAGTACCCGATCAGTATGGTCAGCGACAGCATGGTGACGTAGAAGTAGGTCGGGATCGCGAAGTAGCTGCCGGCCTCGCGGAGCCCTCGTAGGTTGCCGAAGATCAAGATCAACACCACGGCCACGGTCATCAACAAGGTGCCGTTGCCCACGAGTGGAAACGAGGTCTTAAGCGCCGGAAACGCCGTCGTCAACGCCGCGGTGCCGGCCGAGCACTGCACCGCCACGGTGACGGTGTAGTCGATGAGCAGCGCGACCGCGGCGATCTGGGCGACCTTCGGTCCGAAGTTGTCACGCGCCACCACGTAGGAACCGCCGGCGGTCGTGTAGTACTTGATCACGTCGAGGTACGACGTGGTGACGAAGAACAACACCCCGATGATCACGAACATGATCGGGACCACCAACGCGAACGCGGCGAGCCCGATGAAGGGAGTCATCTGGGTGAGGATCTCTTCGGTCCCGTACGCCGAGGACGAGATGCAGTCCGGGGCGAGGACGCCGAGGGCGATGGGACGATTGAGCCGTTCACCGCTGAGTTGCTCAGAGACGAGCGGCTTGCCGAGGAAGAAACGCTTGAGTCGGTAGTCCAGTGATTCGGGGTAAAACTTCGCCAGATTCGCGTGCGAGGTCAGAATTGGCGCGCGCGTCGACGCTGGCTTTTCCTCATCTGACACGATTTCGATACTAAGTCATGGTTCTTTGAGCAACGCTCGTCTGAAATGGATGCGCGGTGCACGAACTTGCAGCCAAAAGCCCAGGTGTGGTCAGATGAGAGCGTGCACATCATCGTTGTCGGTTGTGGCCGCGTCGGCTCAGAACTGGCAATGGAACTCTCTGACGAGGGTCATTCCGTCGTGGTTATCGACAAGAACCGCGACAACCTTCGTCGTTTGACCCACTTCCACGGCAAGACGATCGTCGGTTCGGGCTTCGACCGCGACGTGCTCTTCCAGGCCGAAGCCACCACCGCCGACGCCCTCGCCGCGGTCACCAGCGGTGACAACACCAATATCCTCTGTGCGCGTATCGCGCGCGACCACTACAACATCAAGAACGTCGTCGCGCGCATCTACGACCCGGCGCGCGCGGATATCTACATGAAACTCGGCATCCCCACCGTCGCCACCTCGCTGTGGACGACCCAACAGGTCAAGCGCTGGATGTTGCCGGCCGATGACTCAATCGAGTGGACCGACACCGGTGGCACCATCCACATGGTCGAGCGCATCGTGCCCGACGCGTTGGCGGGCAAACCGGTGACGACCTTCAACGTGGGCGAGGACGTGCGTCTGGTGGGTGTCATTCGTGGTGGCGTGGGCCGCGTCGACGTCGAGGGCCTCTTCGCCCAAGAAGACGACATCCTCGAGTTCCTGGTGACCAGCGACGGGCTCAAACAGCTCCACGACCTTCTGGCGACGGGCGCCTGATGAAGGTCGTGATCGCCGGAGGCGGTTCCGTCGGGACCTCCATCGCGCTTGACCTCATGGACCGCCACCACGACGTGACCTTGATGGAGCAACAGGCCACCACGGCGGAACGTCTCAAGTCGATGCTGCCCGGGGTCGCCGTGATGGCGGCCGACGCGTGTGAGTACGCGAGTCTCACCGCGGCGGACGTGCGATCAGCTGACGTGATGATCGCCGCGACCGGCGACGACGAGGACAATCTGGTGATCAGCTGGCTCTCCAAACAAGAGTTTGGTGTCCCGCGCGTCATCAGCCGCATCAACAACGCGCGAAACGAGTGGCTCTTCAACGAAAGCTGGGGCGTGGACGTCTCGGTCTCGACGCCGGCGTTGATCACCTCCTTGGTGGATGAGGCCGTCGAAGTCGGCGCGATCATCCAGCTCATGACCCTGGCGCACGGACGAATGCGGCTCATCGAGGTGACCCTCGACGCCAACGCGCCCGCCGTCGTGCAGGACCTCACGTTGGACGAACTGCGCCTGCCCGACTCACTGCGCGTGGTGGCGGTCGTTCGCCACGAACAGCCCATGGTGCCGAGCCCCACCATGCACTTCCTCGAGGCGGACCACGTGGTGCTCATGGCCCGCGTCGACGCCACCGAGGACTGCACCGCCGCGTTCATTGGCTAGTCGCGGCCCGGATTTCTTATAGTTCACACCTAGCATGACGGTGTGCGAGCCGCCTTTTTCGATCTAGATAAAACGGTCATCGCGAAGTCGTCGCTGGTGGCCCTCGGGCCGGAACTCCACGCGAGAGGTCTGTTGCACCGCCGCACCTTGGTGAGGGCGGGTATCGGTCAACTCTGGTTCCAACGCTTCGGGGCGGACGAGAGGCGTCTGGAGCGAGTGCGCGAGTCCGTGCTCAAGATCACCCGCGGGTGGGATCGCGAGGAGGTTCGCCAACTCGTCAAAGAGACCCTGAATGAGGCGATCGAGCCCCTCATCTACGCCGAAGCTCTCGAGCTCATCGACTTCCACCTGGCCCAGGGAGAAGCGGTCTACCTGGTGTCGAGCGCGCCGGCGGAAATCGTCGAGCCCTTCGCCGAACTCCTCGGCATCACCGGGGCCATCTCCTCAGAGGCGACCATCGACGAGAACGGGAAGTTCACCGGTGAAATGGAGTTCTTCGCTCAGGGCGAGAACAAGGCGGTGGCGATTCGCGAACTCGCCGAGCGATCCGACATCGATCTCGTCGAGTCCTACGCCTACTCCGACTCCGAGACCGACGTACCCATGCTCGAGAGCGTCGGTCGGCCCTACGCCGTCAACCCCGACCGGGTACTCGCCAGGATCGCGCACGAGCGCGAGTGGCCGATTCTCACCTTCAGCCACCCCGTCACGGCCTTCAGCCGCACGAAGTCCCACACCCCGTTCTTCGTGAGTGCGGTGATCGTGGGCGTCGCCGCCGTGTTGGGCGGCGCGAGTTTCCAGCAGCGACGCTAGGTGTTCGCCTAGAGCGTCAAGAGGTCGCGTGCACCCGTGTCCGACGAGGGATGACGTAACTTGCTCATGGCTCGCGCCTCGATTTGGCGAATGCGTTCGCGCGTCAGGTTCATCTCCGCGCCCACGTCTTCTAACGTGCGGATCTCCCCGGCACCGTCGAGGCCAAAACGCATGCGCAGGATCTTCTGCTCACGCTCGTCGAGGGGTTGCAGCAACTTCTCGATGGCGGCGGGCATCATCTTGACGGCGGCCACGTCGAAGGGCGACTCCGCGGAGCGGTCCTCGACGACGTCACCCAACTCGGCGTCGCCGTCTTCGCGCAGGGGCTCCGAGAGCGAGATCGGCTCGGAGCGAAAGCGCAGCGCCTCGATCAGTTTGTCCTCGGGCATCTCGCACTCTTCGCAGAGTTCCTTGATGGTCGGGGGTCGCCCGAACTTGAGTTCCAGGCGTGACTGCGCCTTCTGCACGCGCGCGAGCGTGTCACCAGCGTGCACCGGGAGGCGGATCGTGCGACCCGTGTTGGCGATGCCGCGCGTGATGGCTTGGCGAATCCACCAGGTCGCGTAGGTCGNNTCGAACTTCTCGACGGCGTGCATGAGACCGAGGTTGCCTTCTTGGATGAGGTCGAGCAGCGGCAGACCCGAGGCCTGGTACTTCTTGGCGATGGAGACGACGAGACGGAGGTTCGACTGGACGAAGTCCCGTTCGGCGACCTCGCCGCGGTGTTCGGCGCGCTTGAGGGCGAGCTTGCGGCTCGGAGTGATCTTGATCTTCTTGTCGGCCTCGGCGGCGTCGAGCTCGGCCTTGGCCTCACGACCCTCTTCGATGGTCTGGGCGAGGTGGACTTCGTCGTCCTTGGTCAACAAGGTGTACTGGCCAATGTCGGACAGATAGAGGCGTACCAGGTCCTCATCGTCGCGATCTATACGGTCTTTGGCCATGGTTCCCCTTTGGTGGTCGGGTGGTGTTCTCCCCGGTACTACTAGTTATACGGGGATACGCAACCTAATGGGAAACGCCCATACTTTCGGCGTATCCGGCCGCTTCCAGCCGGAAAGTGAGTCCGCGGGCCCGTTCTTGCCAGCGTTCGTCCTCGACCGGCGCCAGATCCTGGGCCGCCTCACCGACCGCCAGTATCTCGGCCACCAACACCTCGGAGGCGAGGTTCGCCACCGCCATTGCCCCCTCGTCCAGCGAGACCTCCTCGCGCGCGTCGCGCAGGCTCACGAGGAGCCGGGGGCCAACCACCACCGCGAAGCAAAAG
The DNA here is from genome assembly GCA_003136495.1 of Acidimicrobiaceae bacterium. GTDB lineage: Bacteria > Actinomycetota > Acidimicrobiia > Acidimicrobiales > RAAP-2 > RAAP-2. The sequence continues at coordinate 20,011 of PLER01000128.1, forward strand.
AGCAACATCGCACCCTCCTCGTCGCCCGCAACGGCGTCGCGCAGCACGTCGGTGACGATGTCCATCGGGCTACTGCGCGACAACTCGAGGTACTCACGCAGCGCGAGCGCCACTTCGCCGACGGCTCGTGCGGTCTCGAAGGCTCGCACCACGAACGCGTCGTTCGAGAGCGTCGGTGCGGCGTCCCCCATCGCCTCATAGATCGCGTCGAGACACGACAGGACGTGCGCCAACGCCTCGCGCGAGGTGGTCACTACGCCTCGGGGCGAAAGGCGTTGGTGATGGGCATGCGGCGGTCTCGGCCGAAGGCCTTCTTCGAGATGCGCACCCCGGGGGGCATCTGGCGACGCTTGTACTCACTACGGTCCACGAGACGAGTAATACGGGTCACGAGGGCGCGGTCGTAGCCGAGGGCGATGATCTCCTCGGCGGTGGCGTCGTCTTCGACGTAAAGCTCTAAGAGCGGGTCGAGCACGTCATAGGGCGGCAACGACTGGTCGTCGCGCTGGTCGGGGCGCAACTCCGCCGAGGGCGGCTTCTCTAAGACCGCGGCCGGAATTGGCTCGGGGTCCCCGTCGCGTCGCGCGAGTTGATTGCGGTAGCGACACAGTTCGTACACCAGCGTCTTCGGGACGTCTTTGATCACCGCGAATCCACCGGCCGAGTCGCCGTACAGCGTCGAGTAGCCGACCGCCATCTCGGACTTGTTGCCGGTCGTGAGCACGATCGCGCCCGTGGCGTTGGAGATCGCCATCATCAGCACCGCGCGGATCCTCGACTGGAGGTTCTCATCGGTGAGACCGAGCGGCGGGCCCTCTAAGACGTCGTGGAGGTCAGTGGCGAAGACGTCGTGCGCCGACTCAATCGGCAGCGTCGTCACTTCGATGTCGAGTCGGTTGGCGAGTTCGACGGCGTCGGCGATCGATCCGGCCGACGAGTATCGACTGGGCATCGAAAAACCGCGCACCGCGCGCGCGCCGACGGCGTCGACCGCGATGGCCGCCACGAGCGAGGAGTCGACGCCGCCCGACAGCGCCACGATCGCCTCGCGAAAGCCGTTCTTGCGTAAGTAGTCGCGCGTGCCCATGACCAGGGCTTCGTAGATCTCCTCGACTTCGTCCAGGGGCTCTTCGACGTGGTTGACCATGCTGGCGCGCGCGCGCAGTTCATCACGCGCGTAGAGCGTGTCGATCGCGACGCCGACGGTGGAGTCGCGCGCCTCGAGTTCACACACCAGCAACTCCTCGCTGAAGGCGCTCGCGCGCGCCACAACGTCGCCCTTCGCGTTGACCGCCACGCTCTGGCCATCGAAGACCAACTCGTCTTGGCCGCCGACGAGATTCACGTAGGCGATGGGGCAGTTCGTCTCGATCGCTCGCTCGCGCAGCATTGCTTCGCGGTCCTCGCGTCGCCCCCTCGCGTAGGGCGACGCGTTCGACACGACCAGTAGCGTCGCGCCCTGGCTCGCCAGCTCCATCGCGGGACCGTTGCTCGTCCACACGTCCTCGCAGACCAGCATCCCCACCGCCACCCCGTGGACGTTCACGATCGTCTGAGGTCCGACGCCGGGATGGAAGTAGCGGCGCTCGTCGAACACGTCATAGTTGGGCAACAGCCGCTTCGTCGCGGTCGCGACGACCCCGTCGTCGCCCAAGGCCACCAGGACATTCGCGACGTGGCTGCGGCGCTGCTCGTCGTCGTAGAGGCGCACGGCGTCGCGGCCATCCGACGAGGGTGCCAACGTCACGCCGTTCACTCCCTCGGGCATGATCGTGCCCACGAAGATGGGCGGCAAGTTGTCCGACTTGGTGAGGTCGAAGAGGGCCTGGGCGCTCGCTTCGATGAAGCCTTCTTTGAGCAGTAGGTCCTCGGGCGGATAACCCATCAAGGACATCTCGGGGGTCACCACCACGTCGGCACCCACCAGGGCGGCCTGGGCGCGGAATCGCGCGAGGGTCTCGACGTTCTGGACGAATCCACCGACCACCGCGTTCATCTGGGCCAGAGCGAGTCGTAGCGTAGCCACGTCGCGAGCCTACCGGTGCTGGGGAGATTTGTCCCTGGTCAGTATTCACATTGCGGTAACAGAACTCGGGGTGCACCGAGTCGCCGAACCATCAAACTAGGGGCGGTCGCGTGAGCACGCGATGGCACATCGAAGGAGCACCGTTGTCGTATCAAGCTGAGTACATCTGGATAGACGGCACCGAGCCGACGCACAAGCTGCGGAGCAAGACCAAGATCATCGCGAACGGCAAGAAGCCTCCGGTGTGGGGCTTTGACGGATCGAGCACCAACCAGGCGACCGGTGCGAACTCCGACTGCATCTTGCTACCCGTCTTCACGACGCCCAACCCGCTGCGTGGACCCAACGACATCTTGGTGTTGTGTGAAGTATTGAACCCCGACATGACCCCGCACGCCACCAACACGCGCGCGAGGGCCGCGGAGATGACGAAGAAGTACGCGAGCTTCGAGCCGATGTTCGGCATCGAACAGGAGTACACCTTCTTCCAAGACGGTCGACCCTACGGGTGGCCGGAGGAGGGCTTCCCACCGCCCCAGGGTCCGTACTACTGCGGCGTCGGCGGCGACAAGATGCCCGGACGCGACATCGTCGAAGCCCACACGCTCGCCTGCATGCGCGCGGGCATCGGCATCGAGGGCACCAACGCCGAGGTGATGATGGGCCAGTGGGAGTTCCAGGTCGGTATCTTGAGCCCGGTCGCCGTCGGCGACCACCTGTGGACGGCGCGCTGGCTCTTAGAGCGCATCGCGGAAGAGTTCGAGGTCGACGTGAGCTTCGACGCCAAGCCCATCAAGGGTGACTGGAACGGGGCGGGTGCGCACACCAACTTCTCGACCAAGCAGATGCGCGCGCCCGGTGGTTGGGACGCGATCATCGCTGGTTGCGAGGCGCTCGGCACCAAGGTGAAAGAGCACGTCGCCGCCTACGGAGTGGGCATCGAGGACCGCTTGACCGGGGAGCACGAGACTGCTCCCTACACCAAGTACTCCTACGGTGTCGCGAACCGCGGCGCGTCGGTGCGCATCCCGGTCGCCGTCGCGACCGCCAAGCGCGGCTACTTAGAGGACCGTCGACCGAACGCCAACTCCGACCCCTACGTCGTCGCGGCACTCGTCACCGACACGATCTGTGGCGCCGCGAAGGCCCCGGCCACCAAGAAGGCGGCCAAGAAGGCGCCCGCGAAGAAGGCCGCGGTCAAGAAGGTAGCGAAGAAGGCGCCCGCGAAGAAGGCCGCGAAGAAGCGCTAATTTCCCCCGTTTCACGAAGCCCGCCACGTCTCGTGGCGGGCTTCGTGCTTCTGCGGCGGAGCGACCCCGAAAGAAGGTGCGAGAATGGCCACCATGCAAAGTCAGGCCCAGTACGTGCTGCGCACGGTCGAAGAACGGGGGGTCCGGTTCGTCCAGCTCTGGTTCACCGACGTGCTCGGTCGCCACAAGGCCTTTCACGTCACGCCCGCGGAGCTCGAAGACGCGCTCGACCAGGGCATGACCTTTGACGGGAGCGCCATTGACGGCTTCTCTCGCACCACCGAGTCGGACCTGCTGGCCCGCCCGGACCTCTCGACGTTCCAACTCCTCCCCTGGTACCCCCAAGGCACCGGGGTGGCGCGAGTGTTCTGTGACATCGTCAACATCGACGGAACGATCTTCGACGGCTGTCCGCGCCAGCAACTGCGCCGAGTCCTCGACGGCGCGCGGGCGCAGGGCTACAACTTCTTCGTCGCCCCCGAGATCGAGTTCTTCTACTTCGAGAGCCTCGACCCTTCGGCGACGCCGACGCCGATCGACCACGGCAGCTACTTCGACCTCCTGCCCGACGACACGGGCAGTCAACTACGTCGCCAGACCGTCTTGACGTTAGAAGAGATGGGCATCGGGGTCGAGCACGCCCAGCACGAGGACGCCCCGGGCCAGCACGAGATCGACCTGCGCTACACCGACGCGCTGACCATGGCCGACACGGTGATGACCCTTCGCTACGTCGTGAAAGAGCTCGCGCGCCAGTCGGGCGTCGAGGCCAGTTTCATGCCCAAGCCCCTCGTGGGCGTACAAGGCTCGGGCATGCACACCCACGTGTCGCTCTGGCGTGACGAGAAGAACGCCTTCATCGGCGAGCGCACCTACGGACTGAGTGACCTGGCCAACAAGTTCATCGCCGGGCTGGTTCGCCACGCGCCCGAGATCACGGCCGTCACCAATCAGTGGGTGAACTCCTACAAACGACTGGTACCCGGCGTCGAGGCGCCGGTCGGGGCCGAGTGGGCCCGCTACGACGCGGCGGCGTTGGTGCGTATCCCTTCGGTGAAGCCTGGCCGGATGGACTCGACGCGCGTCGAGTACCGCTCGCCCGACGCGGCGGCCAATCCCTATCTGGCCTTCGCGGTCATTCTGGCGGCGGGGCTGCGTGGGGTGATGGGCAACTACGACCTACCGAAGGAGGGCAAGCGCGTCGCCCCGCTGCCCCAGTCACTCGGTGATGCCTTGAAGTTGATGGAGAAGTCCTCGCTCTTAGAAGAGACCCTCGGCAGTCACCTCGTCGAGTGGTTCTTGCGCAACAAGCGCGCCGAATGGGACGGCTACCGCGCCCAGGTCACGACCTTCGAGCTGGAGAGGTACCTACCGCTGTTGTGAGTATCGACGTCGTCCTCTGCGTGCCCTCGTGCGATGGGCCGGTTCGAAAGGCCTTTGACGTAACCGGCGTCACGCCGGCCATCGCCGCCTCGGCCCGACTCAACGAGATCGCCGCCTTGGAACCCACTGACGGCTTTTCGGGCGCGGTGATCAACGCGGCCGCCCTGCCCTTCAGCGAAGCCATGAGCCTCTGTCGACAGCTGCGGCAACGAGAGCGCGGCGTGGGTCCGATCATCTTGTTGCTCGACCACTACCAGCTCGACGACCTGACGTTTCGTGAAGACCTCTTTGACGACTTCGTTGTCGGACCCTACGACGTCAGTGAACTCGCGACGCGACTGCGCCACCGGCTTCGACGCGCGGGGAACGAGAGCGTGGCGCCCCGCATAGAGCACGCCGAGCTCTCGATGAACTTAGAGACCTACCAGGCCTCCATCGCCGGCCGCGTGATGGACCTGACGTACATGGAGTACGAACTGTTGCGGTTCTTGGCGACCAATCCCAATCGCGTCTTCACCAGGGCGACGTTGCTCTCTCGGGTGTGGGGCTACGAGTACTACGGCGGCGCCCGAACGGTCGACGTCCACGTACGTCGACTCCGCGCGAAGTTGGGTGAGGAGTACGCGCACCTGATTCAAACGGTGCGCTCGGTGGGCTACAAGTTCGGCACGTCGAACGAGTTCGTCGATCAGCGCGCGGGCGAGTAAGCCCAGAACTCCACTTCGACCTTCGCCCCGAGCGGTAGTTCCTTCACCGCGAACGCGCTGCGCGTCGGCCGGGGGTCCTTAAAGACGTCCACCCACACCTCGTTGCACGCCGCGAAGTCGGCCATGTCGAGGATGAACATCGTGGCCTTGACGACATCGGCCAGCGTGGCGCCCGCTTCTTTCAGCAGACCTTCGGCGTTGGTCAGCGCCTGTCGGAGCTGTCCCGCGGTGCCGCCCTCGGCGAAGTCGACCTTGGGTCCGCCGTAGACGAGACCTAACTGGCCCGACACGATCACGAAGTCGCCCGCGCGCCGCCAGGGTGAGTAGGGGCGCGTCGGAGTCAACTCGGGCAACTCAGCTAAAGGAGTTGCCGCACCCGCAGGTGCGCGTGGCGTTGGGGTTGGTGATGTGAAACCCCGCGCCCTGCAGACTGTCGCTGTAGTCGAGCGACGCCCCGGCCAACAACTCCGCGCTCGCGGGGTCGACGACGACCTTGACGTCGCCGAATGCGTTGACGACGTCGTCCTCGGCGATCTCGGAGTCGAAGTACATGTCGTAGTTAAAGCCCGAGCAGCCGCCAGACTTGACGGCCACGCGCAGCGCTAAGGGCTCGTCGGCCCCGGCCGCGGCAATGAGTTCGGCGACCTTGATGACCGCGGTGTCGGTCAGCGAGATCGGCCCGGTGACCTTTTCGGTCAGATTCACGTTGGTGGTGGTCATGGCGCCTCGACTCCTCTAAACATTCTTCCCTCCATGGTAGCGAACGTTCTCGCGAATTGACACCCCACCGGTCAGGATTAGGAGCGGTCCATCACTCGTCGTACCCCACCTCACCAGGGTTCACGAATACGACTTCGCCGTCGCGGGTGATGATGCGCGGGGTCACGCACGGAATCGACTCCAACCCCCGCGCGTACGCCAGCACCTCTTCGGATTCTTGGAAGTGCGCCACGGCCTCCAGGTTCTTGATGGTCGGTCGAATCATCTCGAACTCGCCACGACGCTCGGCCGCCAGCGCGTCGACCGGTCGCACCCAGATATCGGCGACGGTCTCGCCCGCGTCGTGGGTGGCCACCTGACCCGCGGGCGCCCGGGCCACGAAGAATCGCGTGTCGTATCGCCGGGGCGGGCCCACCGGGGTTATCCAGTGCGCGAGGTACTCGACGCCACGTAGATCGAGTCGTAGTCCCTCCTCGCGTAGGAGATCGAGAAACCCGAGTTCGCCGGCGTTGATCGAGCGACGAAGCGCGGCCCAGCGTTCGAGGTCGCGGGGAGCCGAGAACGTGACGACATCACCGTGCTCGTCAACCGCGAGGAGCAGTCCCGCTTCCTCGAAGAGTTCCCGCAGGCTGGCCACGTAAAACGCCAGTCCCCCCCGCTCGACCTCCAGCCGTGTGGACGCCGTAACGTCGTCGAGTCCGACGACGAGGTCGTGGGCCTCCGCGTCGCTCTCGTCCACGGCACCGCCGGGAAAGACGTGCGCACCGCCGACGAAATCGCTTCGCAAGTTTCTGCGCAGCATAAGAATCTCGTAACCCTTTGGTGTGTCGCGCAGCGTGAGCACGGTCGCCGCAGGGCGCGGGATCAGGATTTCGGCCACGTGGGCTAACTTAACGACTCGCCCCGCTCACTGTCGCGTTCGTTCGTTCTCCACTAAGTTTGATGCGCACTCGCCCAAAGGAGCACCGTGGCCAAGACCTCGGCACAGAAGAAACGGCCCAACACCCCACGACCCCCCGTGAAGGCGCGGGGCGGACGGCCCGCCGGGCTGTTTACGTGGGTCGCGGTCGGCCTCGTCGTAATCGTCGTCGCCGCGCTCGTGATCATCAAGGTCGCCAGCGGTGGCACCGCCAAGTCCGGCTCGTCGAGTTTCACCCCCATCAGCGCGGCGAACCTGACCGCCCTCACCACGGTGCCCGCGTCGGTCTTTAACACCGTGGGCGTCACGTCGCCGATCGCCCAGGTCTCCTCGCCCCAACCCGTCGCGGGACAGCCGGAGTTGACCGCGACCAACGCCGCCGGCGTGAAGGTTCCCGAGGTCGTCTACATCGGCGCGGAGTACTGCCCCTACTGCGCGGCCCAGCGCTGGGCGACGATCGTCGCACTCAGCCGTTTCGGCACGTTCACGGGGCTCGGCAACATGTCCAGCTACTCCGGCGACGTCTACCCCAATACCCCGACGTTCACGTTCGTCAAGGCGACGTACAAATCGAAGTACCTCGTCTTTAAGACCGACGAGGAGTACACCAACTACTTAGACGCCGCCGGAACGTACTACGCGTCCCTCCAGAAGCCCACCGCCCAAGAGAGCGCCCTCATCACCAAGTACGACACTCCGAAGTACATCAAGGGGCTCACCTCGAGTGACGCGGGCTCGATCCCCTTCATCGACTTCGCGAATAAGTTCCTCGTCGCGGGCGCCAGCTACAGCCCGACGACGCTCGCGGGTTCGACTCGCAACAACATCGCGGCCGCCCTCAGCAACGCGGCCAGTCCCGTGACCGAGGCGATTATCGCCTCGGCGAACTACCAGACGGCGTCGATCTGCTCGCTCACGAAGAACATGCCCGCGAGTGTCTGTACGAGTAGCGGCGTGGAGGTTGCGGCCAAGGCCATGGGTCTTAAGTGATTGACGCCACGGCGGAGCCCCTGACCGTCGAGTCCGAGTACCGCGTCGCCCCCTGGGTGGAGGTCACGACGTTGCTCTTGAGTCTGCTCGGACTCGGACTATCGATCTACCTGACCATCACGCACTTCCAGCCTCACGCACTGGTCTGTTCAACGAGCGGCCTCATCGACTGTCAAAAGGTCACGACCTCCGCGCAGTCGGAGATCCTCGGTATTCCGGTCGCGATCTTCGGTTTGGCCAACTACGTCGTGATGACCGCGCTCAATACGCCCTGGGCGTGGCGCGCCCGTGCTCGCTGGATCCACGTGGCCCGATTCGGCTTGGCCATTATCTCGATGGGCTTCGTGCTCTGGCTGATCTTCGCCGAGGTGATCATTATCGGGGCGATCTGCGAGTACTGCACCGCGGTGCACCTGGTGACCTTCGCCTTGTTGATCGTCCTGACTCGCGTGAGCCCCGCGCAACTCGGCTGGGGCCGTTCACGCGCGAGTTAGCGCTCGCCGTTCGAACTCGTTGAGTCCGCCCCAGATTCCGTAGGACTCGTGTCGCTCGAGAGCGGCGTGAAGACACTCTTCGCGCACCGCGCACCCCGCGCAGATTCTCTTGGCCAGTTGCTCGCGCTCGAGGCGGTCCTCTTTTCGCTCCGCGCTGTCAGCTGAATAGAACAGTGAACCTTCGCTCCCGCGACAGGCTGCGCCGCCCGCCCAATCCAACGACGTCGCTGCCATGCGGTCTCCCCCGAATTCGCCCTGACTCGCAGGATAACCACAGGTCCTGGTGCGACACAAGGGGAGATTCGAATGAATACGGTCGGGCAAATTTCACGGTTTCGACCTCCGCTACGCTGATGTTCGTGGCAACCGTGCTCCTCGTCAGCGACCTGGCGTCACTGCGTCGCGAACTCGAGACGATGCTCGCCGGACCCGACCTCTTGATTGAGGAATCCTCAAACGGCCCCGAGGCGATTGAACGCGTGAAGCGCGGCGACGTGGACCTGGTCGTCGTCGACCTTCAGGTCGGGGCCATGGGCGGGATGGCCATCACCATGGAGCTGCGCAACCTCGAGTCCTATGGCGGGGCCGATCCCGTCTCGGTCTTGATGCTCTTGGACCGTCGACCGGACGTCTTTCTCGCTCGACGCTCGGGCGCTGACGGCTTCGTCGTAAAACCTCTGGATCCCCAGCGAATGCGCAGCGCCGTGCGCGCGCTTCTGCGCGGCGAGGGCTACGAGGACGAATCCTTGCGTCCCGCGACGGTGCGCGTCGGTGGTCCTCACGCTGAATGAGTGACCCGAAGCCTCCCCCGACGGGGCTCGCGCGGTTCCGAGCGCGACTAACAGGCCACGAAACGACCAAACCCGTCTCGCCCGAGGCGGAGGCAATCCACGCCCGCGTCGATCAACTCAGCGAACTCGAACTGCGCGACGTGATGACCCCTCGGGTCGACGTCGCCTACCTCACCTTTCCCGTCACGCCCGAAGCCATCGCCGAAGCCGTGCGCGACACCGGCCACTCGTGCTTTCCGGTGGTGAGCGACGACCTCGACGACGTCCTCGGGGTCCTCTTCGTGAACGACCTCTTTCGCAGCTCGACCGTCAAGCGAGCGATCGGCGTTTCGTTGCCCACGGCCGAAGAGATCACTCGCAAGATCCGTCGTCCCTTGATGCTGCCCGAGACCTTCGACCTTCTCGAAAGCCTGGGCCAGATGCGCGCGCAACGTCGCACCTTCGCCCTGGTGCTCGACGAGCACGGCGGCGTGGCGGGCGTGGCCTCGATCCGCGACATCCTCGAACAGTTGGTCGGTGACCTCAACGACGAGTTCGACGAGGACGAAGAGCCCACGATCGTTCGAATCCGTCAAGATCGCTGGCTCGTTGACGGTCAGACCCACGTCGATCGGGTGGAAGAGGAACTCGGAGTGGTGATCCCCGAAGGGGAGTACGTCACGATTGCTGGATTCGTGCTCGACCTCGCGGGCGAGATCCCGGCCGCGGGCACCACCTACACGCACGGTGAGTGGACCTTTCGCGTCCAGTCCGTGGAGAAACGACGCATCAACGAGATTGTCATCGAACACCACCCACCGCTCGTCACGGAGCCACCGAGCCCGATTTAGGCTTTGGTGACCCTCATTCTCAACGGCTAGGATGAGCGGGCTGCGGGGGAACTCGCCGCGGGCTGTAGC
>PLER01000026.1 GCA_003136495.1 Acidimicrobiaceae bacterium
CACGCCGGAAGGCAACGTCTCCGTCGAACCTTGTGCGCCAGTGAGTGGGGAATTTGAACCAACTCCACCGCTCAAGTCGAAATCGATCGTGATGCTTGATGACGATTCCCATATTGCGTATAACTCGATCCCCGAACCAAAGCCATAAGTTCCACCGTTCGCGAATGTGGTTCCGCTTCCATCGGGCTCGGTNNCTCAGGCTGTCGTTTTCCGCAAAAGTCACCGTATGAAATTGGCTTGACCAAATGGCATAAAGAACTACTGCTGAATTGAAGCTAAATGTCTCTCCGTCCGTATACGAAGTTCCGCTTCCATCGGGCTCGGTGTTCCAGTCAACGAAGGTGTGCCCCGAATTCGTAAATGGAGGACTGATTGCTGAAAAGAGGGTTAATGCAGTTGGTGAGTTCTCCGTTTGAGTCACTGTGGTCGAGTCGCTCAGGCTGTCGTTTTCCGCAAATGTCACCGTATGAAACTGAGCCACAGCGAACGCAGAAGCGCCGAACGGGCTCCAAAGAACCAAAACGACTACGGCAAATGCGGAGACTAACCAAGTCGCCGTTCGTGGAAATTGACGCGGTGGACTCAACAACTCGCATTCCTCCGACGCTCTCGCAAAGTCAAGACGGCGAAATGCATTCGCGTTACACCCCTCTCGTTTAAATCACCCCAACGTGTACAAGCCGGATCTCCAAAGTTGAGTCTCCGGGGCCCAATTCGAACGTGTTCGAGAAAATCTGACCTCACGATACGCGCCGTCTCCGACTCGCGCCAGGGGAACCTCTGGGCTGATTACAGGCTTACCCCTACCTGACCCTGCGCCGTTGTTGAGCGCGGTTCAGTCGCCTTTGCTGGCGCCCCGGCGCTGACGGGCAACCTCAAACGCGGCGACCGAGACAGCGACGCCGGCGTTCAGCGAACTGATCCGACCCAACTGCGGTATCGACACAACGGTCGCACAGCGCTTCCGGGTGAGGGCGGAAAGCCCCTTTTCCTCCCCGCCGACGACGAGTGCGACCGGGCCGGATCCGAGTTCAAGGTCGAACAGGGACTCTTTGACCTCTCCCGCGAGTCCCACTGTAAGCACGCCCGCGCGGTTTAGGTCGTCAATGGTCGTCGGAATCCCGCCAACGTCACAAAAGGTGAGGTACTCGATCGCGCCGGCGGCGGTCTTGGTGACCGTCGGGGAGATTCGAGCGGATCGGTGCCGCGGGACGATGATGCCCGTCACGCCAGCGCCCTCGGCGCTTCGCAACATCGCGCCCAAGTTACGAGGATCGGTGACACCGTCGCAGACCAAGAGGAACGGTTTTTTCACACNNTCGGTCTTCGCTTCACGATCAAGACGAGTCATCGAAATCAATTGCACCGGCACGCGCTGGCGCTGGGCTTCAAACTCGATGGCGTCGAGCGTTGCAGAGGCGTCCTGGGCTTCGGCGATGAAGATCTTCGTCACGCTGCGCCGCTTCGCGCGCAGCAGCTCCAGGACGGCATGTCGCCCTTCAACCTGGTCGCCCCCGATGCCGTCGCGTTCGCGCGAGGGACCTCTACGGGGCGCGCCCGACGGAGTGCGTCGGTCGCCGGGTCGCGGTGACCGCGAAGGCGCGGCGCGGCGCGGCGCGGGGCGAGGACTCATGTCTCCTCCAACAAGATCACGGCACTGGCCGCGATGCCTTCTCCACGACCAAGAGCGCCCAGGCCCTCCAGCGTCGTCGCCTTCACCGAGACCGTGGTGCCGACGACCTCTGACAGCGCCCTCGACATGGCGGGCATGAAGGGAGCGAGTCGTGGTGCTTCGGCGATGATGGTGACGTCGGCCGAGAGGACGCGAAAGCCCTCATCGTGCGCGAGACCGATGGTCGCCTCGAGCAGACGACGAGAAGGCGCGTCGCGGAACTGGGGATCCGAGTCGGGAAAGTGGCGACCAAGGTCGCCGAGATTCGCCGCCCCGAGGATGGCGTCACAGAGCGCGTGAGTCACGACGTCAGCGTCGGAGTGACCCGCGAGTCCGGTCGCGTCAGGTATGTGCACGAGGCCCAGCCAGAGCGCGCGGTCACTCGCGTCACTGAAGGCGTGAGCGTCGATGCCCTGACCGATTCTCACGGACGCACCTGTTCCAATGCGCCAAGGACTTCGAGGTCGCTCGGTCGGGTGATCTTCACGTTGCGAAGTTCACCCTCGACAACGACCACGCGGCCGCCGCGCGCCTCGACGAGTGACGCGTCGTCGCTCGCCTCGTCGCCCGTCGCGTGGGCCTGTTCGAGGGCGTCGCGTCGAAAGGCCTGGGGGGTCTGGACGGTGACCAACTCTTCGCGTACGACCGTCGACGCGACGATCGTCACGTCGTCTTCGAGGTAGACGCGCTTGACGGTGTCGGTGACGGCGAGGCCGGGAATAGCGGCGTCGGCCCCTTGGTTGATTGCCTCGACGACCGAGAGGAAGAGTGCCGCGCTGGCGAGTGGCCGGGCCGCGTCGTGCACGACGACGATGGCGGCGTCGCCGCAGTGCACCAACCCGCAACGCACCGACGCCGAGCGAGTGGCGCCACCGG
>PLER01000120.1:0-7693 GCA_003136495.1 Acidimicrobiaceae bacterium
TCGGGCGAGGAGAAGTCGATCACCACGTCAATTGAGGGCGCGTCAATCTCGGCGAGCGACGTGTAGTGAGTGGCCCCGAAGAGTTCGCGCGGTTCGTGTTGGTCGACCATCGCCACGACCGAGAACGCGTCGAGTGCCGAGAGCCCTTCACCGAGCGCCTGGCCCATGCGGCCGGCGCCACCCACGATGGCTAGTGACGTCACGCCAGCACCTTACCTTTGCGCTTGCTGGCTCTCCGGACTCCCACCGTCGCCCCGACGCCGAGCAGCAACACCCACGAGACCGTCGACACCGCGGTGCTCACTTCGATGTAGGGCGCGTGATAGTGGAAATGGATCGTCCAGTTCCCCGCGGGCACGTCGATCTCCTCGATCAGTCCCGCACGATCGACACTCAAAGCCTTCGTCGCGCCGGTCGTCGTGTTGAGCGCCGTGGCGCGCCAGCCCGGGAGGTACGCCTCGCTGCGGTACAGCTCGCTGGCGCGCTGGAGCGACACGCTGACCCACGTGTCCCCCCAACTCGCGTCGCGGATCTTCGTCACGTGACCTCGCGCCTTAGAACCCAACCACGCTTCGGGTCGGACGCTCTTGGCCTTGAAGACGGAGAACTGCTCTTCGGTCGAGGTGAGGTGCCACCTCGAAGCGTCGATGGCGAGTTGGAAGTTGGAGTCCAGTTGATAGCTGCTCGTCGAACCCACGGGGGTCACCAGGGTGTTGCCGATGCGCACGCCCGTCGCCGATGAGACCGTAAAACCCGCGGCGAGGGGTGAGACGAGTGTCGCGCCGAACGCCTTGAGGCCCGCGTGACTGCCCTCGAGCTTGGGCGACGAGAGGGCCTTCCCCACTGGCTGACCTTCACCGTTGAAGAACTGCACGCGGATCGGCGAGGTTGAGATGAAGTTGTTCTTCACGCCAGAGAGTTGAATCGACTGCACTCGCATGAGGCGCCCGAAGTAGCGCCGCGCGGAAGGCGTCGTGCGTTGTCGCACGCACGTCGAGGGCACCGTGGGACTGAGTTGCGACGAAGTCATCAAGACCCCGGTAGCCATGGCGACGGAGTCGAGTCGGAGTTGGGTAAAGGTGCCGGCCGCCAAGTGGCAGGGGTCGACGGTCGCCTGAGGATGGGTGCCGGTCGCATCGTCGTAGATGGTCGAGATGAGTGCCCCGTAGCCCTGGACGCTCGGCAGGCCCGTGAAGACGTTCATGTTGGGTTCGCCGATGTAGCGAAAGTCGCCCGTGTGGGCTCCCCCCACATCCACCAAGGCGAAGCGACCGGTCGTACCGAGGAGTTTCGTCGCCGCCGCTTTGGACGCCTCGCGCGGTCCTGGTCCACCGATGAGTCCTGAGGAGGTGAACATGACAAAGACCGTCAAGTCGAGCACCAGGATGACCAAGATCACCTTGAAGAGGTGGCGCGAGTTCCGCAACAGCAACACCGTCGCCGCGGCGGCGAGGGCGATGAGGAGGTGGAGCACGTTCAAGAACGCGAGTTTGCTCTCCAGGTGCTGAAGACCGTCGGAGATGCTGACTTGGTTGACGACCCACGGACCCCACCCAAGCAACGCGACCGACAGCGCCGCGATGAGGATCGCCGGGGCGGCCGTCGCCCAACGAAAACCGTCTTCCATTCCGGCGAAGAGTCCTCCGCGCGCCACTGGTTCGCGAACGAGTTCGGCGTCGGGGGTGCGTCCCATTCGTGGCAACGTGCGTCTCGCCTTTTCGCGAACCTGCTCCAGCCACCACCCGAGCACCATCGCCAGGGGAAAGTCGACGAGGATGATGTTGCGACTCTGGAGCCGCGTCGAGCCAAAGAGCGGGATCACGCGAAAGAGGTGGCCGACCGGGGTGAAGTTCCCCCAGGTCGCGAAGAGTCCCACGACCCCGAGAAGCACGTAGATCGCAAAGTCGCGCTCGAATCCCCGCCAGCCCTTCCACGTGAACCGGGTGAGGAACGCGACGCCTCCCATCAACGCGAGCACGCCGGCGTAACCGGTGACCTCGGCCAGGTTGTAGTTGGCGAAGAACCCGGGTTGACCGAAGGCCCCGTTGCCGCCGAAGATGTCCGGCGTAAAGAGCAGTGTCGTCCAGCGCACCGCGAGCGATCCCGCGCCGAAGAACTGGTAGTTCTCCTGGGACCGCTGAGAGAAGTTGATGAACGACCACCCCGGCAGCAACTGGATGAGACCCAGCCCGAGTCCCCAGGCGAAACCCACCAGCAACGTCGCGAGGTAGGCGATGCGCGTTCGCCACGTGCGCAGCCAGTACGAAGAGCGCAGCAACAAGACCCCGGGCACCACGACGATCGTCAAGAGTTCGACCTCGGCGATGGCGCGAGGCTCGCCGCTCAAAAAGGTCAGCCCCCAGAGGACCGCCATCGCGCAGACCCAGGGGAAACCGAGACGCGCGAACCCCCACCACGAGGTCGTCGTCGGCGCCGACTGGATACGTCGAGAGAGCGCGAGCATGATCAACGTGGCCCAGGGCAGAAACGAGTAGCCCTGGACGACTCCGAGGTGGACCATCTGGCCGATCATCGAGCCCGAGTAGGCGTAGGTGAGCCCCGCGGCCAACGCGGGTATGGTCGAGATCCGGTGCCAGCGCAGAAGCGCGAAGACCCCGATGGCGGCCGTCACGTAGACGACGATCATGTTGAAGACCCACGCGACGATCGGTGGGATGAAGGCGAAGATGATCGTGAGGGGGTAGAGCGCCCCGGCGTTCATGCCTCCCAGCAGCGGCGTGCCCGAGTTGGTGAGCGGATCGAGCAGTGGCAGGTGGCCCGAGGCGAGTTGACGACCGGCCAAGACCCGCAACGGAAAGTTCTGGATGAGGTTGTCGGCGTCGATCGCCGGATGGCCGAAGAGCGCGGGCACGATAAAGAGGACCGCGGCCACGAGCACGCACCAGAGCAGCGCCCAGCGGTCCGCGCGAAGGAGCGGTCGCCACCAAGGTGGGGCCGTCACGGGTTCGAAGTACCCGGTCACGTGGGTCGCCGTACTCATGGGCTCCACGCTACGTACAAAGCAAACGGCCCTGGCGCGCAGTCACACCGCACGCCAGGGCCGAAGGGCTAGTTAACGACGACGCGGTCGAGGGCTACGACGTCCGCCACCGTCGCCGTCACTGAAGGTGGGACCGCCGGGACCGAGGTCCCCGATCTCGCCCGCCAGCTCGGCTTCGAAGGATGCCTCAAAGGACGAGGGCTTCGCGGCCGACGTCCCGTTCGAACGTTCCGGTCGACTGTCACGCTCGGGACGGTCGCCGCGGTCGCTACGTCCACCCCGGTCGGGTCGACTGTCGCGCTCGGGACGGCTGTCGCGCTCGGGACGACGCTCGCGGCGCGGCTCCTCGACGACGTCGGGGAAGTCACCGACCAACGAGAGCGATACCTTGCCCTGGGGGTCGATGTCGTCGACCTTGACCTCTAAGGCCTGACCTAACTCGAGGACGTCTTCCACCTGACCGATGCGCTTGCCGCCATTGAGCGGAGCGAGCTTGGAGATGTGGAGCAGTCCGTCGCGACCGGGGAGGATGTTGATGAACGCCCCGAACTTCGCGATGGAGACGACACGACCCGGGTAGACCGCACCGACGTCGGCCGAGGGCGGGTCGAGGATCAACGAGATCCGGCGACGCGCCTCTTCCACGGCGCGGCCGTCCTTCGCCCCGATGGTCACCGTGCCGACGACGCCGTCGTCATCCACGGCGATGTCCGCACCGGTCTCTTGCTGCAGCGTGTTGATGACCTTGCCCTTGGGTCCGATGACCTCACCGATCTTGTCGATCGGGATCTCCATCGAGACGATCTTCGGCGCCACTTCGGCGACTTGGCTTCGGGGCTCGGCGATGGTGTCGGTGATGAGCTTCAAGATCGTCAGACGCGCATCCTTCGCTTGGTGCAGCGCCTTCTCCAACACGTCGGCCGGGAGGCCGTCGATCTTGGTGTCCAGCTGCAAGGCCGTCACCGCGTCCGCGGTACCGGCGACCTTGAAGTCCATGTCAC
Organism: Acidimicrobiaceae bacterium; assembly: GCA_003136495.1. GTDB lineage: Bacteria > Actinomycetota > Acidimicrobiia > Acidimicrobiales > RAAP-2 > RAAP-2. The sequence goes on from PLER01000120.1 coordinate 4,003, forward strand.
CGAAGGCATCCTCGGCGCCGAGGATGTCCGTCAACGTCACGTAGGTGCCCTCGTCGTAGACGAGACCCATCGCGATGCCCGCGACCGGCGCCTTGATCGGCACGCCCGCGGCCATCAGTGACAGCGTCGATCCACAGACCGAACCCATCGACGTCGAGCCGTTGGACTGCAGGACGTCAGAGACCACGCGAATCGTGTAGGCGAAGTCCTCTTCGCTCGGCAACACCGGTACGAGCGCGCGCTCGGCCAACATGCCGTGCCCGATCTCGCGACGCTTCGGCGCGCCCACGCGACCGGTCTCACCGGTCGAATAGGGCGGGAAGTTGTAGTGGTGCATGTAGCGACGGAACTCGTCGGGCGTGATGGTGTCGAGTTGTTGACGCATGCGGGGCATGCCCAACGTCGTCACGTTCACGACCTGGGTCTCGCCGCGCTGGAAGAGCGCGGAACCGTGGGTCATCGGGAAGAGGTCGACTTCGGCCGAGAGCGGACGGATGTCGCTGGTGGATCGTCCGTCAATACGCACTCCCTCTTCGACGATGCGCTTGCGCACGAGTTTCTTGGTCATCGAACGAACGGCGGCCTTGATCTCGCTGCCGCGTCCTTCGAACTCACCGCTCAACTGCTCGGTGATGGATTTCGTCGCGGCGTCGATCGCCTCGGCGCGCGCGGCCTTCGTGGTGATCTTGTTGGCCTCGGTGAGCGCAGTGGCCCCGACGGCCTCTACGCGAGCGTAGACGTCGTCTTGGTAGTCGGCGAAGGTCTCGTAGGGGAAGACCGGGAGCGGTCCACGCGCGGCGATGAAGTCGCGCACGAGTTCGCGCTGGAGGTTGATGGCTTCGCGGATCCAGAGCTTGGAGGCTTCGAGTCCCGCGGCCAGCACCTCTTCGGAGACCTTCGGGGCGCCGTCGGCGTACTTCTCGAAGGAACCTTCGGTGCCGCCGGCTTCGACCATCATGATCGCGACGTCGGCGTCAACTGAGTCGGACAACGCGCGTCCGGCGACGACGAGTTCGAACGTCGCGGCGTCACCCTCGGCGAAGGTCGGGTGCGGCGCCCACTCCCCGTCGGTCGTGTAGGCCATGCGCACGGCGCCGATGGGGCCGTCGAAGGGGATGCCCGAGATCATCAGTGCGGCCGAGGCGGCGTTGATGGCCAGGATGTCGTGCGGGTTCTCCTGGTCGGCGCTGAAGATCGTGCCGACGACTTGGACCTCGTTGCGAAAGCCCTTGGGGAAGGACGGACGCAGCGGACGGTCGATGAGTCGACAGATCAAGATCGCCTGGTCGGAGAGTTTTCCCTCGCGGCGAAAGAACGCCCCGGGGATCTTGCCGGCCGCGTAGGCGCGCTCTTCGATGTCGATCGTGAGGGGGAAGAAGTCCATCCCCTCACGGGCCGTCTTCGCGGCGGTGACCGTCGCGAGCAACATGGTGTCACCGAGACGCGCGAGAACGGCGCCGTCGGCTAATTGGGCGAGGTGACCGGCCTCAAAACTCATGGTCTTGTCGGTCCCGGTGACGGGACTACTTACGCGGATTGCGTCAGTCATGGATTGGCTCCTTGTGTAGCAACACTCCGCCCGAATCCCAGTGGGCGATCGTCGCCCGGGGGCGACAGTCCTCCACTGGCCTTCGAGGCCTCGGATGTGTTGACCACGTCGTGTATCGACGTGGCGGTTCGGCTAGCGACGAATGCCGAGACGGCCAATTAACGCGCGGTAGCGCTCTACGTTGCCTTTTTGCACGTAGTCCAGCAGTCGACGGCGTTGACCGATGAGCTTCATGAGTCCACGGCGAGTGTGATGATCGCCCTTGTGAACCTTGAGGTGCTCGGTGAGATGCGAGATCCGGGCCGTCAGCAGCGCGACTTGGACTTCCGGTGAACCGGTGTCCGTGACGTGCGCCTGATAGTCCTTGATGATCTCCTGCTTCTCTGTCATTACGTGTGTGCCTTATTGAATCGGGGGTCCCGTTGCGAGCCGCCAACGAGACGACCCACATAGTCAGCGTCGCTGACCGAACATCTATCTTAGCAGTCGATCGTCGTCGTTCGAGATTTCCGCGAATATTCGCTTGGTTTCGGCGACGTCGCGCTCGATCTGCGCGGTCAGTTTCCGGACGCTCGAGAAGGTGCGCTGCTCGCGCAGGCGGGCGAGGAAGGCCACATCGAGGTTGAATCCATAGAGGTTCCCCTCGAAACCCACCACGTAGACCTCGACCAGTAACTCGCCGTACTCGTAGAACTGGGGACGTGTACCGACCGATACGGCCGCGGGCCACCAGCCACCATCTAGGTAGGCCGCCCCCGCGTAGACGCCCTCACTGGGCAGCGCCTGGACCGGGGACATCGACAGGTTCGCCGTCGGATAGCCCAGTTCTTCGCCCCGCGCGTCACCGTGCACCACGCTGCCGCGCAGCGTGAAGGCGTGTCCGAGCAGCCGGTTCGCCGCGTCGACGTCGCCGCGCTCGAGCGCCCCGCGCACCGAGGTCGAACTCCAGCGCTCCGGGTCACCGGCGAGCGGCGCGGCCACGACGTCAAAGCCCCGCTCCGCGCCGACGTCCCGTAAGAACCCGACCGTGCCCTCGCGGTTGTGCCCGAAGTGGAAGTCCTCCCCCACCACCACGCAGCGGGCCATGAGCTCCAGGACCAAGACGCGGTCGATGAACTCTCGTGCGGTGACCTTCGCGAACGCCTCGTCGAAGGCGAGGACGCGAACCTGTTGGACCCCGAGTTCGGCGAGGCCCTCGATGCGTTGATCGAGGGTCGCGAGCAGGCGGGGCGCCTTATCGGGAGCAAGGACCATCGCTGGCGAAGGGTCGAAGGTGACGACCGTCGCGAGCGCCTGATACGTCCTCGCCAGCTCGACGAGCTGGGCGATCACCGCCTGGTGTCCGCGATGCAGTCCGTCAAAGACACCCATCGCCACGACGCTCGGTCCGGCGGGGGCATCATTCATGTCGCCGTCGCGCAGAACTCTCACGAGAGCAACCTACCTGGGTGCCGTGGGTGGATCGCTCGGCAAGACCACGACCGGCTGCCAGGTCGCCCCGCGACGGCGCAGCACCGCGACGAGGTCGCCCGCGTCGTTCATCGCCGCGATCTCTTCGCCACGGCGTTCTACGAGCTCCACTCGTTGGCCCTGGCGCAGTCGCGACGCTTGTTCAAAAGAGACCACGACCGACTCGAGGCCCGCGACGAACGACGACGGCGGCGCCAGTACCTCCTCGCCACGATCGACGCGGGCCGCGAGGTCCTCGAGGTCGACGGCGTCGGTGACGAGGTGATCGCCACTGGCGATTCGACGAAGGGCGCTCAGGTGTCCGACGGTACCGAGGGCGACCGCGAGGTCGCTCAAGAGGACCCGCACGTAGGTGCCGGGCGAACACGTCACGACGAAGGACCACTGATCGTGGTGCTCGGTCGCCGCGAGTGAGAAGGAGGAGATCGTCACCGCGCGCGCCTCGCGTTCGACCTCGACGCCCTGGCGAGCGAGGGCGTGGAGACGCTGTCCACCGACTTTGATCGCGGACACCATCGGCGGGGTCTGGAGTTGCGGGCCGAGCATGCGGGCGGCAAAGTTGTTGACCGCCTCGACGTCGAGTGCGGGCACCTCGCGTCGTTCGGTGACCGCACCGTCGGCGTCGAGCGAATCGGTGGCGATGCCCAAGGTGACGACCCCTTCGTACTGCTT
>PLER01000120.1:7709-9234 GCA_003136495.1 Acidimicrobiaceae bacterium
CGCAACAGCTCCTCGACGATCGTGCCACTGGCCACGGCCGGGTCCGCCATGAAGGCGAGCTTGGGCGTGCGCTTGAGTCGTGTCTGGGCGTTGACAGCGCCCTGGATCTGTCCCCGACGCTCTTCGAGGGCGAGCTTCGCCGCGTCGCTCAGCGAGTCGAAGTACACCATCGCATGTCGCATGTCGGGCGAGGTGTCGACCCCGGTCACCGTCAAGAGGCCCATTCGCTCATCGACGTCGGAGATGCGCACCAACTCGTCCGAGATCACCTCGCGCAGAATCTTGTTGACCCGAGCCGATCGTGGGTAGGGATGGTGCGAGCCCGTAGAGCGCGCCATGACTTAGGCCGTGCGCGGGATCTCGCGCTCTTCGAAGGTCTCGATCACGTCGCCCGCCTTGAGGTCCTGGTAGTCCGAGAGCCCGACGCCGCACTCGAAGCCCGCGGGCACCTCGCGCGCGTCGTCCTTGAACCTCCGCAGCGACGTGACCGTGCCCTTCCAGATGATCGTGCCCTCGCGCAAGAAGCGGACCTTCGACCCGCGGGTGATGACCCCGTCGCGCACGAAGCACCCGGCGATCGCGCCGATGCGCGGGATGCGGAAGACCTCGCGTACCTCGGCCTCGCCCGTGACGATCTCCTCGTACACCGGCGTCAAGAGACCGAGCATCGCGGCTTCGATCTCNNTTCGCGGCTGCGCTTGTCGGGACGCACGTTGAAGCCGATGATCGTCGCGTTGGACGCCTTGGCGAGTTGCACGTCGTTCTCGGTGATGCCTCCGACGCCACGGTGGACGATGACCAGTTTGACGTCGTCGCGCTCGAGCTTGCGCAGCGACTCCGTGCAGGCTTCGAGGGAACCCTGCACGTCGGCCTTTAAGACGATGTTGAGGGTCGCGGTCTCCCCGCGCTGGATCTGCTCGAAGAGGTCCTCGAGTCGCGCGCCACTTGAGGAGGCGACGGGCTGTTGGCCGACCAGACGCGTACGCTGCGCACGGGCTTCGGCCAAGGAGCGCGCGTGCGCCAAGTCGCGCGCGACGCGCATCTCGTCCCCGGCGAAGGGCGGCTCGCTGAATCCCAGGATCTGCACCGGCGTCGAGGGCCCGGCGCTCTTGATCTGCTTGCCCTGGTCGTTGATGAGCGCCTTCACCTTGCCGTAGGCCGGCCCCGCGACGACGGGGTCGCCCACGCGCAACAGCCCCTTTTGGACCATGACGGTGGCGACCGGTCCGCGGCCGACTTCTAAGTTCGCCTCGAGCACCGTGCCGCCTGCGCGACCGGTCGGCGGCGCGGAGAGTTCGCCGATCTCGGCGACGAGCAGGACCTGCTCTAAGAGGTCGTCGATGCCGGTGCCCTGCAGCGCAGAGATCTCGACGACGATGGTGTCGCCACCCCACTTCTCGGGCACCAGTCCGTGCTCGGAGAGCTGCTGGAGGACGCGGTCGGGGTTGGCGTCGGCGCGGTCCATCTTGTTGATCGCGACGATGATCGGTACCTCGGCGGCCTTGGCGTGGTCGATCGCCTCGAT
>PLER01000039.1 GCA_003136495.1 Acidimicrobiaceae bacterium
GGATGGTGAGTCGGCCTGTAAGCGGGGTTCTGTCCACCTTCGAGATGAAGGGTGGGTGGCCATCCATCTCAGCGATCTACCTCGGGAGTGCCTCAATGACGAGGCGTGCGGGCTGCCTCCCATGTTTGATCTTGCTCCGGGTGGGGTTTACCGAGCCGCCTCGATCACTCGAGGCGCTGGTGCGCTCTTACCGCACCGTTTCACCCTTACCTGTACTCGGTCACCCGAGCCATCGGCGGTCTGTTCTCTGTGGCACTTTCCTGCACGTCACCGCGACTCACGTTTCGTAAGCACCCTGCCCTGTGGAGCCCCGACTTTCCTCACGACCCCTTGCGAAGTCGCGCGGCCACCCAGCCGACTCACCATCCGGGTCAAGTCTGACACAACTTTTGGGGGCCTTCCATAACGGGACTGTGACAATTGGGCGTTAGCCTCGTCTCGTGGTGCCTGACCTTGCGACCGACGACGCCGTCCTCGAAGTCGGTGAGTTCTACCAACTCTTGACGGCGCACCTCGAGTCGAGTTTTGGTCGACGCCGTCCCCGCTGGGTCCGCGGGGAAGTCGCCAAGGTCTACGAGAAGGGCCACGTCTACGTGGACCTCGTCGACGCCGGTTCGGCTTCGTCAGATACGAAGCGACCCGTGCTCAACGCCCACTGCTGGGCGACCCCCTGGGCGCCGCTCAAGCGCCGATTGGCCGCCGAAGGGGTCGTCTTACGGGCCGGGATGGTCGTGAGCTTCTTCGGCTACGTCGACGTCTACGCGCCCCAGGGCAAGATCGGTTTCTCGATCACCGACATTGACGTAGAAGGACTGCTGGGTGACGTCGCGCGACGCCGCGCGGAACTGATCGTGAAGCTCCGTGACGAGGGACTGCTCGAGGCGAATCGGCAACGGCCCTTCGCCCCCGTGCCGCTGCGCGTGGGACTGGTGGCGAGCCCGGGGACCGAGGGCTATCAGGACTTCACCGGTCAGCTCCTCAACTCGGGCTTCGCCTTCGAGATCACCCTCGTCAAAGCCCTCGTCCAGGGCGACGGGGCTCCACCGCAGATTGTCGCCGCACTCGCCGCACTCGACCGACGCGGCCTCGACGTGATCGCCGTCGTGCGCGGTGGCGGTTCGAAGGGTGACCTCGCGTGTTTCGACGACGAACGTGTCGCCCGGGCCATCGCCGCGTGCACGACGCCGGTCGTCACGGGCATCGGTCACACCGGGGATGAGTCGGTGGCCGACCTCGTGGCCCACCACCACGCGATCACGCCGACCAAACTCGGTGAGGAGCTCGCGGCGCAGGTGGCGCGATGGCGCGAAGAACGACTGCGCCAGCCGAGTCGTCGACTCCTCGACTTCAGTGACGACCTCCTCGAAGCGGGGAGCGACTACGTCGCCGAGCGGCGCCGGACCATGATCTTCGCGGTGCGCGACCGGCTGCGAGCGGAGGAGCGTCACCTGGCCAGTACTCGTGAGCACCTGGTGCGAGAAGCCCGCCACCTCTTGACGTCGGCGGCGCAGGTGCTCTCGAGTCAACGCCAGCTCCTCGGCGCGTACGACCCTTCGCGGCGCCTGGCGCAGGGCTGGTCGATCGTGACCGACGCGGCCGGTGCGCTCGTTCGATCCATCGACGCGCTCGCACTCGGCGACGAGGTCGACGTGCTCGTGAGTGACGGGACGTTCCGCTCGACGGTGAAAGAGATGAGGGGAAGTGGTTCATGAGTGACGTCAACGACTGGAACGAGGCGGCGGGGGAGCTCGACGCGATCGTGGCCTCCTTCGACGAGGGCGAGGTCTCGGTCGACGACCTCTTCGCGAAGCTAGAGCGCGCCACGACGATCATCGAGGCACTCGAGGCCCGGCTCACCGCGACCAAGGCCAAGGTCGATGAGTTGACGCCGAGGATCGCCAAGGTGGTCGAGGAGGAATGAGCGAGGCCTTCTTCTTTCGCCAGTTCCTCGCCGGCCGTGACTTCGCGATTGGCGACGAGGTCGCCACGGCGATGCGCAACTTCAGCTACGCGATCGGCGATCGCGAGCGAGGTGAGGTCGTCCTGGTCGACCCGGCGTACCGGCCCGCGGAGTTGGTCGCGATAATGGCCGAGGAGTCGTTGCGCGTCGTCGGCGTCGTCGCGACGCACTACCATCCCGATCACGTGGGTGGCTCGCTGGGCGCCAACGTGCACATCGACGGCGTCGCGGAGTTGCTGAAGGAGATGGAACTACCCATCCACGTCCAGGCCGACGAGGTCGAGTGGATCAGCGCGAGCACCAAGTTGCCGGCGAACTCCTTCGTCGCCCACCACGACCGCGACGTCGTCTCGGTGGGCGACGTCGCGGTCACGCTGCTCCACACCCCCGGTCACACCCCGGGGAGCCAGTGCCTCCTCGTGGGCGGTGACATGCTCAGCGGGGACACGCTCTTCATCGATGGTTGCGGTCGTACGGACTTCCCCGGGGGCGACGCGCGCGAGCTCTACACCTCGTTGCACGAACGCTTGGCGGTCATCGACGACGAGACCATCGTCTACCCGGGCCACCTCTACTCGCCCGAGGGCTCGCTCTCGATGGGTGAGGTGCGGGCCCGGAACTTCGTGCTCGAACCACGCAGCGTCGAGCAGTGGCTCGCCATGTTCGGGTCGTGAGCCAACTCACTCCGAGCGATCACGTCGTCGTCGTTGGTGCGGGGCTCGCGGGCTGGCGCGTTGTTGAGTCGCTGCGTCGAGACGGCTTCACGGGCGAGGTGACGCTCATCGGCGACGAACCCCACGCTCCCTACGACCGACCCCCGCTCTCCAAGCAGGTGCTCTCGGGCAAGTGGGACGTTGCGAAGACGACCCTCGCGACGAGCTCGCAACTCGCCGACTCGGCGGCGACCCTGCGCTTGGGCGTGCGCGCGATTCGACTGGACGTCGAGAGCACGACGGTGGAGCTCGCCGAGGGTTCACTCGTCGCCGGGACCCACGTGATCCTCGCCACGGGGGCGCGGGCGCGGGCCCTGCACTTTCCAGCGGCGGGGGAGCTACCGTCGCTGCGCAACCACGACGACGTGGTGCGCCTGGGCGGCGTCCTCGAGGGACTCGCACCCGGCGGCGTCGTCGCGGTGATCGGCGGCGGGTTCGTCGGCGCCGAAGTGGCCACGTCACTCACGGCGCGCGGACTGCGGCCCGTCGTGCTCGAAGCCGCGGCGCGTCCCTTACTGGGCGTACTGGGTGAGGAGGTCTCGGCGTGGCTCGAACGTCTACCGGCCGACGCCGGGGTCGAGCTGCGCACCAATCAACGCCTCGTCGACGTTGCGCTCGTCGAGGCGGGCTACGAACTCCTCTTCGACGACGGCTCGCGACTTCGCGCGAATGCGGTACTCGCGGCGGTGGGCTCCGCCCTCGACACCGCCTGGCTCGAGGGTTCCGGGCTCACCATCGACGACGGCGTCGTCGTCGACGCTGACCTGCAGGCGGCGCCGAACGTCGCGGCCATCGGTGACGTGGCGCGCTTTCGCTGGACGAGTTCACTCGGCGAGGAGTTGGTGCGCATCGAGCATTGGCAGGTCGCCGTCGATCACGCGTCGCACCTCGCGAGGTACTGGACCACCGGCGAGCGTCCCGCTGCTCCCATGGTGCCCTACTTCTGGTCGGATCAGTACGGCAAGAAGATCCAACTCCTCGGCCATCCCCACCCGAGCGACGACGTCGCCCTCGTCAGTGGGACGCCCGAGGAGGGAAAGTGGCTCGCGCTCTTCTCGCGCGACGGCGTCGTCACGGGGATCATCGCGCTGAGTCAACCCCGCGCGCTGATGCTCTCGAGAGAGTTGCTCACCGCGCCAACGACGCTCGATGACGCCCTGGGCCTCAAGCCCTGGGTCGCCTAGAACGAGACGTCGGAGAGTTCGGGAATCGTTCGACGCGCCTTCGCGAGGGACGCTGCCCACGCCTCGCGAGCGAGGAGGCGGTGCTGATCGCTGAGCGCCGGGGTCGCCACAAAGGCCGGTGACCAGAGCGTCTCGACCTCTTCGAGTGTCAGGTGTCCGGCGCCGACGAGCGCCATGAGGCCCGCGCCGCGAGTCGTGGCTTCGCGTTCGGACGAGACCGAGACCACGTGGCCTGAGAAGTCGGCGAGACGTTGCACGAAGAACCGGTTGGCGCTCATCCCGCCGTCGACGTGTAGTTCGTGGAGCGTCGCACCGACCTCGCGTTGAGCAGCGTCGAGCAGGTCGGCCCCGCGGTGCGCGACGCCCTCGAGCACCGCTCGTACGAGGTGGGCCCGACTGGACCCGCGCGTCAAACCGAAGAAGCCGCCGCGCGCCCCGAAGTCCCACTCCGGCGTGCCGAGCCCGGAGAACGCGGGGACGAAGGCGACCCCCGCGGTGTCGGGCACCGACGTGGCGAGCGACTCGCTCTCGGCGACCTCACCGATGAGGCCGAGGTCCACTAGCCACTCGACGCACGAACCGGCGGAAAAGACGATGCCCTCGACGCCCCAGGTGACGACGCCGTCGCGACTGCGCAGCGCGACGGGGTAGCAGCCCGAGGGGTAACGCGCCAAGGTCGGGGGCGAGTGGTCGCCGTGGACGAGGTCGAGCATTGCGCCCGTACCGAAGGTGACCTTCGCCCCCGTACGCACGCACGATTGACCGAAGAGCGACGCCGACTGGTCACCCACGATCGCGGTGATCGGCGGCGCGCCGGGAAGCGCCGTCGCCGGACCGACGTGGCAGATCGTGTCGACGATCTCGGGCAGCATCATCGGATCGAGCGCCAAGAGTGACAGCGTGCGTTCGTCCCACCCATCGAGCGTGGTGTTCACCAGACCGGTGACGCCGGCGTTCGAGCGATCGCTCACGAACGAGGCGCCCTGACTGAGGTGCCACACGAGCCAGGTCTCGATGGTGGCGAAGCGCAACTCCCGCGAGGGTCGTTGTGCCTGCTCGACGAGCCAGCGGACCTTCGTCGCCGACTGGTTGGGCGCGAGTCGTAGTCCCTCGCCCTGGAGGACGAGACAGTCGATGACGGTGCGGAGGTCCTGCCAACTGAGCGCGGGCCCGACCGCGACGCCCGTCGCCGGATCGAAGACGATGGTGGTGGCTCGCTGGTTCGTCACCCCGACGCACGCGCACGCGCCACCGTCGCCCAGGGTGAGGGCGGCGAGCTCCAACGCCGAATTCACGATCTCTGCCGCGTCGAGTTCCACGTACCCCGGACTCGGCGTGGCGACGTGCAGCGGACGTTGGTGGACGTAAGAGACGACGCCGCGTTCGTCGACGAGTGCCGTGCGGATCGAGGAGGATCCGACGTCGATGGCGAGGGCCTTCACCACGACGTATCGCCGAGGCCCAGGACGCCGGGGTTCATGATGTTCTCGGGGTCGAGGTGGGCCTTGAGGGCGACGACGAGCCCGAAGGCGTCACCGAGGGCCGCGCGCGCGAAGCGTGCCCGATTGCGACCGACGCCGTGGTGGTGACTGATGGCCGCGCCGAGGGCGATGACCTCATCGATCGCGCCGTCCCACGCGTCGCGGTAAAAGGTGGCCGTGTCGTTCGGAGGTTGGCCCGCGAAGGTGAAGTAGAGGCACGCCCCGTCGACGTAGGCGTGGGACTGGTGGACCGAGGCCACGAGCATTCCTTCGACGGCGAGGAGCGCCGCCGTGACGCGACGACGCAGGTCGGTGAGTATCGTCCACGGGCCCGCCACCTCGATGGTGTCAACCACGACGCCGCGTTCCCACAGTGGCGCGAGCGCGCTGACGTCGTTGCGTCGATCGAGCCAGTGCTCGACGAGCGCGTCACCGAGCGGCGCGGCCGCCGCGCACGCGGCTCGCACCGTCAACATCGTCGCCTCCACGAAGGGCTCCTCGCCCTCGTCGAGCACGATCAACGCACAACCATCGACGTCGAAGTTACGTTTCGATTCGACTTCGTCGTAGAGCCGCAGCACCGCCGGACGGGCGTCACGTTGCACGATGCTTCGACAGGCCGTCATTCCCTCTTCGAACGTGGTGAAGGCGAACGCGGCGCGCTGCTCACTCGTCGGCAGCGCTCGCATCACCAGGGTCGCTTCGGTGATGACCCCGAGGGTGCCCTCGGAGCCGACGAAGAGCGCCACCAGGTCGGGACCGACGGCTTGGCGCGGCCCGTGACCGCCGAGATGGAGGACTTCACCGGCCGCGGTCACCACGGTCAGCCCTCGCACGAGGTCCTCGATCTTGCCGTAGCGATTCGAGTACTGTCCCGCGCCACGGCAGGCGATCCACCCACCGACCGTGGCGAGGTCGAAGGACTGGGGAAAGTGTCCGACGGTGAAGCCCCGCGCGCGCGTCGCCGCCTCGAGGTCGGGTCCGAACACGCCCGCTTCCACGCGCACGGTGCTCGAGGTCTCGTCAACGTCCACCACCGCACTCAGCCCGGTGAGATCGAGCGCGATGGCCCCCGTCTGGGGCACGGCACCACCGCCGACGCCGGAACGTCCGCCTTGGGGACAGACCGGTACGCCGTGGGCGCTCGCTATCTTGAGCGTCGCGACGACGTCCTCGGTCGAGTGGGCCCGCACGACGACCCCCGGCCAGCGCTCGACGTGACCTCGCGCCACGTCGGCGATCAGTGGGGGCCACCAGTCTCGAGCGTGCTCGGCTCGATCGATGGCGGCGACGGAGTAGGTGAGGTCCGCCGAGGCGAGTGCTTCGAGGAGCCGCTCCGGCGCGGGCGCGGGCGCGTCGAGGAGCGTCGCGGGATAGGCGTTGGGCATCGTTGGTTCCGTCATCGCTCAGAGGTCCAGTCCCGCCGCGGCGAACTCGGCTTCGACGAGTTCGCGGTACTCGGCGACCTGCGCCGCGGTGGCGTTTTCATCCCACCCCATCGTCTCGGCGACGAGCGCCGCGATGAAGGGTGCGGCCCGCAGCGTGGCGCGCGCGTCGTGGAGGTGTGCGCGGGTGCGTCGAGTGACGAGATCCACCAACGTGACGGCCATCTCCTCGCGCGCGGAGAAGAGGTATTCGACGCGACGATAGGTCAGTCCCTCGATCGCCGGCTCGCCGAGGTTCGCATCATCGTCGATCATCGCGAGGAGACGTGGGGTGTCCGCGCCGTAGCGGTGGTAGAGGTGCGTGGCGAGGTCGCCGGTCGGTCGCCATCCGCTCACGCCGTAGAGGGCGAGGGCCTTGGTGCGGGTACGGGGCAGGTGGTCCTCGTAGGGCGCGAGCGCGTCGACGGCGTCCTCGGCCATCTGGCGGTACGTCGTCCACTTACCGCCGGTGACGTGGATAACACCGTCGCGGGTGTCACTCACCTGATGGCGACGGGAGAGGTCGGCGGTGCGTTCGCTGAGCACGCGGCCCTTCGTGGGTGCGAGCAACGGACGCAGTCCCGCCCACAGGCCGGTCACGTCGGCGGCGGTGAGGTCCGAGGACGTCGAGGCGTTCACCGCGTCGAGGAGGTACGCGACGTCCTCTCGGGTGCACTCGGGATCGTCGAGTGAGCCCTCGAAGGCCGTGTCGGTGGTGCCGATGTAGGTGAAGGGCGCGTCGTCGAAGGGCACGATAAAGATGCTTCGGCGATCGTGAGCCACGTTGAGTACGGCGGCCACGTCGGCGGGGAGGCGAGCGCGCGGGACGCTCACGTGCACGCCTTTGGCGGGGGTGATGCGGTGCGAGGGATGGTGCTCGGTCATCGTGAAGATGTCGTCGGCCCACACGCCCGACGCGTTGACGACCGCGCGGGTGGGAATGGAGAACTCTTCGCCGCCGACCTCGTCGCGACAGCGCACCGACGTGACCCGGCCGGCGGCGTCCTTGGTGACCGCGAGTGCAGTGGCGTAGTTGAGGACGCGGGCGTCGAATGAGAGCGCGGCGGTCTTCGCGAGGGTGAGCGCGACGCGGGCGTCGTCCCCGCGCGCGTCGTAGTAGAGGAAACCCGCGACCAGACGTTCACCGCGTAGCGTCGGTAGGTGCGCGAGGGTCTCGTCGCGCGTGATCTTGCGGTAACGGTGCCCGATGCGCCATCCACCGCTGACGTCGTAGATCCGTAGCGCCGTCGCGTAGCCCTTGACGAGGGCCTTGGCGGCTACGCCGTTCGAGCCGAAGAGGGGGATGAGAAAGGGGAGGGGTTGGACCAGGTAGGGGGCGTTGGCTAAGAGACGTTGGCGTTCGCGCAGGTTCTCATAGACCAGTCGAAACTCCTTTTGTTGGAGGTAGCGCAGTCCGCCGTGGACCATCTTCGAGGACTTCGAACTCGTCCCCGAGGCGATGTCGCCACGCTCGATCAGGGCCACCCGCAGTCCGCGCGAGGCCGCGTCGAGGGCGACGCCCGCCCCGGTCATGCCCGCACCGATGACGACCACGTCGAAGGTAGAGGTGCTCAGCGCGCGCAGCTGTTGCGCGCGCTGGAAAGTCGTCACGTAGGTATGTTGGCACACGGCCCGAACTAACTTGCTGGGTATGGACTTTCAACTCTCGAGTGAGATGCTCGACTTGCAAGCAACCGTCCGACACCTCGCCCAGACCAAGATAAAGCCTCGCGCTCGAGAGATCGATTCGACGAGCGCCTACCCTCAGGACATCTTCGAGGAGTTCCAGCGCGCCGATCTCCTGGGCCTGTGCATCCCCGAGGAGTACGGGGGGTCGGGTGCGGGCATCATGGGCCTGACGTTGGCGATCGAAGAGGTGACCAAGTATTCGAACGTGCTCGGTCTCATGTTGCTGCTGACCCGCCTCCCGACCGGCCCGATCATGATCGCGGGGAACGAGGAGCAAAAGCAGCGCTACTTGCCGGGAATCGCGAAGGGCACGCAGCGATCCGCGTTCTGTCTCTCCGAACCCGGCGCCGGTTCGGACGTCGCGGGCATGAGCACGCGCGCGAGCGAGGACCCCGACTGTGAGGGCGGCTTCATTCTCAACGGGACCAAGTGCTGGATCTCGGGGGGCATGCAGGCCGACTGGTTCGTGGTCTTCGCCAAAATCGGTGACCCGTCGATTCGCAACCACACCAACGTCTGGGGCTTCATCGTCGAGGCGGACTCGCCGGGCCTCACGAGGCCGCGGGTCGATAAGAAGATGGGCGTCAAGGGCATCGACACCGCCGAGATCGTCTTGGAGAACGTGCGCGTCGGTCCGCGCCAGGTCATCGGGGGCGGCTTCGCGTTGGCGATGGAGTCCCTCAACGCGATGCGACCGATCGTCGCGGCTCGCGGGATCGGCCTCGCCGAAGGGGCGCTCATGTACGCGACCGAGTACGTCAAGGAGCGCCAGGCCTTCGGCAAGACCATCGCCGAGTTCCAGGGGATCCAGTGGGAGATCGCGAAGTGCGCCACCGAGATCGAGGCGGCCCGGCTGCTCACGTACCGTTCCGCGTGGCTCGCCGACCAGGGCAAGTACACCAAGGAGTTCGTGCCCTATCTCTCCATGGCGAAGTACTACGCCACCGAGGTCGCGGTCAAGGCCTCCGGTCTCGCGGTCCAGCTCCTCGGCGCGGCGGGCTACATGGAGGACCATCCGGTCGAACAGTTCTACCGGGACGCGAAACAACTCACCATCGTTGAAGGGACCACGCAGATTCAACTCGGTCTCATCGGGCGCGGCGTGCTCGGTCACGACCTGTGGTGGGATTAGTTCCGGGCGCTGCGCCGACCCCACCTACACTGACCTCGTGAGCGGGCCCCTCAGTGGATTAAAAGTCATCGAACTCGCCGGTATCGGACCGGGTCCTTACGCCTGCATGCTCTTAGCGGACGCCGGTGCCGACGTGTTGCGTCTCGAGCGCGGTGACGTTGATGCCGAGGCGAGGACGACCTTTGACGTCTTGAATCGCTCGCGACCGTCGGTCGCGGTCAACCTCAAGAACGACGCCGGTCGCGACCTGGTGCTCGAGCTCGCCGAGCGCGCCGACGTCTTGATCGAGGGCTTTCGTCCAGGCGTCACCGAGCGATTGGGACTCGGGCCGGAGGAGTGCTGGGCGCGCAACCGTCGACTCGTCTACGGCCGCATGACCGGCTACGGCCAATCGGGGCCCCTGTCGGCTCGCGCGGGGCACGACATTAACTACGTGGCGATCTCGGGTGCGCTGTGGCCGATCGGCCGCGCGGGGGAGCGGCCGACACCACCGCTCAACCTGGTGGGCGACTTTGGTGGCGGCGCGATGTTTCTCGTCTTCGGAGTTCTCGCGGCGGTCTACGCCGCTCAACGCAGCGGCGTAGGTCAGGTCGTAGACGCCGCCATGGTCGACGGGTCGGCGTCACTGCTCTCGATGACCCACAGCATGATGAACGGCGGCTACTGGAGCGAAGAGCGCGGCACCAACATGCTCGACACCGGCGCCCACTTCTACGAGGTCTACGA
>PLER01000033.1:0-7786 GCA_003136495.1 Acidimicrobiaceae bacterium
AGCAGCGCCTTCCACCAGTTCTTACCGAGGTCCGCACGGACCTGGTCGCGCTCGTGCAGCAATCGTTCGCCCAAGTTGCCGGGGCTCTTGCGTCGTCGCGGCAACTTGTTCAAGATCCACTGGAGGAATCGACCGAGGTTCAAGAGCGTCTTATCGGTGCTCAAGATCACCGCACCGAGCGCCATGATCAAGACGAAGCCAATCGCGCCGAGTTCTCCGGCGTGGACCAGACCCGCGCTCACCGATTCGCCGCCGATGATCACCGGCAGGGCGAAGATCGGTAACGAGAACAGCGCGGCCACGCCGATGATGGAACTCACCGCGAGACCACCAGCGGCCTGGACCGAGTCGATGCCGGTGCTCGCGAGCATCCGGTACTGCACGCTCGCGCCCACCGCGTCACCACCGGGCAACGTGTTGGTCACGGCGTTGCCGGCGAGTCCCGCGGTAACGACGGCGAACCAACTCTTGGTGCGCAGGACCAAACGAAGCAGTGCCATCGCGCAGAAGAAGCTCGAAGCCTCGGCGAGGAGCGCGACGAGCAACCACCAGGGCTCGAGGGTGAAGAGTTTGGGTCCCGCCGAAGCCACCCGGACGAGTTCGGGAAGGAGAATATAGAGACCGATTCCGGCGACGACGACCGCGATGACGCGACCAACCGTGGACCGCTTCGTGGGAGATGTGGTCTCAGTGGCGATTGATTCAATATAGGCCAGAGGACTTTCGCGCCATCCGGGCCGCGGTCACCTCCGTACCAGAATCGCCGGTCGCCTCCTTGTTCGCTGGGCTGAGGGTAGTTTCTCGTGGTGGTTACCTACCCCGTACACGCGTTACCCGTCGCGAACGGGTGGTTCGTTGCAACAAGGCGATGAAGCGCATCGCCGTCGTCGGCTCAGGAGGCTCGGGGAAGTCGACGTTCGCGAGGTCGCTCGGCACGGCCACGCATCTGCCCGTCATCCATCTCGACGAGTTCTACTGGCGTCCGGGCTGGGTGGAAACACCCCGCGACGAGTGGCGCACGGTCCAAAGTGCGATGGTCGCGCGGGACGAATGGATCATCGAAGGCAACTACCGCAACACCTACGACATCCGCTTCAATCGCGCCGACACGGTGATCGTGCTGGCGCCACCTCGTCACATCTGCATCTACCGTGCCCTCAGGCGCGTCATCACGAACTGGCACCAACCGACGCAGGCACCGGGCTGCCCCGAGCACTTCGACTGGTCCTTCATCGTGTGGCTGTGGCGCTTCCCCTATGACGCTCGGCCCGCACTCGACGAAGCGCTCGCGCAGTACCGAGGGCGATTCNNNNGCGTCGAACTGGACCACGTCGTCGAGAAGTCGATAACCCAGTCGCTGGTACACGCCGTTACTGGTCGGATTGTCGGCGTCGGCGTACAACATCACCCGGGAACCGCCACGGAGAAGCTCCGAGCTCAGCGCCGCGGTCAGCGCTGAGCCATAACCACGACCGCGGTTCTCGGCGGGCGTAAAGACGGGACCGACACGGGTCACGAGGCCCGACGGTGTTGCGACCGGATTGGCGTGTCCGGCCATTGAGACGATGACGGGTCCGAGGGTCCAGAGTTTCATCGATCCCGATGAGACTCGCTCCTTGAGGAACTCCCGGTCGCGTTCGTCCGGTTCGTGCGCGGTCCCGTCGATGAAGTAGTGAAAATCGTCGTTCCATTGCGCCACGAGATCGAGGTCATCCAGCGTCGCTCGGCGATACGTTCCTTCGACGTCGGGCGTCACGAGATCGCCGAGTTCGTAGAGCAGGCTCGTGCGGCCGCGGCGAAAGCCCCGCGGGCTGACGGCTCGGTACTCCGAGAGGAACCGTTCCGTCAGCGCCTCGCGACCAGCTATCCAGGGGAAGAACGGGTCCTCGCGAGCGACCGCGGCAACGAACGGGGCGACGGCCGATTCCGGCATCGGGCCGAGTTGGAGCCCGAAGGGGGCGGTGCGAAACGCGGCACCGACGACGTCACCCCTTTCGTCGAGCACCGTCCACCACCAGTACTCGTCGTACTGTCGTGCGTCCAAGGCGACCGAGGTGGCCACCGATCCGAGCACGTTGGTGCGGATGGGGTCGAGTGCCCGGTAGCTGGTGGTTGCCGCTAGAAACTCGGCGGCCGACGCCAGCCGTTCAATTTTCATTTACCAACGATAGAGCGTTCGATTAGTGACGGGAGGAGGTAACGACGGGAGCCACTCAAGGTGGAGCGAGGTTAGAACTGGTGCTTGGTGTGGGCGAAGACGTCCTTCGCGAATGCCAACACCACCGTGGGCGCAACGGCGAACACGCTGACGGGACCGCTTTGCTCGTCGTAGAACGATCCGTCTCGAACCTTCCACTGCCACCGACCATCCCACTTGTGCGCCCACACCCGTGCAGCACCCGTGAGGACGGCGTCGTCGACGACTTCAACGGCGGTCCCCTCCACGACGAGGTCGACGCCTTCGCTCCACGTATTACAACCCGTGGTCAGCACGACGTGTTGATTGTGCCGAAGATTCACCGCTTTCTGCTCGTTCGGACCACAGCAGAAGTAGAGCGCGCCATTGAACCACACCGCGACCAGGGGCGTGACGTGCGGTCGGCCATCGTGGCGCACGGTCGAGAGCCAGTACAGCTCCGCGGCCGCGAGGGCCGCTTCGGTGTCCTCCCACGTCGCCGCGACGGCGTCGGGCTGGCTGTATCGCTGGTCGAGGGTTGTTACGGGTGCTGTCACTGTCCACCTCACATTTCACCGCACGTCGGAGACCACGTTCCCACGGGTGCCGCTCAACTTACTGCGTGAGACCGCGACAACGCTGAGCGACGAGGTCGCGGTGCCGGGCCCACGCTCGCCACACGCAACTCCGGTTCCGCGTGAGGATATATTCATTCGGTGACGCGACCCGGGGAGGAACTTCTCGCCTGCGCGGCGTCGCACGCGCGATTGGTGGCCGACGTTGCGACCTTGTCGGACGACGACGTGCGGAAGCCGTGTCGACTGCCGAACTGGTCACGGGCTCACCTCATTACCCACCTGGCGCGAAACGCTGACAGTTTCACGTGGCTCGTCAATGGTGCGCGTCTCGGGGAAGCGCGCCAGCAGTATCCCGAAGTTGGTATGCGCGATCGCGACATCGAAGCGGGCAGCAATCGCTCCAAGGACGAACTGTACGAGGACCTCGCGCTCGCCATCGAGGGATTGGAAGTCGCGTGGTCGAAGCTCGGCGATGACCAGTGGACCCTCGTGCAGATGGGCTCGCGCGGCGAATTGACGATGGACGAGATCGTGTTCCGTCGACTGCGGGAGGTCGAGATTCACCACGTGGATCTCGACGTTGGTTACTCGGTGAGCGACTGGCCCGCGATCTACGTCGAAGGAGAGTTACGTCGTCAATTAGAACGGCTTCCGGAGCGCGCGAAGCACTCGTTGCTCGTCGAATGGCTCGTCGGTCGGGGCGAACTGCCCGAGCTCGGCCCCTGGTTGTAATCGAACACTGCCGGAGCGTCATCGACGACGCGGTTGCGCTCGCTAGCTCGCCCGCACGATGATGACGTCGAGCACCCGGGGTCCATGGACGCCCTCAATTCTCTCGAGCTCGATGTCGGAGGTTGCCGAAGGGCCCGAGATCCAGGTCTGCGTCGCGGACGCGTCAAGACGCGCGACCGCCTCGGGCACCAGTTCGACAATTTGAGGCTCTTCGACGACGACGATCAAGTGGTCCGGAATCAGCGAGATGATGCGACGGCCCTGGTGCGTCCCGGCGTCGAGGACTATCGTGCCGGTCTCGGAGATAGCAACGGCGCAGCCCGACACGGTGGCGTCGAGATCGTCGAGTTGGGCCACCGACAACGGTGGGTCGTCGAACGCGACGACAGACGCGGTATCGGCGAGCCACGAGGGCGGGACGTCACGGGCCGCGATCACCGAGGTACTGCCCTGACGTGCGAGAAAACTGCGTACGTGATCGGCGACGCCATCTTTCGTCGCTTCGACGACGCTGGCGCGGTACTCGACGAGACGCTCGGTGAACTGTGCCACCCGCTCGTCGGAACTGAGTTCGCCCACGCGCCGGAACGAGAACGACCCGGTCGGCGGGGTTCCGTCGTGCACCCCGTGGTGCGGGGAACCCAAACTCTCGATCATCGCGTCGCGCGCGTCGTCTTCCCGCAGCGCCGGGGGAGCCGTCGTTGTCGACTCCGCTCGACTGGTCGCCGGCGGCTTCGACGTGGGAGCGGCACTCGGCGTGGACGCGGATGGGTGCGTGGCGGCGAACCAAGCGCGAAAGGACTCCGCCGGCGGCAACGGCGCGTCTCGACCGCTCGTCCACGCGCTCAGTGGTGGTGGGAGGTGGCGGACCTTCGTGCGTCGTACGACCCGCGCCAGGAGGCCGCCGAAGCGAACGAGACCCTGAAAGCGACGAGGGGAGGAGAACATGGCGTCGACGGCCTTCATCGAGAGGAGTTCGGGGTTGTTCGGATGTTCGACGCGCTGCGCGTCCACGACGTCAGTGCGCAACTTGACGAGAATCCGGGGGATGTCGATCTTCACCGGACACGCCTCGTAGCACGCACCGCAGAGCGAGGAGGCGTAGGGCAGGGAGTTCTCGAGCGCGGAGCGGTTGCCCTTCCTCAACTGCGGCACCAGCACCGCGCCGATCGGTCCGGGGTAGGTGTTGCCGTAAGCGTGGCCGCCGGTGCGCTCGTAGACCGGACAGACGTTGAGGCAGGCCGAACAACGAATGCACCGCAGGACCTCGCGGCCCTCGGGGTCGGCCAGCGCTGAAGTGCGCCCATTGTCGAGTAGCACGAGGTGGAACTGTTGGGGACCGTCGCCGGGCGTGACGCCACTGAAGATCGACGTATAGGGATTCATCCGCTCGCCCGTTGACGAGCGTGGCAGGAGCTGTAAGAACACGCCCAGGCTCTCCCAGTTAGGCACGATCTTCTCGACGCCCACTACGGAGATGAGGGTCTGGGGAAGGGTGAGGCACATGCGACCGTTGCCCTCGGATTCGACGACGACGAGTCCGCCCGAGTCGGCGATCAAGAAGTTCGCCCCGGAGATGCCAACGGTGGCACTGAGGAAGCGGTCGCGCAGGTGCGCCCGCGCGGCGGCCGCGAGCTGAGCGGGATCGTCGGTCAGTCCCGCCGGAGCGGCGAGTCCGGAACGCCCCATCTCTTCTATGAAGATGTCGCGGATCTCGCTGCGGTTTTTATGAATCGCGGGGACCAAGATGTGCGAGGGAAGATCGTCGCCGAGTTGGACGATGAGTTCGGCCAGGTCCGTTTCGTAGGCCGCGATTCCCTCGTGCTCGAGAGCGGCGTTGAGACCGATCTCCTGGGTCACCATCGACTTGACCTTGACGACCGACGAGGCCGACGTCGCTTTGACGAGCTCGACGACGATCTCGTTCGCCTCCTCGCCGGTGCGCGCCCAGTGCACCACGCCACCGCGACGAGTCACGTTCGACTCCAGTTCGGTCGCGAGTTCGTCGAGGTGATCGAGCACGTAGTCCTTGATCGCCGCACCGGCACTGCGGAGCTCTTCCCAGTCCGGTAACTCCTTGACGACGCGGAGACGCTTCTCGCGAATCGTCGTAGTCGCCCTCGCCAGGTTGGCACGAAGTTGCGCGTTGCCTAACTCGGCTTGGGCGAGTTTCGGAAAGGCCGACTCGGAGTTGAAGGTCTTGGTCACGGCTACTCCCTCGCGGCGAGGATCTCGGCGAGGTGCATGGTGCGCAGGGGCAAGCGCTCGTGGGACGCGACGCCGCCGACGTGGGTCAAGCACGAGTTATCGAGTGCGCAGAGCACCTCGGCCCCCGCGTCCTCGACGCTCGTGACCTTGTCGACGCCGATGGCGACCGAGGTCGCCGCGTTCTTCAACGCGAACATGCCGCCAAAACCGCAGCATTGATCGCTTCCTTTGAAATCGACCAGTTCGAGATCCTTCACCGCGCGCAACAGGTCCTTGGGACCTTCTTTCAGACCCAAGGTCCGCAGCGAGTGACACGTTGGATGGTAGGCAACACGGTGGGGAAAACGCGCCCCCACGTCGGTCACGTGAAGGACGTCGGTCAAGAATTCGGAGAACTCGTAGACCCGCCCCGCCAACTCTTCAACGTCGGCCTCTAAGCGAGGGTCGCCCATCGTGCGCGCGGCGTTGCGGTAGGACTCGCGCACGGTACCCACGCACGAGGCCGAAGGTGAGACGACGAACTCGTAGGGCTCAAAGACGCGGCGAAACTGTTGGGCGACGTGGAGCCCTTCACGTTGGTAGCCCGCGTTGAGGTGTAACTGACCGCAACACGTCTGCTCCGTAGGAAAGTCGACCTCGTGACCGAGTGACTCCAGTACCTCGACGACCGCCCGGCCGGTCGCGGGAAAGAGGCCGTCGTTCACGCAGGTGAGAAAGAGGGCAACTTTCACCGCGCACTCCTTAGAGAACGTCGCGGACGTCGAAGTCGGGAGTGGCGTGCGTTCATGGACATCCTCTCGCCTCCCGCGATCTCGCCCTCAGCGCGGTCGCCTCGACGTCGTGGTGAATTCTGCCATATCCACTTGGACGCACGAGGTGAACGTAGCGGACAATCGTGCGCGCCACTTCACGGCGGAGCGTGGCCGGTGGCGTGCGCGAGAGGACGTCTCGTTCGTCGCTCGCCGCGGTCACTTTCGCTCCAACATCACTACGGCGTGTGGTGACGGCGGCGGAACCATAGTGCTCCGCGATGGCGGGAGTGAGGTCACCTTTCGAGATAAGTCGAGACAAAGTGATTGAGCCAACGTTGTCGCAAAAAAAATTCGGCGAATTGAACATTCGACTCTTACTCTGCAGTTCTCGAGCCATCGTCTGATGTTCAGCGTTGTTCGTCGTCGAGGTGCGTTTTCTTAGACAACGTTGTCGTCACTTCGACGGAGTTTTTCGCTCGGAGTGCCTCTTTTTTCAAGGGTCGTGTGCCCTAGCATGCTCACAGCCGAAGGCCAGAGTGGTCTGAGGATGAAAGTAATGGCCTCGGCCAACACTTAGGGGAGGGCATCAAGGCATGAAATTGAATAGAAAGCGAATTACCACGATTGTGGGGGCGGCCATGGTTACGGCGTCGGTCTTCACGATGGGGGGACTAGGTGTCGCGAGCGCTGCGGGTAAGACCGTTACCGCGCCCACCGGTCAAACCATTTTCATCATTCCGAAGGACACCATCAATCCCTATGAAGTGCAGGCCGACGACGGCGCTGCCACGGTCATTGGTAACGCTGGTGACACCGCGGTCGTTGACAGTGGCACGACGGACGGACCCACCTCACAGATTCCGGCAATTCAGTCGGCAATCGCGGACCACGCCAGTGCGATCATCATCGCCGCTGACGACCCGGACGCGATCTGCCCTTCGATTGCGCAAGCGGAAGCGGCGGGCATCACGGTGGTCGGATTCGACTCCGACTTCGACTGCCCGAACCACCTCTTCATCAACCAGGCCGTCACCCAGACCATTGGTGAGTCCGAAGTGACGATCTTGGCGAAGGAGATTCCGAAGGCCACTGGTCAGATCGCGATCTTGTCCGCAGCCTCCACGGCCGCGAACCAGAACTCGTGGATCAAGTACATGAAGATCGAGCTGAAGAAGTACCCGAAGTTGAAGCTCGTCTCGACCGTGTACGGCAACGACGACCCGGCGACGTCACTGACGGTGCTGAAGGGTCTGCTCACGAAGTACCCGAAGCTCGCTGGCATCATCTCGCCGACGACCGTGGGTATCTCGACGGCGGCGCAGTACCTCGACACGCACAAG
>PLER01000033.1:7804-7944 GCA_003136495.1 Acidimicrobiaceae bacterium
GCGGCCTACGCGGCGCTGGAACTTGACGGCTCCAAGCCCATCACGACCGACACCGTCGGTTCGGTGCTCTACCCGACGGCTTCCGTTGGTTCGGGTACCGCCACCGTGCAGGGTTCATGGACGATTGCGGGCCCCGCGGC
>PLER01000055.1 GCA_003136495.1 Acidimicrobiaceae bacterium
AATGTTTGCAGTGCGTACAGCACCATGACAGATTTCTCGCACGCCGTCAAGTGCCCATGACGTGGCGGCGGACCGTCCCAGTCACGTCAGTGTCAGACCTGCGCGGAATCGCTACCACCGCTGCTCGTAGTCTTCGAGCGTGGAACTCCTCGGCGTCACTGCACCGTTCTCGTGAAACGCCGATGGCGTCGCCGCTGGATGGGCCCGAAGCACGGTCCCGCCCGTGGTGTCGCGGTGTTTCGGTCCGTTGGATCGAAGAACTACAAAGTTGTTGACGGCGTTGCCCTCCAGTGGGACAGCCTGCGCAGCTGGGCGCTCGAACACGGACTCGACCTGCGCGACGACGTATCGAGTCTCGAGGCGTTAGACAGTCGACTCAACGAGTGGTACCGCGACGACTCACACTTTGAGAAGGTGAACCTGCCCGTCGACGTCGGAGCGTTCCTCGGTCAGCTCATCGTCACGAACCGTGAGGGAGCGCGCTGGGTCGTGTGGCCCAACGCACACCCCGTCGTGCGACTACCCTCGGGCCGAGACCTCGACGTCACCGCCATCGCCGGAGAGCGAATCCTTCACCACACATCGAGCCTCCAGAGCACGTTCGCCGAAGTGATGGTCGAATGAGAAGGATGCGAGCCCACTTGCTCGCGCGAGGCGGGCCGCCACGCCTCACCCTCGCTCGGATCGGGGCGAGCGTCGCGTGTGTGATTGCCGGCTCCTCCCTCTCGGTAGCGGTGGGCGCCGCGAGCGACGTTCCCTTCTCGCCCGCCCTGGTCGCACGGGTCGGCACGACGAACGTCCTGTACGTCGTGTCGGAGTCCCCCGCGTGCACCGTAAGAGNNCCCCTCGACGGCTACGCGCTGCAGTACACGAGTACCGGATCGAAGTGGGCATCGTCGGCGCTCTTTTCCACGTTCGACGGCGGGCACACGTGGCGGCGAGTGACCATCGCGCGTCACGACACCGTTTATGGAATGACCAGTTCCACTGGCTACTTCTACGCCCTCAGCGAACAGTGCTCGGCCAAGGGTGCGTGCAGCCACGTCCAACTCAACCGCTCGAGCGTGGGCACGACGACGTGGACGAAACTCACGGTACCGGAGCGGATCTTGAAGTACTGGGGTGACGTACAACTGGCCGCGTTCGGTCCTCGGGTGTGGCTCTCAACCCAGAATCAAGGCTCCGCGCCGTACTCCCCGTACGTCGCCACTTCACTCAATGATGGGGAGTCATTCACCGTAGCCACTCAGCCACAGCTCTCCAGCGCGGGGAGTTGCGGCCTCCTTCCCGTGTCGGAGGAGGTGCTCTGGGCTGAGTGTGACGAGGGCAACATGCAAGGCGACATCCTCAACTCTCGCGACGGCGGCCGACGGTGGCAACTCGATGAAGACAACCAGCTTGGTCGCTTCGCATTCGGGGTGTTCGATCCCGTCTCGCCCGCCGTCGCCTATTTCATCAATGGCAACTATCCCCGCACGCTGTTTCGCGCGACGAGCGAATCGGAGGTGCGCGACGTGGGCAACTTACCCGGGCGCTACAACTGGATGTCCCTCGACATGACCAACGCCCAANNGAGGGGTGGCCTTGAGCCAAGGTGCCGCAGGTAGCAACACTGACATTCTTTGGCGAACCGACGACGGCGGTACGTCCTGGAGTCGAGTGGTTCTGTAAGGAACAAGGAGACCCCACCCAGTCGTCGACGTTCGGCCGAACCCGGTGCCGAATCCGACCGCTCCAGCGTCGCGTCGGGTAGTTANNCCGAGAAAGATGACCCCGGGGGATCTTCCTCGCCTACGGATGGGGCTTCCTACTGCGAGGCATGCGTCGCAGGTACCCCTGCTGTCGCGCGGTGCTGGAACGCGGCGCCGGCAATTGGTTGTAGATGACGTGCGGCGCTGTTAGTTCCGATCGTTTCGCAGACCGAACTCTTCTCCCAGTCGCTCAGGCCACCCGGCCACGGAGTTGGATCACGTTGCCGTCGGGATCGAGAACGTCGTGGCGCGCCAGTCCATCGAGGACGAAGTGAAAGTCAGTGACCACTCCTCCGTTCGCTCGCACGACGTCGAGCACTGAATCCAGCGAGCTGACGTCGAACACCGGTTTTATGGGAGAACCCTCACGGGCCGCGGGCGGAGACGAGACCACGATGTTGCGGGCAACCATCGCGGGCACGGTGTGGATCAAGACCTCGTCACGTTCACCGGAGAGACGAACGTCCCCCGACGGTTCCGCGACGGCCGNNGAAAAGATGACCAATGAACCCATGACGAGACTGTAGCGAGCGCCTTGTCGATGAGACCTCGCTGCAGCCTCAGGGAACCCGTCGCCACCCACCCGCTACGTGAATCGGCGCGACCCTCGTCTCAATTGTTGAACGAGGGGAACTGAACGCTATCAAGCAGCGAGTCGGTCCCGTAGAAGTAGGCGATGTAGGTGTTGGCCGGCGAAGGGTGGGCGTTGAAGAACTGCGACTTGTCGTTAACGATCGGCAGCAAGGGACCGAGGGCGACCGCGTCGACAGCGAAACCGTTATACACACATGACGCCACGAGGGCTCGGTAGGTTTCGGTAGTCCCGTCAGAACTGGTCGAGGTGATGTTGAAGGCCTCGCCGAATGCGGGGTGATAGCCGATGAGCGGGTCGGGGATCTCGTAGACGGGTTGGGCATTGGGGAAGTTCGCCTGGACGAGCTTCTCGACTAACGTCTCTTCCGTACTGCCTTGGGCTGGGAAGCCGAAGACATCCAAAAAGGCCGTGCCCACGGTGTTGAAGGCGTAGGTCAGATCGAGCCCATTTTGTGTCGCGGTCGCTTTCGTNNGCAGCGACGAAGCGCAGTGAGAATCCGGTCGGCGCCTTGTAGAAGGTGCCACTCTCTTCGGCTCGACCAGTCACGCCCTGGAGCGTGACGCCCTTCGGGTGCCCGATTGGTGGCCCTTGGCACTTGAGCGGTTTGCAGTACGGAGCGGGTCCGGGCGTGGCGAGCAACGCGATGATGATGAGCACGATCACGCCCACGCCACCCGAGACGAGCAGGATCAGCGCGCGCAGGTTCATATGGCGCGACGGCGTAGGGACCTCGTGGGCGCCGGGAAAGCCGATCTTCACACCGGGCGAACCGGGTGCCGCCGTGGGCCACGCGGCCCCAGGGGACGAAGCGGTGGCGGTGGTGTCGGGGGTCG
>PLER01000094.1:0-3334 GCA_003136495.1 Acidimicrobiaceae bacterium
CGGCGGATCTCGTCGTCGCGGCCGATCACGGGGTCGAGCTTGCCCGCGCGCGCCAGCGCGGTTAAGTCGCGGCCGTACTTCTCTAAGGACTGGAACGTCCCCTCGGGGTTCTCCGAGGTGATGCGCGCCGAGCCGCGGATGCCGCGCAGCGCCTGAAGGAGCGCGTCGCGCGTCGTGCCGAGTTCGCTGGCCCAGGTGACCAGGACGTGATCGACCGAGAGGTACTCGTCGCCTAAGTCTTGGCGTAGTTCGTCGGCCTCTTCGAGGCCGCGGCGCGCCTCGGGGGAGAGGCCCGGTTGGGACCCGCCGACGGAGCGGGGCTCGCGCGCGACCTTCTCGTTGAGCGCCGCGGCGACGACCACGGGGTCGAGCCCCGCCGCGACCAACAACGGGCGCGCGATGCCGTCGGACTGATTGAGCAGCGCGAGCAAGAGGTGCGCCGGCGTGACGTAGGGGTTACCCGCGGCCGCGGCCTGGGTCGTGGCCGCTTGGAAGGCCTCGCGGGTCTTGATGGTCCAGCGTTCCGGGTCGAGCGCCATCAGCGGTTGCCCTTCCTGCGAGTCGTCGCATCGACGCGCACCGCCAGCGTGTTCTGCACGGGCACCAGGTCGCGCCGGTACTGGCGATGCGTCTCTTCGATGCTCGCGCGCGCTTCGGCGACGAGCGCGGACATCTTCGCGCGCAGGTTCTCCAGTTCCGCCTCGAGNNCGCCGAAGGGCCACGAGGTCCTCGTCGGAGAAGCGCCGTGACCCGCCACTGGTGCGTTTGGGGTTGAGCAGACCGCTGCGCTCGTAGTTGCGCAGGGTCTGGGGGTGCACGCCGGCGAGTTCGGCGAAGACCGAGATCACGTAGACCGCGTGGCGAGGGGTGCGCTCACTCACGAGGCGTCCTCGACCTCGACCACGGCGGGCTCCTCGTTGAGGGCGGCGGCGAGTTGTTCGACCAGCGCGCGCTGGTGCTTGGTGAGTTTCTTCGGCACCGCGATGCCGAGGGTGACCAGCAGGTCGCCGGCCGGGTTCTTGCCGCTCGCCGGTACGCCGCGTCCGCGAACGCGCATGGTGGTGCCGGGCTGCGTGCCCGCGGGCACCTTCAAGGTCACCGGCTCATCGAGCGTGGGCACCTCGACGGTGGTGCCCAGGATCGCTTGGGTCAAGGGCACCTTGACCGACGTGGTCACGTTGCGCCCGCGTCGATCGAACCGGGGGTCGGCCGCGACGTGGACGTCGACGTAGAGGTCACCGGCCGGACCACCGTTGGCCCCGGGGTTGCCCTTGCCCTTTAGGCGGATGCGCTGGGAGTCGACGACGCCGGGGGCGATGCGCACGTTGACGCGGCGTGACGAGGGCTCCCGGCCGCTGCCGTGACAGGTCGGACACGGCGTCGCGAAGCGGCCACCGCGACCCTGACAGACCGGACAGACGCTCGACATCGCGAAGGGGCCCTGATCGTCGTTGATGACGCCGCGACCCTGACAGCGTTCACAGGTCACGAAGTCGCTGCCGGGCGCCCCGCCGGTGCCCTTACAGGTGTGACAGGCGTCGTTGCTCGGCAGGTTGACGGTTGTCGTCACGCCCATGACGGCGTCGCGAAAACTGAGGTGGAGCGAGGTCTCTAAGTCCGCGCCGCGTTGGGCGGCGCGCTGGCGGCGCGACCCGCCGAAGAGCCCGCCGAAGAGGTCGCCCAAGTCGCTGAAGTCCCCGGTTTGGAAGTTGAAGCCCCCCGCGCCCTGGCCGCCGAGGCCACTCGCCGCTGGACCGAGTCGACGCACCTCGTCGTACTCCTTGCGCTTGGTGTCGTCGCCGAGCACGTCGTAGGCGCCGGAGATCTCCTTGAAGCGCTCCTCGGATCCCGGGTGCGTGTCGGGGTGGTACTGCTTGGCCAGTTTGCGATACGCGCGCGTGATCTCCTTGTCCGTCGCGCTCTGGGTGAGCCCTAGGACCTTGTAGTAGTCCTTGTCGAACCATTCACGCTCGGCCATCGGGGACTTAGCCCCGAACCGTGACCATGGCGGGGCGCATCACGGTGCCCTTCCACCGATAGCCCGCTCGCAACACGTTCTCGACGACTTGCCCAGTGCTGTCCTCGTCACCGGGCGCGTGCGCGACCGCGTCGTGCACCTGGGGATCGAAGGGCGCGTCGACGGCGTCGATGCGCTCCAAGCCCTCACGGGTCAACGCGTCGAGCATCACGCCTCTCGCCTGGGCCAACGCCTCGGCCTCGGGGCTCGTGGCGTCAGCGAAGTGGGCTTGGGCGTAGTCGAAGGCGTCGAGCACCGGGAGGAGCTTCGCGACGATGTCGCCCGCCGCACGGATGGTCGCCTCTTCGGAGGTGCGGCTCACGCGCTTGCGGTAGTTCTCGAAGTCGGCCTGGAGACGCTGGAGGGCGTCTTTGTACTCGTCGCGCTGGCGCTCGGCCTCGCTGCGCGAGTCGAAGGCCTCGGTGGCGTCCTCCTCGGACGCCACCGGGTCGCTCTGTTCGACGTCGTCGCTCACGCTTCGTCCACGATCTCCGCGTCAACGATGTCGTCGTCGTCACCGGCGGGTGCCGCGGGCTCATTCGCGTTGGACTTGGCCGCTTCCTCGTAGAGGCGTTGGCTGAAGCTCTGACTCGCCGAGAGCAACTTGTCCGTCGCCGACTTGATCGCCTCGAGGTCGGTGCCATTGAGCGCCTCCTTGAGGGCGTTCAGGGCGCCTTCGACGTCGTCACGCTCGCTGCCTTGGAACGACTCGGCCTGGTCCTTGAGGAGCTTGTCGGTCGAATAGACGAGTCCGTCGGCGTTGTTACGCACCTCCGCCTCGTCGCGTCGTCGACGGTCGTCTTCGGCGTGGGCCTCGG
The DNA here is from genome assembly GCA_003136495.1 of Acidimicrobiaceae bacterium. Taxonomy (GTDB): domain Bacteria; phylum Actinomycetota; class Acidimicrobiia; order Acidimicrobiales; family RAAP-2; genus RAAP-2. The sequence continues at coordinate 2,836 of PLER01000094.1, forward strand.
CGTCACGGACCATGCGGTCGATCTCGTCCTTGGAGAGGGAACTGCCACCGGTGATGGTCATCGACTGGGTCGCCCCGGTCGCCTGGTCCTTCGCCGAGACGTGGACGATGCCGTTCGCGTCGATGTCGAAGGTGACTTCGATCTGGGGGACGCCCCGCGGCGCCGGCGGGATGCCCACCAGTTGGAACTTGCCCAAGGTCTGGTTGTAGCTCGCCATCTCTCGCTCGCCCTGGAGGACGTGCACCTCGACCGAGGGCTGGTTGTCGTCGGCCGTGGTGAAGGTCTGGGACTTCTTGGTGGGGATGGTCGTGTTGCGCTCGATGATCTTGGTCATCACGCCACCCTTGGTCTCGATACCGAGGGAGAGCGGCGTCACGTCGAGGAGCAAGATGTCCTTGACGTCACCCTTCAAGACGCCCGCCTGGACGGCCGCGCCGATGGCCACGACCTCATCGGGGTTCACGCTCTTGTTGGGCTCTTTGCCGGTCACCTTGGTGAC
>PLER01000094.1:3476-3625 GCA_003136495.1 Acidimicrobiaceae bacterium
TCGACACCCTCGGTGTCCTTGAAGGTCTTGACCAACCAGTTCATCACGGCGTCGTCCCAGTCGTCGCCACCCAGGTGGGTGTCGCCGTGGGTGGACTTGACCTCGAAGACGCCGTCGGCGATCTCTAGGACCGAGACGTCAAAGGTCCC
>PLER01000095.1:0-4037 GCA_003136495.1 Acidimicrobiaceae bacterium
GAGGCGAACGAGGAACGCGTGCCACGGTGACGACGCCCCCGAGCGGCGACGAGAGCGGTTCGGATCAGGGAAAATCTGCGCTGAAGGACTTGCCAGGTCTGGCGGCCTTCGCCGCCATGGGCACGACTATCGCGGGCTGTCTGGCGGTGGGCGTCGGGCTCGGGCTGTTCCTCGACCACCTCTGGGACCTNNCAACTCGTTCGTCGTTACCTCTAAAATTGACCGCCCGTGTTAGAAAACCTCCCCACCAACACCCTCCCACGTCTCCTGCGCCGAACCACCCTCTCGGCGATTGCGGTGGGGGTCGTGGGCTTCGTGGTCGCCATCTTCATCGCCCCGCCCCTGGCGGCCCTCGGCGTGGCGCTCGGTGTGGGTCTCGCGATCGTCAACCTCAGATTCCTCGACCGCCAGGCGGCGAACGTGGAACTGCGTGGTGAGCAGAGCACCAAGGCGGTGCGCCGTCAGTTGGGTGGGAAAACCACCGGCCGACTGATCGTCATGACCATCGTGATACTGGGCTTCGTCTGGCTGAACGCCCCCTTTGGAATCGGTATTGTGTCAGGGCTTGTTCTTTACCAGATCGTCTTCGTCGTGAACGTGTTACGCGTCGTGGCGAACCAAGGAGGCTTGTAGTGCCGACCCTGTATGCATCGGGGAATATCAGTGTGGGCGTGCACCCCGAGGCACACCTCTTCGGCTTGACCATCGACACCGACATCGTGACCTCGACGTTGCTGGCGATGGCGATCCTGCTCTTCATGGGCTTTCGCATGCGCGCGAAGGTGACCAGCGGCGTTCCGAGCAAGCCCCAGTTGCTCTGGGAGCTCCTCGTCGAACAAGTTCGCGACCTCGCCGACTCGGCGATAGGCCCCAAGGGTCGGCGCTTCGTCCCCATTGGCGTCACCCTCTTCCTCTTCGTCTTGATCTGCAATTGGATCGGCTTCATCCCTTCGGCCCTGCACCCCGGGGTCTCCTCGGAGATTCTCCCCGCGCCCACCAGCGACGTGAACCTGCCCTTGGCGATGGCGCTGTTCGTGATCGTCTGGGTGCACGTCGAGTCCTTTCGGGCGCGGGGCTTTCGGGGGTACTTTCGCCACTACAAAGAGCCCTACGTCGCCCTCACCCCGATCAACGTGATCGAAGAGATCACCAAGCCCATCACGCTGACCTTCCGACTCTTCGGCAACCTCTTCTCGGGTGGCTTGATGGTCGCGGTGATGGTCTCGTTGCTGCCGATCTTCGTCTCGCCGCTCGGTGAGTTGATCTGGAAGCCGTTCGACCTCTTCATCGGCCTCATCCAGGCTTACATCTTCATGCTGTTGACGATCCTCTACTTCGCCTTTGCCACGAGCAACGAAGGTCACGAGGAACACGTCCCGGCACTCGAGTCCGCGCACTAACCAACCAGGAGGAAATGAATTATGGCAGCAAGCACAGATGACATCGCGGGTGCGGTCCGCATCGCGGGCGCGCTCGTCGGTGGCGGTCTCGCCCTCGGCGGCGGCGCCATCGGCGCGGCCATCGGTGACGGTTTGGCCGGTAGCCAGACCATCGCGGCGATCGCCCGTCAACCCGAGATTGAGAACAAGGCACGTCAGTACTTCTTCTTGACGGTGGGCCTGGTGGAGGCGATGTACTTCATCAACCTGCTGTTCATGGTCGTCTTCGTGTACGTCTTCGAGAAGCACTAGTTCTGACGCGCCGGCCCGGGTGGGCCGGCGCGAACGCTGTTCCTTAAGAAAGAAGGTCTCACGAGATGACTGCGACGTCAATCTTCCTGCTGCCCAACGGTACGTTCTTCGTCGAACTGCTAGTGGTGGCGGTCATTTTGTTCCTCATGACGAAGTACATCCTGCCGCCCCTCAATAAGGCGCTCGAGGCCCGTCAGGACAAGATTCGCACCGCGCTCGAAGCGGCCGACGCCGCCAACGAAGAAGCCGCCGAAGCGGACAACGAGCGCGCCAAGGTTCTGGCCGAGGCCCGCGACCAGGCGCGCATCATCGTCGCTGGCGCCCAAGAGACCTCCGACCAGTTAAAGGCGGAAGCCGCCGGTCGCGCGCAGCTCGAGTACGACCGCATCGTCGCCACCGCCCAGAGCGAAGTCACGGCCGCACGCCAGCACGCCATCGATGACGCGTCAGCGAGGATCGGGGAGATCGTCTTCGAACTGGTGACCAAAATTGTCGCGCGCGAAGTCGACCAGAGCACGCACGACGACCTGGTGCGAGAAGCGGTCACGGCGCTGCACGCGGAAGCCGCCAAAGGGGCGACCCGCTAATCATGCTGCCCAAGCTCGAAGGATTCGCCGCCGCCCTCCTAGGCCGACTCGACGCGCCAGCGCTCACCACCGTGGTCAGTGACCTCGCGGCGCTGCAGTCGACGATTCTCGCTCGCGGCGATCTCTCGGCGGTGCTCACCGATACCTCCATCGCCGGCGTTGCCCGCGGACAGGTCCTGGGCGACCTCCTGCGCGACAAGGTGAGCGCCGCGACGCTGCGCCTCTGTGTCTACGCGGCCGCCTCGACGCCCGCCCAAGAAGTACCCCACGCGATTGACGAACTGCACTACGTGGCGCGGACCCTCAAGGAGACCGGCGCGTTCACCCACCCCAACCTGGGACTCTTAGAAGCCCGTCGACGCGTCGGCGGGTACGCGGACGCGCTGCTCGAGGAGATCAACACCCAGAACTTCTCCTCCGTCGAGGACGACCTCTTCCGGTGGGCGCGCACCATTGAGGCGAACGACGCTCTTCGCCACCTCTTGCTCGACCGCGACGCGCCGCTTCCAGCGCGCCTCGGGCTGACGACCCAACTCCTCGAGGGCAAGGTCGATCCGGTCTCCTTAGAGCTCGCGCGATTCACCATCACCGGTGGCCGCGCGCGCGACGTGGTGGGCACGCTGGACTTCCTCGTTGACTACGTCGCTCGAGCGCGCGACTGGCGCGTGGCGCGCGTGCACGCCGCGCGAGCCCTGGACGACGCGAGTCAGGCCGAACTCGTCCGGTCCCTCTCCGCCCTGACCGGCAAGGACGTGGAACTCCAGATCGCCGACCAACCCGACTTGTTGGGCGGCGTTCTCGTCGAGATCGGCGATCTTCGACTCGACGCCACGACCCGTGGACGGCTGGGTGCACTACGCGAGGCGGTCGCCTCTCGTCAACTGCTCGAGTCCACTTTGAATCGAATTGACTAAGAAAAGGACAGTGTCATGACCGAACTCACCATTAGCGCCAGCGAGATTACTGAGGCGCTGCGCAAACACGTGAACGACTTCGACCCCAGCGTGGCGGCCGAGCAGGTCGGTCGCGTCGTCGAAGTGGGTGACGGTATCGCGCGCGTCTCCGGACTGCCCTCGGCGAAGGTGAACGAACTCCTCGAGTTCGAAGACGGCACCGTCGGCCTCGCCATGAACCTGGACGAAGAGACCATCGGCGCCGTCGTCCTCGGCTCGGTCGACCGGATCGAAGAAGAGCAGGTTGTTCGCGCGACCGGGCGAATTCTTTCGATGCCGGTGGGCGACGGACTGCTCGGACGAGTGGTGAACGCGCTCGGCGATCCGATTGACGGCAAGGGTCCACTGGTCAACCCGAAGGTCCGTCGCATGGAGGTCCAAGCTCCCGGCATCACGGGCCGTCAGCCGGTGAGTGAGCCGTTACAGACCGGCATCAAGGCGATCGACGCGATGACGCCGATCGGACGAGGTCAGCGCGAACTCATCATCGGCGACCGCAAGACCGGCAAGACGACGGTCGCCATCGACACGATTTTGAACCAGAAGGGCCAGGGCGTGAAGTGCATCTACGTCGCCGTGGGCCAGAAGAACTCCTCGGTCGCCCAGACCGTCAAGACCCTGGAGGACTTCGGGGCCTTTGAGTACACCGTGGTGGTGGTGGCCGGTGCCGGCGACCCCGCACCCTTTAAGTTCCTCGCTCCCTACGCGGGCTGCGCCATCGGACAGGAGTGGATGGAGAACGGCGAGCACGCGCTGGTCGTCTACGACGACCTCTCCAAGCAGGCCGAGGCCTACCGACAGATCTC
>PLER01000095.1:4074-22763 GCA_003136495.1 Acidimicrobiaceae bacterium
ATCACCGACGGGCAGATCTTCTTACAGAGCGACCTCTTCTACTCCGGCGTGCGCCCGGCCATCGACGTGGGTAACTCGGTCTCGCGCGTCGGCGGCGCCGCGCAGATCAAGGCGATGCGCGCGGTGGCGGGTACCTTGAAGATCGACCTCGCGCAGTTCCGTGACTTGGAGGCCTTCGCGACCTTCGGCTCGGAGCTCGACAAGTCCTCCCAGCAGCAACTCGACCGGGGCTATCGCCTCACCGAACTGTTGAAGCAGGGCCTCAACGCCCCGGTCCCCGTCGAAGAACAAGTCGTCGCGATCTACGCCGGGACCAAGGGTTGGCTCGACACGGTGCCCGTTGAGGATGTGACGCGCTTCGAAGCCGAACTCATGACCGACTTTCGCGCCAAGCACGCCGACCTCTTAAAGGAGATCCGCGACACGCTGGCCTTAGCGGACACCGAGAAGCTCGACGCCGCCTTGAAGTCGTTCCTCGACAGCTTCGCGCCCAGCCACTAAGTCACGACGAGAGAGAGAAAGGAGGAATCGTGGCCGGAGGCCAAGAACGCGTACTACGCCGGCGGATCCGCTCGGTGCAGTCGACGCGCAAGATCACCAAGGCCATGGAGCTCATCGCGGCCTCCCAGATTCCTCGCTCCCTCGCGCGCATCATCGCCAACCGGCCCTACCGCCAAGGCATGCAACGCGTCCTCTTAGAGGCGGCGCTCGGTGACCCGACGGGGGCGAAGAAGCTCCTCACGCTGCCCGAAAAAGTCGACACCGCGCTGGTGCTGGTCATCACCGGTGACCGCGGGCTCTCGGGACCGTACAACAATGCATCCTTGCGCGCGGGCGAGCGACTGGTCGCCCAACTGCGTCGCGAGGGCACGACGGTACGCCTGTTCTGCGCCGGGAAGAAGGCCGCCGCCTACTACCGGTTCCGCGGACTCGAGGTCGAAGAGAGTTTCGTCGGCGTCGTGGACCGTCCGACGTTCTCCCAGGCCCAAGACATCGCCCGACGACTCGCGGGACCCTTCATGGCCGGTGAGACCCAGCAGGTCTTCATCGTCTCGACGCGCTACCTCTCGGCGGGTTCCCAGAGCGTCGAGGTGGAACAACTCTTGCCCCTCGTGGTGCCCGAACTGCCCGAGGACCCGGCGGAAAAGGAGTTGAAGGGCTACACCGAGTTCGAGCCGGAAGTGGAAAAACTGCTCTTCTTCTTGATGCCGCGATTCTTGGAGAGCGAAGTCTTCTCCGCACTCATCGAAGGCGCGGCCGCCTTTCACACCTCGCAACAACGCGCCATGGCGGCGGCGACGGAGAACGCCGACGAACTCGGCCAGACCTTGACGCGCGTGATGAACCGGGCCCGCCAGGACTCGATCACCACCGAAATTATGGAAATCGTGGGCGGCGCCGAAGCGCTCCGCTCGGGAAAGTGAGAATCAAATGACCGCAGCACCTGAAACAACCAAACTCGAGACGGGGCGCGTCGTCGCGATCGCCGGACCCGTCGTGGACGTGGAGTTCCCACCCCACGCCCTGCCCGAGATCAACCACGCGGTCGAGATGGACATCGAGATCGACGGGGCGACGATCACCGTCGTCGCCGAAGTGGCCCAGCAGATCGGTGAGGGCCGTGTGCGCTGCGTGTGCATGAAGCCCACCGACGGTCTGGTGCGCGGCGCGGTTGTGCGCCAGAGCGGCCAGGGCATCACCGTCCCGGTGGGCGACGCCGTCTTGGGTCACGTCTTTAACGTGATTGGCGAGTCCATCGACACCGACGACATCGGCCCGGTTGAGGACCACTGGGAGATCCACCGCAACGCGCCGGCCTTCGACCAGCTCGAGCCGCGCGCCACGATGTTCGAGACCGGCATCAAGGTCGTCGACCTCTTGGCGCCCTACGTGCAAGGTGGCAAGATCGGCCTCTTCGGTGGGGCGGGCGTCGGCAAGACGGTGTTGATCATGGAGATGATCCGACGCGTCGCCGAGCAACACGACGGGGTGTCGGTCTTCGCCGGAGTGGGCGAGCGCACCCGTGAGGGCACCGACTTGCTGCTCGAGATGCGCGAGTCCGGCGTCATTGAAAAGACGGCGCTGGTCTACGGCCAGATGNNTTCGTGCAAGCCGGTTCGGAGGTCTCGACGCTGCTCGGTCGCATGCCCTCGGCGGTCGGCTACCAGCCGACGTTGGCCGACGAGATGGGCGAACTCCAAGAGCGCATCACCTCGACGCGCGGTCACTCGATTACCTCGTTGCAGGCCGTCTACGTGCCGGCCGANNGACGACTACACCGACCCGGCGCCCTTTACGACCTTCACCCACTTAGACGCCACGACGGAGCTCAGTCGTCAGATCGCCGCGCTGGGTATCTACCCGGCGGTCGACCCCCTGACCTCGACGTCGAACATCCTGGCGCCCGAGATTGTCGGGGACCGTCACTACGCGGTCGCCCGCCAGGTCCAGCAGATCCTCCAGCGCAACAAGGAGCTCCAGGACATCATCGCGATCTTGGGGCTGGACGAACTCTCCGAAGAGGACCGCATCACGGTCACCCGCGCGCGCAAGATCCAGCGCTTCTTGTCCCAGCCGATGTTCGTCTCCAAGGTCTTCACGGGCATCGACGGCATCAACGTCCCCGTGCAGGAGACCATCGAGTCCTTCGAGCACCTCGTCAAGGGCGACCTCGACCAGTACCCCGAGCAGGCGTTCTTGAACGTCGGCGGGGCCTCCGGTGTCGAGGCGAAGGCCGCGGCGATGGCGAAGGGCTGATGGCGACCCTCACCGTTGAAATCGTGACCCCCGAGGCGCCGCTCTTCTCGGGACCCGCCACGGCGCTGATTGCTCGATCCTCCGAAGGCGACTTCACGATCCTGCCCCAGCACACCTCGACCGTGGGCGACGTGGTGTCCTCCATCGTGCGCGTCGATACGACTGAGGGCACCGTGGCGTTCGCCGTGCATTCGGGCTTCTTTCAGGTCGGCAAAGGGTTCGGTGAGGACGAGACGCTCGCGACGGTACTCGCCGGGGTGGCCGAGCGAACCAGTGAGATCGACGTCGCGCGCGCGCAAGCCGCGAAGGACGCGGCCGAAGCGAAACTCGCGGCGGTCAACCGTGGTGACCACGCGGATGACGACGATCAACTCGTCGCCCTCGCGGCGCTCGAACGCGCGCAACTGCGGCTGCGCGCCGCAGAGTTCAGCGCGTCCTAACGGGCCGAGACGTAGTCCAGCAGGTCCTTCTTGTCGTGCTCGAGTTCTTCGAGTCGCGCCTTGACGACGTCACCGATTGACACCAGTCCGACCAGGCGACCGTCGTCGACGACGGGGACGTGACGAAAGCGTCGCTCGGTCATCATGGTCATCAGGTCGTTGAGCTCTGTCGAGGGCGAACACACCGACACCTCGGCGCTCATGAGCTCGGCGACCTTCATGTCGAGGGCCGTAGCGCCCGAGGTCGCCAGGGCGCGAACGACGTCACGTTCGGAGAACATCCCCGCAATCGGCGCCTTCGCGCCGGTGACCACCAACGCGCCGATACCGCGTTCCTTCAAGAGCGCCACCGCGTCAGCGACGCTGCGTTCTTGGGAGATTGTCGCGACGTCGCTACCCTTCGTCGCCAGGAGATTTGACACCTTCATACCGCCTCCTTTTCGTTCACGAACCCGCGAACGGCCCCGAAGGGCTCTGGTTCGAGGCTAGGTCCGAGGACTATGACGTGCAACTGATCCGGGCGCGTCACGTCGCCTCGCGCGCCCTAAAAGCCAGCGGTCGTGAACTCCTGGAGTTTGTCGTGACGGTGGAACGTTTCGATGGTGCGCACCGTCCCCGAGCGCGAGCGAACGACCAGAGATTGAGTGGTGGCCCCGAAATCGTAGAAGCGCACCCCCCGCAGGAAGTCCCCATCGGTGATCGCGGTGGCGGAAAAAAAGCAGTTGTCACTGGCCACCAAATCGTCGGTCATCAGCACCCTTGTGAAATCGTACCCAAGGGCCTCCGCGTCGCGACGAACGTCCTCCGAGTTGGCGTGCAGGACACCTTGGATCTCGCCGCCGAGTCCCTTCAACGCGGCGGCGGCGATCACGCCCTCGGGCGTGCCGCCGATCCCGAGCAGGATGTCGACGCCGGAGTTCGGCCACCCGGTCGCGATGGCGCCGGCGACGTCACCGTCAAGGATCGAGATCACCCGCGCGCCGGCCTCTCGGACTTCGGCGATGAGGTCGTCGTGGCGCGGGCGGTCAAGGATGACGACACCGAGTTCTTGAACCGGCTTCTTTAAGCGCTTGGAGAGTTCGGTCAGATTGTCGGTCGCCGACGCGTTGACGTCGACCGATCCGCGCCCTCGCGGCCCGACCGCGATCTTCTTCATGTAGAAACACGGTCCGGGATTGAACATGGTGCCGCGTTCGGAGAGCGCGATGACCGAGAGCGCGCCGTTCCTTCCCATTGCCGTCAGCGTCGTGCCGTCGACGGGATCGACCGCGACGTCCACCTGGGGCGGGCGACCGTCGCCGATCTGCTCACCGTTATAGAGCATCGGGGCTTCGTCCTTCTCGCCCTCACCGATCACCACCACGCCGTCCATCGCCACGGCACCCAGAACGAAGCGCATCGCGTCGACGGCCGCGCGGTCGGCAGCGTTCTTGTCGCCGCGTCCGGCCCAACGGGCCGAGGCGATCGCCGCGGCTTCGGTGACTCGAATCAACTCGAGGGCAATATTGCGATCGGGCCGTTCGGGTGGCTGCACAGGGCCAGCGTACTTCGCCATTCCTTTTGGCCCAAATGGTGGAAAGACCCCCTCGGACCACCGGCAATACTTGAGGGGTGCGTTCACTTCTTCTCAAGCCCGCCGGCCCCCTGGAAGGCGAGGTTCGAGCCTACGGGGCGAAGAACGCGGTCCTAAAACAGATGGCCGCTTGCCTGCTCGCGACCGGTGAACACCGACTCACCAACGTGCCCAACATCAGCGACGTCGCCGTCATGAGTGAACTCCTAGAAGCCCTCGGCTGCTCGGTCGACGTGCCCGGAGAGCACGAGTTGCGCATCGTGGTGCCCGAGGGAGACGCGCTGCACCCCGTCGCACCCGCCCATCTCTTTGAGGCGATGCGCGCCTCGATTGTCGTGCTCGGCCCCTTGCTCGCGCGCTGTGGGGAGGCCAACATGGCCCTGCCCGGCGGCGACGACTTCGGGCAACGGCCGATCAACTTCCACACGGAGGGCTTGACGGCGATGGGCGCGACGTTCCGCAACGATCGCACCTCGATCCACGCGACCTCGACGTCGAAGCGGCTTCGCGCGACGCGCGTCACGTTGGAGTACCCCAGCCATACCGCGACCGACAATCTCTTGATGGCGGCCGTCCTCGCCGACGGTCGCACCATCATCGACAACGCCGCGCGCGAGCCCGAGGTCGAGGACCTGGGTCGTCAACTCATTTCAATGGGCGCTCGCGTGGAGGGTCTTGGCACCTCCCTGCTCACCATCGACGGGGTGGCGGAACTGCACCCCGCCACCCACGAGGTCGTCACCGACCGAGTGGTGACCGCGACGTACCTGGCCTCGGGTCTCATCACCGGTGGCGCCGTGCGCGTCCTCGACGCCCGTCCCGAGCACATGGTGATGTTGTTGCGCAAGCTTGACGCCATGGGCGCCGAGGTCGACGCCACGGGAAATGGTGTCGCGGCGCGCGCCCGGGGTCGACTCCGGGCGGTCGATATCGCGACGTTGCCCTACCCGGGAGTGGCGACGGACTACAAGCCGCTCTTGACGACGATGCTAAGCGTCGCCGAGGGCGTGTCGGTCGTCACCGAGAACCTCTTCACCGGCCGCTTTCGCTACGTCGACCAACTTGTCCGCCTCGGCGCGAACGTGACGACCGAGGGACACCACGCGATGATCCGCGGCGTGGAGCGCCTGACGGGCACCTCGGTGCACGCGAGTGACATCCGCGCGGGCGCGGCGCTGATTCTGGCGGGCCTCATCGCCGAGGGCGAAACGACGTTCACGGGTCTCGAACACGTGGAACGTGGCTACGACGACCTGGTGGGGCGTCTCAGTGCGCTGGGCGCCCACATCGAACGCGCCTCGTGATCTCGCGCGACCCGAGAGAGCTCGTAACTGCCGCGCGGGACGGTTCGCGTACCGCGCTGGCGCGCCTGTTGACCTTCGTCGAGTCCGGCGGGGTGCGACAACGTGAGAGCGTGGCGCTCGCGTACACCACGCCCGCACCCTACGTCGTTGGCTTGACCGGTCCGCCGGGCGCGGGCAAGTCCACGATCACTGACCGCCTCATCACCTTCGCGCTCTCGCGCGGCGCGCTCGGCGAGGACGAGACCTTCGACCAGGTGGGCGTGCTCTGTGTCGATCCGAGTTCTCCCTTCACCGGTGGCGCCATCTTGGGTGACCGGATTCGCATGCAGGACCACGCCACCAACGACCACGTGTTCATTCGCTCGATGGCCACGCGGGGCCACCTGGGNNCCTCTCGTCTTCGTCGAGACCGTCGGCGTCGGTCAGATGGAGGTCGAGATCGCATCGGCCGCCGACACGACGGTCGTCGTGACCAATCCCGGGTGGGGCGACTCGATGCAGGCCAACAAGGCCGGCCTGCTCGAAGTGGCGGACATCTTCGTGATCAACAAGGCCGATCGTCCGGGGGTTCGCGAGACGCGTCGGGACCTAGAACAGATGCTCGACCTCGGTCGCGCGAGAGCGTGGCGACCCATGATCATCGAAACGAGCGCCACCAACGACGAGGGCACCGAAGCGCTCTACGACGCGATCGCGCTGCATCGTCGCTACTTGGATGAGGACCTACTCCTCGAGGCCCGTCGCGCCCGCACGCGCGTCGAACTCGACAAGGTGGTACACGTATTGGTGCGCTCGCGCGTCGCCGAGATCGCCAAGGGTGACGCGTACGACGAGCAGGTCGAAGCGCTCCTCGAAGGCTCGACCGACCCTTACCGCGCCGCGGAGAAACTGTTGGCCGAATCGTGATCGCGACCTCGGTGGCCTACGACCTCGTGTTCATTGTTCACATCATGGCCGCGGTCGCCACGATCATCGTATTCGTGACGATGCGTGTCGCCGCCATGGGTGTCGCGCGCGGGGTCGACGCGAAGACCCAGGCCGTTCGTTTTCCCGAGCGCCGGAACTGGGCGGCGCGCGCGTTACACGTGCTGCCCATAACGGGCGTGATCATGTCGCTGAGTGGTGGACATTCGGTGTCATTCTCTCGGCCCTGGGTCGGGGTGGGAATCATCCTCTACCTCGCGGCGGCCGGTCATCTGGAGGCGCGAACGCTGCCCGAAGAGCGCGTGGTCGCCAGCACCATTGCGCGCGACGGGGTTGCCTCGCGCGCGCAGGGGCGTCACCTGGTGGGCTCGATCGACATTCTCCTGGCGCTCATCGCGGTCGCGTTGGTCACGATGTTGGTTCAGTACTAATAATTTCCGACGTACACTCGTCGATCAATTCCGCTCGCCGATCGTGCCACCACGTACACCAGCAAGAGCCGTCGGGGCCAAAGTCGCGGAGACGAGCAATCGTGCGGATCCCTGAGGTACCACTCAATCAGGATTGGCACATAGACGATGCCGTGGCCACATGAGGTCGCCAACGCCCAGTACTCTCATCGTGTCTGCTGAGTGGGGGGCGAGCATGCATCGAATGAAACTCTCCGTCGCAATCGCGGTCGTCTTCTCATTTATCGGGGTCACTGGTCTCTCCGGCGCAGCGAGCGCGCCCATTACCTCGAAGTCACCCACGCAAATACTTGCTATTTCGATGGCGGCGATGAGACAAGCTGGAAGTTTTCACTACCTGTTGACAACGTCTACTCCGGGCTTGGCTCCGGTCAGCCTTTCAACCGACTGTGCAGTGGCGTACGGGAAACAGACCCAGAGCCTGGGGCGGCTACGTGACACAATCTCTCTCATCGGCAAAGGGCTCTACGTGTACGCAAATGAAACGGCGTGGAAAGAGAATTTTGGTGTGAAACATCCGACCCTTTCCGACGAGTGGGTGTCGGTGCCGCAATCGAACAAGAATTACGTCGGCGTCGCGATCGACATACTTCTCCCGTCGGTGGTGCGGCAAATTGATCGAGTAAGGGGACTCAAAGACATCGGAGAGTTCCGCGTGAATGGGCAGTTGACCGTCGCTCTCCGGGGCGCCGTGACGGCGTCTCCCGCAGAGTTTCCGGGAACGCAAACGCTCTATGTGTCAACGTCTGCTCCGTATCTTCCGATTCTGGTTACTGAAACCGGCAGCACGCAAGGAGAGAAGTTCACGAATCAGACCATCTTTTCCAAGTGGGGCGAACACTTCGTCGTGAACAGGCCCTCTCACTACGTGGTCGCGACAGACAAGACATTTCCGTAGCGAGCACTTCACCCGTCGACACCTGACGCAGCCTGACGACACCGTTAGCGCAACGGTGCTTCAGAAACGACAAACGAACCCGACGGCGGTGGAGACGCAACGCATTGCTTGAATTGAGTGCCGGGAGGTAGAGCACATTCGACGGAGCTGCCTCGAGTCGCCTCGAGTCTTTCGAACTCGTCACATGTGTCGCTATATCGCGCTACGCAGATCCTTTGAGAACGAGTGGCCGGTACCGCCGCGCACTCGCAAAGAGCGCGAGGGCAATCGCCGCGAAACTCGCGAGGGCGAATGGAACCGCGTGGACGCCGAAGTGTGACACCAAGAGGCTGACGATCCCGGGTCCGGCGACGCCCCCGACCATCAACAACACGATGAGCAAGGAGAGTCCGTCGCTGTCGTGCGGGCAGAGCGTCGTGTACCAGATCAATCCCATCGGAAAGACCGAGGCGAGTATGAGGCCCAGCAGCGGGAACGCGTAGGGCGCAAGTGCGTCGAAGGACGCGGTCACACTGAAAATCACGGCGAGCGCGAGACCGCCAAGCACCAGTTTCGCCGAGGACATCCAGCGGTAGAGCGTTCCCCCGAGCGAGCGTCCTAGGGTCATCCCGGTCCAAAATCCGGCGGTCACGAGACTACCGAGGGTCTCGCTGTAACCCACGCCGTGCAGCTGCGTCGCCATCCACCCAGACGCACTCGTCTCGAGGGCGACGTAGAAGATGAAGGCCACCGCAAAGGTTGCGAGGATGGCTCGACGTCCGGGCGTCTTTGAGATCTCTTCTTGTAGGGGTTCGCTCCGCAGGGGCGGAGCATGGACGCCCGCGTTGGTCGAGGTGAGTAGGAGCGCCAGTATGGCTAGGCCGACGAAGAGCGCGGGAAAGTTATCCGGTCGAATCGCGATGATGACGAGTGGGCAAAGGACGGCGCCAACGCCGTAACCGGCGTTGCCCACGCTCAAGCGGTGCGCGCGGCCGATGATCGCCGTTCGGGCGAGGAGTGTGTTGAGTGCGATGTCGAGCGTACCGAATCCCAGCCCGATGATGAAGATGCCCGCGAGAAACACCGCCCACTGATGCGAAAAGATCGATCCCGCGGCGCCCAGCGCTACTGCGACCAGCGCGAGGGAGAGCACGAGGCGACCGGAAAGACGCTTGAGTCCGAGCCAGCCAGGTAATGCACCGACTGACGCGCCGACGAAGTACACGCTGAGCGCGAGTCCCGCACTCGGCAACGAGAGGTGAAATCGGTGGGTGAAGCTCTCAAGGAGCGGTCCGAACATCGAAGAGACCGCTCCGATGAGGATGAATGCTCCCGTGGCGCCCGCGAAGGCGATGGGTTGGAACGAGACCTCGGTACGTGCGGTGACGGAAGTTGGCGAGGTCTCTGAAGTCACGGGCTACCTCAATTCTACGGGCGACGATCATTTCGCCTTCGACGATTCGTCCCCGCGAGACGACGTTGTCGCAGTGTCGGTGCGTGATGTGACGCTGCACGAGCGGTGCGGACTTGTCACGAAATCCGTCGTAGAAGGGGGGAATGCTACTGTTTGCAGGATTTCAAGTTCTGACAGGGGTAGTAATGGTTCGTGAAAAGTCCAATACTTTTCGCCATATCCTCGACGTCACCGAGCAGGTACTGGCGGACAGCGACGGGCAAAAGATTCGCATGGAGGACATCGCCAAGCTCGCGAACGTCAGCGAACCAACGATTTACTACCACTTCAGTTCCCGTAACCAGCTCATCGCCGAAGCGCAGGTCTCGGCCTATCTGAAGTTGACGAGCCCGCTCCATAAGTACCTGGACTTAGCCGAAGCCGCGCTGGTGGCAAGGGATCACGACAGTTACGTCGCCGCGGTCAGTGAGAACGTGGCGATGGCCTGGTCCTATGGCATCAGTGACGACAAGTGGAAGATCTCGCGTCTCTTCATCGACATCTGGTCGGACCCCAAGACCCAAAAAGAGTTCTGCGAGATGCTCGATACGCAGTTAGAGCGTTGGATCTCGGTGATTGACGCCTCGAAGCGACTCGGCTGGACCGATCCTGAGGTCGACACCATGGCGTTGGTGACGTCGTGCTGGGCGGGCTCCATTGGTCAGGCGATCTTCGTGAACTCGAAACGGCTGCGCTACACACCCGAAAGCATCCGTGACTTCTACATGAAGGTCAGCGGACACAAGGCGCCCTGAAGACTGAAGAAGCGGACCGTCGCCCCCGGTACGCTGCCTGCGTGTTCGTGGTCACCAATGAGCGGTTCGAGGAGTTGGCGAGCGAAGCGCTGGCGTCCCTGCCCGAGGAACTCTCGTCCCAGATCGACAATGTCGCGATCATCGTCGCAGACAACGCCGGTGGTCGTCCGCTCTACGGCCTCTACGAAGGCATCCCCCTAACCAAGCGCAGTCCCACGAATTACAGCGCAGTGATGCCCGATCGCATCACGCTCTTTCAGGCCGAGATCTGCCGGTCGTGCAACAGCGAAGAAGAAGTGAGGGCGCAGGTGCGAAAGACGGTGCTGCACGAAGTGGCGCACCACTTTGGGATCAGCGACCCTCGCCTCAAGGAGCTCGGCTGGGCTTAGTGCGAGCGACGCTCTTGTCGATAGATACGGGCGTCAACTACTCTGCAGAGGTCCCACGCGCTGCGTCGCCGGACGAAGGAGTAACCGTGAAGAGCCCCCCTGCTGCTGTTCGTTCTCGCCGCCGATCAGTCGCGCGACTGTCCTCTGGTGCGCTCTTACTGGGTCTCAGTTGCCTAACACTCCTCGGCGCCTCGAGCGTCGCCTCCGCGGCGGTGAACTCCTTCACCTTCTCCGGCACGCTCACCGGCACCTTGAAGCTCGTACCAAACGACAACTGCGGCGGATCGGCCGGTGGGGAGACACAACTCGACACCATCATGGGCAAGCTCAAAGGTTCGAAGACCGACCAATGGACCATCATCGTCATCACCCCGAAGAACGGCACATTCAAAGTCAAGCCCGCGACGACGGGCCTCGCGGGGAGCACCGTGACATTGGAAACGCCTGGAAAGAACTCTGCGCTCTCCTGGGACGCGAGCAAGGGCTCCATCACCGTGAACGGTTCGTCGGGTTCTTTTAACGTGACCGTCAAAGGCACGACCGGCGGCGCCAAAGGCACCGTCATGATCAAGGGAAGTTGGGCGTGTCCGTCGTAGCGAGCACGCGGGGACCGCGACGACGCCGTTAGTCGGCCGACGTGGCGTCGCTTCTGACGGTTCGTTCGTGATGGAGGACTCGGAGGATCTCTTCATAAGGTCCCAGCACGAAGGCTTCATCCCCGCCCGCGAACCTCGTCCCGCGACGGGGGGGATGCTCGAGAGTGTCGCGGGCGTCGGCGCGCCGTAGTGCAATGACCCGTGTGCGTGCCGAAAGGTCCGACATGGCGAGACCTCGGAGGCCGCCGTCCGGCGCGACGGCCACCTTACCCACCAAGAACGGCTGTTGCCCGACGTAGAAGGTACTCAAGATGTCGAGCCCCAACGCGGCACCGACGAACCACGGTGCCGCCAGCGCTGAGGTCGAGCGAACGTTGCGGAAGCCAAACTTCTCTTCCATCATTCGCGCGAGTTCGCGGTCGAACACGCGCACCGTGACGGGCACAGATTCCCAACGCTCGCCGAGGGACTCTCTGATCGCGAGGGCGGTTTCGATGTTGGTGAGGTCCGCACTCGTCAGCACCGCGACCCCGGCGGCGTCTTGGAGGTTGACCATCCCGTGCGTCTGGCGCTGGGTCGCGTCGGCGATGAGGACTGGTACGCCTAACGCGCGGGCCTGCGCGAGGTAGCGATTCGTCGGGTCACGTTCCACGACCACCACGCGCTGACCCGCGTCGATGAGACCTCGTACGACGCTGATGCCGACCGACCCGAGACCGATCACGACGATATGGTCGACCATCCCGGGCACCTCCAGTCGTCCGAGCGACTGTTCGATGCGCCGCGAGACCAGCAGGTTGGTGAAGAGCGCGAACGCCGTCGAGAGCAGCGCCACGCCCGCGGCGATCATCACGATGCCGAACACCTTCATCCACGCCGACTGCGTGGCGAAGGAGTAGTCGCCGAAACCAACGGTGGCGACGGTCTCAATGGTGAAGTAGAGCGAGGAGAGTATCGAGAGATGCTCGTGCGGATCGCGAAGGCGGTAACCGATGCGCAGAATCACCGTAGAAACAGCGATCAGCGCGAGCAGCCCCACCGCTACGAACGCGAGCGCCTGATTGCCTTCGTGCAACGCCGTGCGGACCTGGCGGCTCACTCGTCGCAGGAGACCGACTCGCCGCTGGGGCACCGACGCGGTGCCGGCGACGCTGACGCCGTAGTGCTGGAGGTCCTCTCGGGTCCCTAGTACGGCAACTCGGTCACCGAGTTTCACCGGGTGATCACGTCCGGGACACTGGACGAGCGCCGATCCGTCGGCGGGCATCACCGCGACCGGCGCGAGGTCGCCGAAGTGCGCGCGAAACGTCTCGTGGCGTTCCGGCACGTTGGGCACGTCGGTCTGGACGACGAAGAACTCCACCCCCTCGAGTTCAATGTCGTGCACGCGACGTTGGAGACACGCTTCCACGAAGGACGGCGCGGCGAGGGACGCGCTGTCGAGCACGGTGCCCGGTCCGGTGACGCGGCCGAGCGCGCCCGCGACGGAGGGATTCGCCAGTTGGACCACGATGCGGATATCCGGACGTAACTCGTGCACCCGCAACGCCGTCTCGAGGGTGTGAATGTCATCTACCTCGACGCAGACCACCGCGATGGCCCCCTCGATCCCCGCTTCCGCAAGTCCGTCACCGACGCGAGCGTTGGCGTGGACGTGGGCGACACCCCAGGTGGCCAGCTGTCGGTCGAACATCGTGCCGGTGGCGTCATCGAGCACGACGACGTCGGTGTCACTGAGACGGAACTGTTCGACGATCCGTAGTCCGATGCCCCGCAGGCCGCAGACGATCACGTGGCCACGCCGATGTCGGCTTTCGGGTGGCTCCATAAGGAATTGTGGCAAAGCCACGGGGGTGATTGGTTGCCGCAGGATTAAATGTGGGCGCGACGTCGCGTCAGAGGAACGAGGCGTGCCCGACCATGCCGGCGGCGACCGTGGCGTTGGTGACCTCGTCGATCAACACGAAACTTCCGGTCACGCGATCCTCGCGGTAGTCGTCGACGACCAAGGCGTCGGCGGTCAGCAGTGTCGCCAGACCGATCTCGTTGGTGGCGAGTGACGCCGCGTCCTTGATCGAGAGCGACGCGATATCGATGACGCCCGTGATCGCCTGCACGCGTACCGGGGTGGACTTCGTGGTGTGTTTCAGGCGAAGTCGTTGTCCGCCGACGCTCAGCGGTCGCTCCCCGAACCAGCAGATCGTCGCTTCGAGTTCTCGGGTCACCGTGGGCAGCGGCGCGGTTGCGATCAGGTCGCCTCGACCCGCGTCGGTCTCGTCGGCTAAGTCGAGATCGGCCGCGAGCCCGACCACGGCTTCGAGGCGTGACTCGCCGCCAAAGTTGATTGCGCGAATCGTGGTCTCGACGTTCGCGGGCAGCAGCGTGACCCGGTCGCCAACGTTAAAGGCCTCGCCACTCACCATCCCGGCGTAGGTCCTCCCGCCCCCGGGTTGACGCAGCACCCACTGAATCGGCAGGCGCGCGCCCTGGGCGACTTCCCACGATCCGGCCTCGGAGGCTTCGAGCGCGTCGAGCACGGTGGGTCCGGCGTACCACGGGGTGTTGGCCGAACTCGTCACCACGTTGTCGCCGAGTAACGCCGAGACGGGAATGACGACTTTGGAGGTGAAGCCCAACTCCCGCGAGAGCGTCTCGATCTGATCGACCACTCGTTGGAACGCAATCTCTGACCACGCGGCCATGTCCATCTTGTTGACGGCGACCACGATCGAGCGCACGCCCAGCAGCGCGGCGATGCAGAGGTGACGACGGGTCTGTTCTTTGAGGCCCGAGGTGACGTCGAGGACCGCCAGGGCGAGGTCGGCGGTCGAGGCACCGGTCGCCATGTTGCGCGTGTACGACACGTGACCGGGGCAGTCCGCGATGATGAATTTGCGCGTGGGGGTCGTGGCGTAGCGATACGCCACGTCGATCGTGATGCCCTGTTCGCGTTCGGCGCGCAGACCGTCCGTGACGAAACTGAGGTCCAAGTCGCCGATGCCGCGCTTCTCCGACGCCGCGACCACGGCGTCGAGCTGATCGTCGAAGAGTTGGCGCGTGTCGACGAGGAGACGTCCGATGAGCGTCGACTTGCCGTCGTCGACCGAGCCGATCGTCGCTAAGCGGAGTAAATCTTTGGTGGCCAACTCCATCTAGAAGTAGCCCTCGCGCTTTCGGTCTTCCATCGCGGTTTCGGAGAACTTGTCGTCGCCGCGCGTCGCACCCCGTTCGGACACGTTCGCGATGGCGACTTCTTCGATGATGGTCTCAATCGTCGCAGCGGACGACACCACCGCCCCGGTGCAGTTCGCGTCGCCGACCGTGCGGAAGCGCACCATCTTGTTCACCACGTCCTCGCCGGGTCGCGGCTCGACGAACTCTCCGACCGCGAGCCACATCCCGTCACGCATCACCACGTCGCGCTGGTGAGCGAAGTAGATCGACGGGAGGTCCATCTGCTCTCGCCCGATGTACTGCCAGACGTCGAGTTCGGTCCAGTCCGATAAGGGAAACGCGCGCACGTGTTCGCCGGGATTGACCTTGCCCTGGTAGAGCTGCCAGAGTTCGGGCCGCTGTTGACGAGGGTCCCACTGACCAAAGGCGTCTCGAAAGCTGAGGACCCGCTCCTTGGCGCGGGCCTTGTCCTCGTCGCGCCGGGCGCCGCCGAAGGCCGCGTCAAAGGAGTTTTCGGTGATCGCGTCGAGCAGCGTGACGGTTTGGAGACGGTTGCGTGATCCGAGGTGGCCGGGATCGGCGACCTTTCCCTGGTCAATCGTGTCTTGGACGCTGGCCACCACCAGCCGCGCCCCGGCCGCTGCGACCGCGCGGTCGCGGAACTCGAGGACCTCGGCGAAATTCTGTCCGGTGTCGATGTGCAGTACGGGGAAGGGGAGTTGCTGGGGCGCGAAGGCCTTCGCGGCGAGGTGTAAGAGCACCGCCGAGTCCTTGCCGCCCGAGAAGAGCAGCACGGGACGCTCACACTCGGCGACAACTTCGCGCAAAATGAAGAGGGCGTGGGACTCCAGAACATCGAGATGATCGGTGGCGTGTGGGGTGTGCAAGGTCGTGGTCATATCTCGGTGGGCTGATTGTATTCTAGTTAGGCACTAGAGAAACCCTGACGAGGATGAGAACTCCACTGATCGCACCCACTTCTGACCTCCTTTCCGAGTTGGACGACGTCAACGAACGATTCGAACGTGCGACGCCCCTCGAGATTCTGAACTGGACCTTCGAACGTTTCGGCGACGGGGTTGCGATGGCTTGTTCGTTCGAGGACCTCGCGCTCTTGCACATGGTCCACGAGACGCGACCTGCGACCGAGATCATCTTCCTCGACACCGGTGGGCACTTCCCTGAAACGCTGCGTTTTGCCGCGGAGATTGAAGCGGCGTGGTCGTTGAACCTGACGCGCACCGTGCCGGGACCCGACGCCGCGGGGTCGCCCTGTGGCAGCGCGAACTGCTGTGAATTGCGCAAAGTCGAGCCGCTCGGTAGGGCGTTGGTGGCGCACCCCGCGTGGATCACGTCAGTAAAACGCGTGGACGCGGCCACTCGCACCAACATGAAAATCCTGATGTGGGACGAGAAGTTCAACCTCGTCAAGGTGAATCCCTTAGCGACCTGGAGCGACGACGACGTCGAGTACTACCTAAAGAGTCACAACCTGCCCGAACACCCGCTCTGGGCCGAGGGATACGCGTCGATCGGTTGTGCGGCGATGACGCTCAAACCGCAGGTCCCCGGGGATCGTCGTTCGGGACGTTGGGTTGGACTCGACAAGGATGAGTGCGGCCTTCACGAGGCCTAACATCCACCAAAAAACCAGTAATCAACAGTAAATTTGGCGCAATGTCAGAGCGCCGTCTCCTGGAGCTGGTCGGATGCTGCTAATCGTCCTAGCGCTCTTTTGGGTGGCGCTCTTGACCCCCATCGTGGTGCGCCGCTTTCGTGACGGCGGGACCGAGCGATCAATCGTCTCGTTCCACGCCGAACACGAGGTCTTGAGCCGCCAGGACTATACGGTGATTCCCGCGCACCGACTCGACCGCCCCGACGAAGCGGCGCCGCGCGCGCCCGAGCCCGAGCGTCGTCCCCGACTAACCATTGTTCACCCCGAGGACACGGTCAGCTCACTGGAGTCACGTTCAACCTGGGACGAGTGGAGCGAGAACTACGACTACGACGAACGCCACGCCGCCGCGCCCGCGGTGAATCGTTACGCGCGCGCCTACGCGTCGCGTCCGAGCGAGCCCGAGCTCGTCACCTCCTACGAGCCGCCGCTTCGTCGTCGCTCGATGCGCGACCAGCGTCGCGTGATGTTCCTGCGATGTGTGGCCGTCGCCGTCGCGGTCTCGCTCGTCGCCTTCTTCAGTGGTTCCTCGATCGTGATCGATCTCGCGGCGTTGGCCTGGTTCGCGGTGGTGCTCTACGTCGCCTTGGCGCTGTACTCGGTGAGCGAGGGGTACCTCGACGAGACGTCGCTGCCCCTGCGCCTCCCGCAGCGACGGCCCCTCGTGAGCGTCAAGCCTCTCTATGAGGAGCGCGACGAGGAGTACGCTACGCCCTATGAACCAGTGTTCGTATCGGAGTTTTACGATCCTGAGACCGAAGAGCCGTGGCGCCGCGAGTCTCAGGGTCGCCGTGCCTTCGGCTAAAGTGGAAACCTCTTCGGGGGTGTAGCTCAATTGGTAGAGCGCTACGTTCGCAATGTAGAGGCAGTGGGTTCGAATCCCATCACCTCCACCAAAGACCGCCTGTACTTCAACTCCTCACGGGCGTCGCGCTCGTGAGCGACACCGATTCTCCCGAGCCGACGAGCGAGGAGACGCCCGCGCCGGCCGCACCGGTTGGCGACGACCATCACCACCACGACGAAGCCGAGCGGGTGCTCGACAAGGTTCGTCACACTCGTACCTCGGCGGCGTGGGTGGCCATCACGGTCGCCGTGCTCTTCGGCGTGGCGCTGATCGACTTCATCGCGCAGAACACTCGCGACGTACGCATCGAGTTCTTCACCGCGAGTGGGCGCATACCCATTGCCGTGGCGCTGCTGGCCGCGGCACTCTGTGGCGCCGTCGTGGTGCTCGCGATTGGAATTGGTCGTGTCGCCCAACTTCGACTTAATATGCGCCGTCAACGTCGAGCGTCGAGGAGCCATCATCGCGGCGACAAGGTGTCCGACGCGGAGTCGTAGTTTACCGACGCACGACGACACAGACGTGACAACTTTCGCCGCGCTCACTCGCGCTCACGTACTTAATGTGTACGTACTCCTCAGTCAGCGCTGTCAGTTCAATGTGAATGAGTACACCCGAATGGATATTGACGCCGCGTTGTGAAGAACGCAGTTGACGGGTCTTAGGTTCCTCAACAGAAGCGGCGATCAGTCTGTGTAGTTGATCGCCCACTGAGAAGGGGAGATGCACCATGACAATGATCCAAGAGACGTCACGCGTCAACGAAGGCCGTCGTTGGTCACATCAACGCACGCAGCACGTTATGACGATGAAGCGCGTCCAAGCTTGCGCGGCAACTGTGGCCGCGACGACACTCAGCCTGGCGGGGGTACTCGCGTTCTCCGGGTCATCGGGCGCCGCGTCGGCGCCGTCACTAGGCGCCGCGTCGGACTTCGCAGTCCTCGCCCACGCCGGGGTCGGTCGCCTCGCCGGGGCCACGGTGGTCGGTAACGTCGGCTTCGCGGACGAGGGGACGACGACCACACCCTTCGCCGACACCGTCGCTCGCTTGCTCAACGTCGTGACGGGCACGCTCGACGTCGCGAACGGGGCCGTCACGACGGCGCTGGGCGCTGCGGGAACGGCGTACGAGACGGCGAGGGGCGACACGCCCACGTCCGTTATCTCTGGCGCGGATCTCCACGGCGGCACCTTGACGCCCGGGGTCTACTCCGTCGTCGGACCGATGTCCGTTGGAGGGATCCTGCAACTGAACGCGTTGGGACACGCCAACGCCGATTTCATCATCCAGGTGCCTTCGACACTCGTCACCGCACCGGGGAGCAGCGTCGTACTTGAAGGCGGCGCGCAACCGCAGAACGTGATCTGGCAGGTCGGCCAGTCGGCGACCCTCGGACACGGGTCGAGCTTCGTCGGCTCACTGCTCGCCGATCATGGGGTGACCCTCGGTGC
>PLER01000126.1 GCA_003136495.1 Acidimicrobiaceae bacterium
TGTCTTTGAGAGCGCTCCGTAGACCTCGGTTCACAGTGGGAGCCAGGAGCACACCGCGATTCATTCACGCTATAATTCTGTACATGACCACGTTACCAATCGCTGATGCTCGAGCTCAGTTGTCCAAATTGGTTGACGAAGCGAGTTCAACACACGAACGATTCGAAATTACGAAGAACGGACATCGCGCCGCCGTGCTCATGGGNNGCCGACGACTACGACGCTATGCGCGAGACGATTGCCGTGCTGTCCGACCGAGCGTTGTTGCGTGACCACCAGGCGGGCGTGCAAGCGCTTTTAGAAGGTGACATTCTCAACAGCGATCAACTCGCCGAGGCAATGAAGAGTGCCGGGCGCGGTGTCGACACCAAGTAGCGAACAGTACAACCTCCTTATCGCCCGACCGGCAGCAAAGGCGCTCTCGAGCCTGCTCCCGGAGAAGATTTCTCATGCGGTGTACGAATTCATTACCGGGCCATTGCTCGTGAACCCTCGGCGCGTCGGAAAAGAGCTCGGTCCACCCTTAGCTCCGGCATACTCCGCGCGCCGCGGGGACTATCGAGTGCTGTACTTTATTGATGACGACACCCACACGGTGAAGGTGACCGCGATCAGACATCGCGCGGACGCGTATCGGTCGTGAGCCTTGGTCACGAGCGTCACGGTGTTCGAGGATGTCGTCCAGCCACTCCTCATCGTGACGAGTCACAAAGTAGAAGCCTCAGCAAACACTTCGTCTCTCACGAAGTGACGGAGCCCTTGGGGAGTGCAGACGTCGACCTTGACACCCAATTCATCTTCAAAGTCACAGCCCAGCGCCAAAATCTCGAGAGGGTGAGCGTCCTCGTCAAACTCGACGAGAAAGTCCACGTCGCTTTGAGGAGAGTCGTCGCCTCGCACCACGCTGCCAAACACTCGAACGTTCCTCGCGTGATGCTTCGCCGAGAGAGCCAGGAGGGCGTCACGGTGCGCTTCGATCAATTCGCCCNNCCTTGGGTAACTCCGTGCGACGATCGAGCTGTCTGCGAGTCTCCGCCCTCGGACACGACCGTTTCGCTCGCGCTCATCGCGTTCCCCGTCACGACCGCCGCAACGTTGACGACGACGGCATCTGGCAGGACGGAGTTCCGACCTCAGTTGCGATGGCTGCGGTACATCGAGACGGCGCGTCCAGCCCCGCACCAGTCATGGACCGCCACTAGTACGGATCGGCTCCAATGACTCGCGTAGTCTAAGCGGCCACGCGAAGGCACGCGAGACTGTCCTCGTGGCTCTGGAGCGGTGACTCGAGAAGGCCCCTCTCCACATATCGCGCAACGCCGTGACCTGATAGGCCAGGCCGGCGATACCTCGAACTGTGGACTCGTCCTTCCACCACTGCATCGGCACGTCAACACCCTTGCCGGCGACGCCTACACCGGAAGGGAATATGAACGGCTGTCCGAACTCCATGACGCCTTCTTCGCCGGAGATCGTCACACGATGCGGAGCGTCAACGACACCGGACACCGTAAAGCTCGATCGAGCGCCGCTCGGGTAGGACAGATATGACATGACCTCGGCCGTCGTAGCTGTCGTACGTACCGTCACCAAGGTCGAACAAGTAGCTCGGTAAATTGAAGTAGGCGCGGGCGAAAGAATAGGGCACGTTTCACAATGGCGACTGACTCGACTCCACTCGTAATTGAGGGCGCTCACGTGTTCGACGAGCGAGGAGAATTTCTTTCGCGGGCATTCATCGCGATCGCTGAGGGAGTGTTTGTCGACGACCACTCCTCGGTGTCAGCCACCGCGACGTCACTCAACGCAGCGGGGATGTGGCTCGTCCCTGGTTTCTACGACTGCCACTCGCACATTTCGTGGGGAGACTTCCACCGTGAAGATCGAGAACGTCGCTCGCCCGCGGAGCGACGGTCACAAGTGAGCGACGCACTCGCGGCAACCCTGCACGGCGGCGTGACCAGCCTGCGCGACGCGGGCGGCGCGGACGCCGACGTGCGCGACGCGGTGGCCGACGGCTCACTTCCGGGCCCACGCCTGCAAATCTCCGTCGACATGATCGGCGCCGACGATGCGGGGAGCGTCTCGAGTGTGCGGTCCGCGGTCGGACGCGCGCTCGACAAGGGGGCCACGTGGATCAAGTTGGTGGCGACGGCGGGGGTTGCAACGCCGGCCGAGTCCGTTCTCGACTCACTCTTTACGAAGGCTGAGTTCGCCGCCGCGGTCGCTGCCGCCAACGAGGGTGGTGCCCGGGTGATGGTGCACAGCTGGGGCGGCGACTCGATCGACTGGGCCATCGACGCGGGGGCGACCAGTATTGAGCACGGGATCTACCTGACGGCTAGCCAGGCCACGCGCGCACGCGACGCAGGCGTGACCCTCGTTCCCACACTCACCATCTACCGATACGTCCGTGACATGGTCGAGACGGGACAACTCCGAGGCGTGCCGCTTGCGCGGATTGCGGACGTGGTCGCCGTCCACGAGGGAGTCGTTCGCCTCGCAAAAGAAGCCGGATTGCCATTGGCGGTCGGTTCAGACTTCACCACGACCGAGCAGCACGGCCGGAACCTGGTCGAAATAGGAAGTCTGATGCGGGCAGGACTGACAGGCGCGGAGGCACTGCTCGCCGCGACGCGCAATGGCGCCACGCTCATGAATGACCCCGACGGGGGCGTGATTGCGCCGGGCTACCGCGCCGACGCGGTGATACTGGCCAGTGACCCCGCTCTACCCTCCACGTTTGAGGACCCAGCGAACGTTGCGGCGGTCGTAAAGGACGGCGTCATTGTTCACCGCTCGCCGGAGTTTGCGACGTCTTAAGGGCCGTCCGGCGACCCGACTACGACCCGCCGATGACGTGTCGCCACGCCACCTCGGCTGCCGCGAGGGCCCCGGCCACGCGGTCCATTTCGCCGAGCGCCGCTCCCAGCGCAGAGAGTGCGGCTTGCACGACGCCCAACTGCGCGCGTTGACCGGTGTGATCCACGCGCACCACCCGGGTCGCGAGGTCGCCGAACCCCGCCGTCAGTGCCACGCCCCCGTTGACCTGGGTTGCCGTCACGACGTCGCGTGCGTCACGGCCGTCGGGTACGAGAAACGTGGTGACGATCGCCGCCGCGTGTTCGTCGCGAGCGAAGGGCACGAGTCCGAGAGCGCGGCCCCCCGCACGGGCGGCCGCGGCACTGGCGCGATGGCGCGATTCGACTGCGCCCAGACCCTCGAGGCGTACTCGTGAGAGGGCCGCGTCGAGCGCCCAAATTTCGAGAGGGGCGAGGATCACTGGTACCGTCACCCTCTCGGTGTCGAGCCACGAGGCCTTCCAATCCAAGAGGGAGAGACTCGAGTCGCGGGGCGCCAAGGGATTGTCGGCGAACGCCGCCCACGCGCGATCACTCACCGCGACGAGTGACACGCCGAACGGCCCGGCGAGGGCCTTCTGTGGCCCGACCACGACGACATCGATCCCCCACTCATCGATGAGCACCTCATCGGCGCCAAAGGACGCGACCGCGTCGAGGGCCACCAGCGCGCCGTGATCGTGAGCGAGCCGACTGATCGCCGCCGCATCGTTCACGACGCCACTGATGGCTTCGGCATGAACAAACGCGACCACGGATATTTCGGGGTTCGACTCCAGCGCCGTCGTGACCGCGCCCACACTCACGGCTTCGCCTTCTGCGGCGAGGATCTCAACGACGACTGCTCCGGACTGAGCGAGCCAGCGGCCGAAGTACCGCCCGTAGGGACTGGTCACAATATTGAGCGCGGTGGTCCCCGGCGCCCCGAGTGATCGGGCGATTCCCTCGAGGGGGAGAATCGCCTCACCGGGGAAGATGATCGTGTCGTTCGTCGTGGCGAGGAGGCGTTGGGCGTCACGGCCCACGCGGTCGAACTCCGCCGCGCTCACGAGCGCGGGGTCTAACAGGGGATTGGTCACGAGTCCTCCAGGTCCGTCGGGGGTTCATTGCGAAAGTGGCATGCGGCGAGGTGACCGCCGTCGCCCGCCTCGAGCAACGCCGGGGACTCTCGCGCGCAGATCTCCTCAGCCCGCGGACACCGCGGATGAAAGGCACAACCACTCGGGCGATCCACGGGGCTCGGCGGTTCCCCGCGCAGTCGTGGCGGGGCCACCGACGCGGCGTGCAGGCGAGGGACCGAGGCGAGCAGGGAACGCGTGTAGGGGTGACGCGGATCGCTGAAGATCTGCTCGCGCTCGCCTTCCTCGACGATCTTGCCCAGATACATCACCGCGACCCGGTCGCTCAAATGGCGAACGACGGCGAGGTTGTGCGAGATGAAGATAACGCTGAGCGAGAGACGCTCTCGCAGGTCATGAAAGAGCTGAAGGATGGTGGCCTGCACCGATACGTCGAGAGCCGAAACGGGTTCATCGGCGATGAGCACCTGGGGTTCCACGGCGAGGGCACGGGCGATCGCGATGCGCTGGCGTTGGCCCCCAGAGAACTGACCGGGCTTGCCGTCGAGCGCCGCCGGGGGCAGCCCTACGTCGCGCATCAGTTCTCGACAGCGTTCTTCTTCATCATCTCGCGAGACCAAATGATGGATGCGTAACAGTTCACGTAGGACCTGACGAACCGTGAGGCGCGGATTGAGTGAGGCGTACGGGTCTTGGAACACCATCTGGATCGCCCGGTTCGTGGAACGCGACCGATGCGCGTCGAGGGGCACGCCGTCGAGGAAAATCTCCCCCGACGAGGGCACCTCCTGTCCGGTGATCGACCGGGCCACGGTGGTCTTGCCCGACCCCGACTCCCCCACTATGCCGAGCACCGTGCCTCTTTCGAGTCCAAGTGACACGTCGTCGACGGCCCAGAGTCTGCGTCCGTGCTCGGCCGGAAATGAGACCGACACGTGTTCAACGTTGAGGACGTTGCCGGACGTCATGAGCGCCTCGTCCCTATCGTCAACTGGTCGGCGTGCAGGCAGGCCGACGCTCGACCCTCCCCCACGCTACGAAGCTCGACGTCGGTTGTGGTGCACTCGGGTGTCGCGAGAAAACAGCGCGGGTGAAAGGCGCATCCCTTCGGCAGTTGCGAGAGGTCGGGCAGCGAGCCCGGAATCGCGAGGGGGATTCGGTCGGGGGTATCGACGTCGATGGCCGACTCCAGCAGCCCAAACGTATAGGGATGCTTCGGCGAAGAGAGGACCTCACTGACCGGTCCGGTCTCCACGAGGCGCCCCGCGTACATGACGGCCAGGTCCTCGGCAACTTCCGCCGCCACGCCGAGGTCGTGGGTCACGAAGACGAGTGCGAGCCCTTCGTCGCGGCGCAGGTCGGACAGCAGTGCGAGCACCTGCGCCTGAATGGTGACGTCCAGGGAGGTCGTCGGCTCATCGCAGAGCAACACCTTCGGCTCCGAGGAGAGGGCGACGGCGATCATCACCCGCTGACGCAACCCTCCGGAGAGTTCGTGGGGGTAGGCGTCGTATCGGCGCACGGGATCGGGAATCCCGACCAGTCGCAGCAGCTCGAGCGCGCGATCACGAGCGGCCCGCCGCGTGAGGCCCAGTACGAATCGAGGGGCTTCCGCGATTTGAGCGCCCACGGTGAGTACCGGATTGAGCGCGGCGAGCGGGTCTTGGAAGACGATGGAGAGGTGGGCGTCACGACCACGTCCGAGGTTGCGCCGGGATTCTTTGAGAGTGCGCCCCTCAACGGCGACGTGACCCGAGGTAACGCGGCCGCCCTTCGGTAGCAGTCCCAAGATCGCCCGCAGGGTGACGGACTTGCCGCTGCCCGACTCACCCACGATCGCGAGGGAACGGCCTCGCTCGACCGTAAAGGAGACCCCGTTCACCGGCCGAATGGTCGTGCCGTCCCGCGGCAACTCAACGCTGAGGTCCTCGACGGCCAAGGCGCTCACGGCCGCACTCACGACGCTCATTGGGGCCTCAAGACATCGGCGAGACCGTCGCCGAGGAGGGAGAAACCGGTGCCCGTCAGCAGCAGCGCGATACCCGGAATGAGCACCTGCCACTGGTTGGTGAAGATATAGGCCTGTCCCTCGCCGATCATCGCACCCCAGTCGGGCGAGGGTGGTTGAAGACCGAGACCCAGGTAACCGAGCGTCACGACCGCGAGGATCACGAGGACGATGTCGGACATCACGTAGACGAGACTCTGGGAGATGGTGTTGGGGATGATGTGGCGCAACAGCACCCGCCACCGAGGTACGCCCCCGTTCACCGCGGCCGCCACCCAGTCCTGATGTCGCGCGACGATGGTCGAACTTCGCGTCAACCGGGCGTAGACCACCCAGTCGGTGAGACCGAAGGCGAGAAAGATTCCGTGCACCCCGGCGCCGATGAAGGCGACCAGGGCGATGATCAACACGTAAAACGGGAAGGCGAGCACCACGTCCACGACCCGCATGACGATCGTGTCCACGACACCACCCACGTAGCCAATGAACGTGCCGATCGCTACACCGAAGATGAGTGGGAACAACACGGTCACGACACCCACTTCGATGTCGGTACGTCCGCCGTAGAGCACTCGGGCCCACTCGTCACGACCGAGGTCGTCGGTGCCGAGCCAGTGCTGAGACGTCGGTCCCGACAACAGACTCGTCAGGTTCAGCGTGTCGGGGTTGTGGCGCGCGAGCACCGGCGCCAGGAAGAGGATGAGCAGGATGAGTGACGTCAGCGACCCGCCGACCAAGAACGTCGGACTTCGTCGGGCCCGCGACCAGAAGCTCGAGCGCGCGACAATCGACTCCCCCGCGTCGTCGACGCCGATCACCGCTTCCGCGCTCATCGAAGCCGCACTCGCGGATCGAGTCTCGCCGTCACCAGGTCCGAGATGAGAATCACGACGATGACCGCCAGCGCGTAGACGAGGGTAACGCCCTGGATGACCGGAAAGTCACGGTTACCAATCGAGTTCAACATCAACGTGCCCAGGCCGTTCAAATCAAAGACCTGCTCGATGACAACGGTGCCACCAATCAAGTAGGCAATGTTCACTGCGAGCAGCGTTACGGAGGGAATCAGGGCGTTGCGAACGACGTGGACGAGCGTCACGCGCCAGCGTCGAAGTCCCTTCGCGCGAGCCGTCGCGATGTAGTCGGCGCCCAGCACGTCGAGCATCCCGACCCGCAAACTCCGAATGAGCACGGGCGCAATGGCCAGCGCAGCGCACAGGGCCGGCAGGATGAGCGCGTGCAGGGTCCCCCAAAATCCGCTGCCCTGCCCCCCGACCGGAAACCAGTGCAGGTGGAGTCCAAAGATGATGCCGAGGACGATGCCGAGCCAGAACGTCGGCATGCCTAAGCCGAAGAGTGACACGGCGCGCACCGCGTGGTCACTCGGCCGGTTTTGGTGGGTGGCCGCGAGGGCGGCGAGTGGCACGGTGATGATCACCGAGAACGCACTGGCGAGAGCCACGAGGGCCGCCGTTAGTCCGATGCGCGTGGCGATGAGTGACACCACCGGTGAGTGGTAGTAGATCGAATCCCCGAGGTTGGCGTGGAAGAGGCCGTCGAGGTAGCGCCAGAACTGTCGCCAGATCGGTTGGTCGAGACCAAGCTGGCGAGTTAACGCATCGACGGCGCGCGGCGAGGCGTGTATGCCGAGCACTTCGCGCGCCGGGTTACCCGGCACCAGACGCAGCAGGAGAAAGGTCACGATGATCACGCCAGCGAGCACGGGGATAGCCGACACCAGACGTCGCCCGATGTAGCGAAACGTCGGGCTCCCCGTACGCCGTCGACCAGCCGGGGTTACGTCGTCACTGGTTGGTCGGGCTTCGTCGATGAGAGTAATTTCACTAACGGTACAGGTACCGCCTACCCGTTTAACTCAGCCAGACGTCCTCGAGGCGATACGCGCCGCCCGGGTTCACGGCGAAGCCGTTCACCTTCGAGGACCACCCGTAGATGTTCGGTGGGTAGTCCAGGGCGATGAAGGGCGCGTCTTGCGCCACGATCGCTTGGATCTGTTCGTACAACGACTTGCGCGTGGCGCCGTCCGTGGCAACCTCGGCCTCACGAACCAACTTGATGGCGGCCGGGTTGTCGTAGTAGGTCCAAAAGGAGTGCGATCCTCCGTCTTCGACGTCGACCTGGAAGGAGGCCATCTCGTCGGGGTCACTGATGTCATTCGTCGCACCATTGATCATCGCGTCGTAGTTGAACGCCTCGAACAGCGAGGTGTAGGTGGCGTTGTCTTGCTGATCAATCGTCACCTTGATGTTGAGCGGCGCAAGCTGTTGTTGGATGATCGTGGCGGCCGACACGTACTGCGAGTTCCCGCTATCGACGAGGAGTTTGAAGGAGAAGCCCTTCGGGAAGCCCGACGCCTTCAGGGCGGCCTTCGCCTTCTTCAAGTTGTAGTTCAGCGTCGGCACGGCCGAGTAGTACTGCAGCGATGGCGGGAAGAACGAGCCACCGGGCTTCGCGGTACCGTAGGTCGTCGCTTTGGCCAAGGCGGGAATGTCAATCGCGTAGTTAATCGCGCGGCGAACGTTGCGGTCCTTGAAGTACGGGCGCTTCTCGTTGAAGAAGATCAGGTCAACGGCCCACGAGCCGAACTCCTTGACGTCGAGTGACGAGTCGCTCTGCAACGACGCCACCTGCTGTGGCGGAATCTGTGCGGCAATGTCGATCTGTCCGCCCTTCAACTGGGCGACTCGCTGGTTGTCGCTCGATACGTAACTGAAGTTCACTTCGTCGAGGTACGGCTTGCCCTTCTGCCAGTACTTCGGGTTCTTCTTCAGCGTGACGTTGCCGCCCTTGACGAATGACTCCAGGAGGAACGGCCCGGTACCGACGGGCGCCGCGAAGAACGCCGATTCGCTCTTCCCTCCGAAGTTGCTGGGAAGTATGGCGTTCGCGAACACCGAGATGTCGGAGAGAAACGGCGCCCACACTTGGGTTAGTTCGAACGTCACGGTCGAGGCGTTGGTCGCGGTGATGGTCTTTATCGCCGAGTCGAGGAAGCTCAAGGGACCGTTCGCGTCGTTGCGAGCACGGTTGATCGAGAACACCACGTCATCCGCGGTGAGGGCCTTGCCGTCGGAGAACTCGACGCCGGGACGCAGATTGAACGTCCACGTCTTACCGTCGGCGCTCACGCTGTGGCTCTCGGCCAACCAGGGCGTGAGTTCGCCCGCGGGGCTCGTGATGTACAGCGGCTCGAAAATCTTGTCCAGGGTGTAGACGTCGCCTTCGACGATCGAGTTGGCGGGGTCGAGTTGCGTCGGACCGGTATTGCGGCCAAAGGAGAGCGTTCCGCCCGACTTCGGCGAAGCGACGTGGGCGCTGGCGTGCGGCCGGAGCGCCTTCGCCGCACTGAGCTCACCCAGCTTTGGACCCAGCGCGAGTGCGCCCGCGCCGAGGGCGGAGAGTTGCAAGACGCCGCGACGACTCACCAAAGTGGCCTCCGGCTCGTCACTCACAACGCGGTCGATTTCTGCTTGTTCAGACATTGACTATCCCTTCTTCTGTGCGGACCATCCCGCCAACACTATATCTCTATAATTCTTATTGGAATTATCACCTTACTCTCCGTCCTCCGTCGCCGAAATATCTGGTCGCCACTATGAGCATCTGAGTAAATCCCCCCGGGTTCAACGGGCGAGCGCTCTCAAGACACGAGCGGAGCCGAGAAGACGCGGCCCCGCGTCACGTGTGTCTGTGACAGTGCGAGCGTGNNACGAGTGATGTTGAGAACGTTGACGTCGGGCGATCATTTGAACAGCCTTCAACCGCATCGGAGACGTGGAGAACAGCGCAATAGTCGACCTCGTTCGACGTCACGGCGCGGTCGACGTGGTGATTCGTGACATCAGCTGCGGTGGCTGAGG
>PLER01000021.1 GCA_003136495.1 Acidimicrobiaceae bacterium
GTGGCCATCACAAATGGACGGAAGCATCTCGCGGAATTGTGGTCAGCAGTTGAAACGGAGCCCAGCGAACCGGCATTCAGTGGCGAAAACGGATCGTCACTACTTCGGACTCTCTTCGCGAACGTCCAGCAACACGACGTGTCGACGCGCGCCATTTTTGAAAATAAGGCAACGGCCGCGGCGTATCTTTCCAGTGTTGACCGCGCGGATCTTGTCGAAGATTTACCCGACTCTGGTTGGCCGCTCTCTGCAAACGGAGCATCAGCCGTATTGGTTGCAGATACCGCGCGTTGACTTACGAGTTGAACCTATGAGACCAATTCTCTAAGAGGATTTGTCAAACGGTTGGTCAACTCAGTTAATTTTTCAATTGAGAGGCGTGCGGAAACGGATTCACCGCGTCCAATGAATGGGGGACGAATACGAGGCCGAGGATGCCGGATTGGCTCTACGTGATTTCTCGACGCAGGGAATAACAAATGGACAATTGCGTGCGCGATCGCTTAGTAATAAAGGAGAAATGTCTATGAGGTAATTGTCAACTGCAGTCTCCGCGCCCCGCTGCACTCCGGGCAGATACGGGGCGACACGCGCTGTTAGGACGTGCGGACCTTCACCTTTTCGGGCGACGTGGGTTGGGGCTCCTCGGTTTGGTGGGGCCACGGCGCCGCCTCGATCGATGTCACGGTCATGTTCGATGCAATCAGACAATAGTTCAAGGTTAGACCGGCCAAGGGCACACGCGTGAGGGTGAGAACGGTGCCGTCGGCGAGCGGCAGCTCGAGTGATCCATAGTCCACCATGCACGACGACGGATTCCGGTCCTGGCTCTTGGTCCCTTGCGCGTAGAAGTACTCGAATCCTGTAGACACAGGTGAGGTATCCGCGAGGCGCACGATCTGGGCGGCCAGGGGAGCGCCTAGCCCCCCGAAGAGGTCCGATGCGGGAAAGGTGCTCGTGCCATTGGTGAGTTGCACTCCCTCCGAGTTGAAGAAGTTCCAGATGGGATAGCCGGAAAAGGTGCAGTACCCCAAACCCGAATAGCGAAGCTGGAACTCGTCACCGTCGGTGCCGGCCGCGCCTAGGACGGGCCCGCCTTCCAGCGAGATCGCGGATGCGACGCACCCGCTTGACTTCACGGAGATTCCGGTCGATCGCCCTAGGGTGACCGCGATCGCGACGGCGGCAATAATCGTCATCACAGTCGTTGCCGCTAGCCAAGGCGTACGGGTGCCAGCGCTCATCTACCTCTCCTCAGAGAATTCAATACCACGCGCCCACCGGTGAGAACGAATCCAGATCAAAGGTCATGGCGCCGGCGGGAATGCCTGGGAACGTCAATCCGTTGAGAAACTGCCAGCCCGCCACGGTTTGAGTGCTGCCGTTGAGGCAGGACGGTACTGAAGGATTCCACGGCGCCGTCGGATAGTACTTGTTCGCCATGCCACCGTTCGGCTCGTCCATCCAGAGGATCGTGCCGCTCTGGACCGTGCTGCTGGTACCACAGAAGGCTCCGTTGAAATCCCCCGACGTCGGGTTCGCGTAGAAGCCTGGTATGAACCCGTCGGCCTCGAGCGTGTTGTACCACCCCGTGATGTACCCCGAAGCGATGGCGGTCGTGTTCTCGTTGTCGGCGTAAATAGCGATGCCGTCGTTCGCTGGCACGTGCAACGTGTTCTCCGCGTACGACGCCGCGGTCGCGGCATCGGCGGCCCCTTGCTGTTGGGCCGACTTACTCCCGGTGCCCGCCTGGCCCGTCGAGGAGTCCGCAAGATCTGATATGAGGTAGATACCTATCCCGTCATTGCGAACGGCACTTACGACCGCGGACGTGAGCAGTCCCGACGACCCATGATCCAGATAGAGGCCCGCATCGGCAGGGTAGTGGCCACCGTAGTCTGACTTGGCCGTCGATAAGTAGCTCGCCGTGAGCGCGGTAGAGCCTCCAAAGGTGTCCCACCCCCACTCGGCCGAAGCGCCGCCGCCCGTTGTGACGTCCGGCGATCCGGCCGACGACCCGCCCGAGGTTGTCGGTGCCGATGGTGTTGTCGTCGTCGTAGTCGTCGTTACTGGACCGGACGACGCGCCCGACGTTGTCGCCATCAGCACCGAGCTCACAATGAGAGCCGCCCCGGCTACTGCCCTCACTGCAATGGAATTCCCTCTGCTTCTCGCACGACTTCCCATGACTCCCCCTCAGCGTTGATAACAGTCTTCGACTGCGCTGGTTTCCGGCTCGACGGAAACCTTTCGCGAGCTCACCGGCTCGGGTCTCCCGCGGGGCAGCGATTAGATCGGGTTCGCTATGTGCCCCTTACCTGGCCCCGGCTCCCGTGGAGCGTCGTCGTCCCACCGGTGCCCTATCGGCGCTTGGCTCTCACGACTGCCACTTTGGCTTCAACCTGCTTCATCGAAACGTGAAATCCCCTACTGACGAGCAGTTGATTGACCTCTCTCAGATTCACCTTGCTGAAGAAAGGGAGCGCGGCGGACATCGACCGACCGCGCCATTGCTCAACGATTGCGTAAACGATTTCGAAATCCGAGGTTTGCATTGCCCCGCTTCCGAAGAAGTCAAACTCGGCGCTTCCCGCACAGAGAGTGTTGACTTTCTCCTGGGCTTTCAAACGAAAATCGATGCTCATTTGAAGGCTTTCGGCCGAAACCAATCCCTGTGCAAAAAGGTGGCTGAGGTCGCTAGAACCAAGATGGCGCTTCACGTGGATAAGGTGTCGCTGCTTGCTTAGGAGATCGCATATTTCGACAGGGGACTGACCATTGAGCCGGATGGTCTGGCGATCGAGAAGTAGGTGACCCGCGGAGGCCGCCGCCGACCGATTGTAATCAGCTTCGACCATTGTCGGAGTCCCGTCGGGCAGCGTGACGCTCGAGAGGAGGATCGAGTCAATGGCCTGGTCGAGGTCATGGATGTAGTCGCCTCGAACGGAGAAGAAGTCTCCTTCGTCGAGCACATAGGTCACGCCGCCTAGAGATACTTCTCCGACCAGGCATTTGGCAACGGGCCAACTCTTCCACTCTCTTCCATCGCCATCGAGGGCAATGACACGTTGGCTTCGAAGACTCTCAATATCCAACTCGTCTAGGCGCGACTTTGCTCGCATGCCGATCACCCAATCCGACAACCTGACGTCCACTCTCTGAATATCCGATGAGGTTTTGCTTCGGCTGCGATCGAAGGAAAACCGAAATCGTACAACTTGTTCCCAGTCAAGGATTTCTGGGGGAGCGAGAGCCAAGTTCTCGAGGTCTTGGCGACGCAATTTTGATAGCAACTCCGTTTCGAGTTCGGCTATCGACGAAGGGTCCGTGATCGGCTGTATGTAGTCGATCCAATCAAACTGCTCGCGGTAGTCGTCGAGTGAGTGCGCTGCCTCAATGGACCTGCAAAGATCTCCGAGTTCGCTGAACTGAATTGGCCGATCGATTGAGAGAGAATCCCCTCCGGTGATGCGCTTCCCCCACATTTCCGTGTCGGCGGGAACCCCAGAAGCCTTACTGAGAACGTCCCTCATCCGATTGACATCGAAGATGTTGAAATCGGAAAGCTCACTCGACTGCTGGCGCTTCCTCATCACAGTCGATCCGCGTTGTTTGGTATCGATGGATCGGATACGCGGCGAACCTTGTCCAGACCTCGGATAAATGACATTCAGGGCAGTGCGTAGCCCGAAATTTCGTTCGTAACAGCTGGTGCGAAGTAAGCGCCGACCCGACGTTCCAAATGCAAAGGCAAATACGGGATCGGTCAGCCGCTTTCTCCTTCCCTTGGCGTTGGCTCGTACGAGCATCAAGGCGGAAGTCGAACTCGCGGTGCCCACCCGCAGTGTTGGAAAGCCGGACTCAACGAAAGGCGCCCAAGCGACCGGGTGAGAGTGGCTGGGGATCAAATAGGTCTGCGCAGTGAAGCCCGTGAACTGTTGAGGCCCAGACGATTCGGCGCCCTGAAGAGCACCTGGTTCAACGAAATCATCAAACGTGACTTTCGGCCTCGACGACAAGTCCCCCTGGATTTTGAAACAATTCAGTGCGGGCATCGATGCGCTCCCTCATGTTCACGGAGAATTTCTTCTGGTTCGATAATTGCACCGCTGGGAGTGCCGGCGGACTGAATGTCCTTCCTTCTTCTGTCCAGAACTTCAACACGGAAGCAACGACTTTCAGATGTGAAAAGTCGCACGCTAGAGCGACGCTGTCTCTGGACGGATAATCGACGTTTCGGCGACAGGAGTTGTGTCTTTGAGCAAGTGAGCAACTCGGGCGGCGGCTTGATTGGCGCGAATCTGGTCTCTACTTGATTCTCGGAGCGCGAGTTCGTGAAACTGCTTTGC
This sequence comes from Acidimicrobiaceae bacterium, assembly GCA_003136495.1. Taxonomy (GTDB): domain Bacteria; phylum Actinomycetota; class Acidimicrobiia; order Acidimicrobiales; family RAAP-2; genus RAAP-2. The sequence continues at coordinate 4,350 of PLER01000021.1, forward strand.
TGATACCAGATCCAGTCGAATCAAGTAGAACGCCGGCTGTGAGATGTTGCCAGGTGGACCAATTTGGACCGGATACGCAGACCACGCCCCGAGACCGACGTTCACCGGATGAGTCCAACAACGAGGTTGCCTAAGCGGTCGATCTTTCAAGCCCCGGTACTTGCCCAGTGTGCACACGCTGAGGTACAGCGTCGTTTCCGACGTTACGCTGCCCGACGTAGCGCTCGAGAGCGTGCCGCCCAGGGCGATGTTCTGCTCGTATGCGGTCCCCGCCGAGGGGACGACAATCGTGTCTGAACCCGGAGAAAAGTGGTTCACTCCCGCCTCGATCTCCGTCGCTGTTGACGAGAATTGACGGTAGGCAAAGATGAGAACAACGAAGGCCAGTATGAGCCCAATCGACCCTGACCAATGATTCAGCCAATCGAGGCCCTTGTGAAGACAACGGGCAGCCTTTCTCCTCTCGTTAGGCGTCAAGAATCCCCTTCAGATGCGCGATGGATGAGGTAATGCTGTCCATGTCACCGAGGTCGGCGATTGGCTCATCGTCCGATTGAACTCCGGCAAAGAGTTTTAGGCTCCCTGACCGACTTATCAGGTTTTGTTTAATGGTCTCGAAGGCCTGCGTCACCGCAACGTCAAGGGCGTCCAACTCAGACCTCGCGGACATGACTTTGGCTGTTGATGCAGTGAGTTTCGATTGCACCGTTTGCTTACCCGCCGAACCGGTAGCCACCCCGGCACCGCCGCCGACCAGAACTCCAATTACTGCGGTGAAGATCGGAACTACTTCCCCTAGCACTGAGGTTGCATCCGATGCTGTCTCGTAGTGAAAGGCGAGAATCAACGTCAGAGCGACGACGGCCGCGATAGCGAAAACTGCGAACCAGACAAGGGAAGCAGCTTGCCGTGACGTGATGGTTGTGCCCGTGGCTTTCTCGGAGGGCGAGGGGACCTGTCGGTCACTGCTTGCTGACGACATTGATGTTGCTCCAATCACTTAAGTTGCGCATGGTTTATTGATCCGACAGAAGAGTTCGCGGTGTCGGCATCGAAGTATCTGGGTTTTAGCGATTGCGTGGCCCGCGTGTGTCCTAGCAACGAACGATGGTGCGCCATCAAAAAATTTTCTTAAGTGTCGCCACGGAGACGTGCGGCCAATTTTGCCCAAGGAAACTGAGCAGGACCGACTGACTGTATTGCAATTGGAGATGTGTATGACCAAGTCCGTCACTCACCTTCTCGATCCAAAACGTGGACGACATCTCCACGGCGTTCGCGTTGCCAACTAAGAACGGAATGTTTTCGATTCCGCCGGCTGGGGTTGTCGCTACTGCCAGGACCTCGGTCTCAACGATTGTTTGCCCAGCAATAGCGAGATCGAGCAGCGAGTTTGGATTGCCAACAACCGTCTGAGTAATCTCTGGCGGGATGTCAGCGGTCCGAAATGGGCTCGTAGTCCCGAGGTTGTACTCGACAAATGGATTCAGTGCGCCCGGGGCCGGTACGGGGCCGCCGACAGGGAACGGGACAGTGTTCGCGGGCAGCGCACCAAGCGGCGGTGGGCCTGCGATAAGGGTGCTGATGCCGGATGCGTTAATCGCGTCACCGTGGGGAATAGACGCGAGTCGGGTCACTGACGCTGGGGCGAGAGGAACGTTCGTGGCGGGTACGTTGAGCCAAATACCTGGCTCTATGTGAAGCGCTCCACCCGTAGTCGCGTCTTGAATCTGTTGGAGATAGTGAACACCAAACAGCGTGATGTCCTCTTGCCCCGTGCTGCCCCGATTTGGGATAGGACTCGATATCGACATGAATTCGATCGTCTCGCGCGTGACGTTGAGTTCGAGGAAAATGTCATTGCTTTGTTGAAAATCTGGTCGCGCAATGAGGTTGAATCCTGTTCCCGACCAGTGACCGGGCAGTTCGGCGAGTGGCCCGAGATTGCCCGCGAGTGATGACTGCGGGGGAACTGCGCGGAACGACGGGATTTTGGTAGCAGCGAGTTGGGTCACTATTTCACCTTCACATTTGCAAGCGTCTGTGTGCGAGCGAGGCGAACCACGCTCGCACACAGGTTGTTTCCGGTATCCGCGAATTCTTTCGGCCTTCACTCATCCAAGAGGCGAACGAAGCTGAAGTCCGTTCGGTAGGAAACGGATGAGTCCCGCCGCTCGAGCCGCTATCCGAAGGCGTTGAGCTAGTCAGTCTCTAGGATTGAGGCTTTCGTCCGAGACTGAGCGGGGGTTGCGTCCTAACGGGTTGTCACGTGATAGATGCAAATGCTGAATAGAAGAATGGTCGCAGCGGCGAGCACGTTAACGCTCTTTACATAAAACCGACGTCGGAACTCTTCGCCTAAGGAAAAGCCCAAGGTGTTTAAGTCGGACTCACGACATTGGGCAAAGGATTTGTCTATATAACTCGCGAGCCACTGATTTAGGACTCGCTGAAGCCTCCTAAGAAGTCTCCACCATTGGATTGAAAGTCCGAAAAAAAGTGACCACGCGGAGACCTCGATCCACAACGTGATTCGATTCTCGATGCCCAGATACGAGTGAACGTTGGCAAAATCGGCGCCAACGAAGCCTGCGACGACGACACTCGCGATCCAAGCCACCGGTCTAAACGCTCCACCTATGGTCCGTGAAAGAATGTAGTAGCCGTTTGTAGGCGTTTCTGGAACGTATGGCTCCCTCAACCACCCCTTGATGACGAGATACGTAACGCGCAACATCGCGCACGTTCGTCGAAATGCCCCGCAAATCAGTATCGAGTCACGCCGGCCCAATCTGGGTGGATCTTGTAGATACCAGGGAGCTGCTCGATCGTGTCGAGCCTCTCGTAACAACGCCTGAATATAGTTGGCAACGCGCCGTGATCCACGCGTGAACAGTGTGAGCCATTTCGTGTGGCGATTCGTCTCGGTCATTTCGCTATCGTCCAGTGCGTTCCCGCGTCGAAGGTACGGCGGCGGTGTGACCCTCCGCGATCTCGATGCCCCTCGTCCGATCGATCACCGACCACACACCGTGTGCTGCTGTCGGCCATTGCCTAACTCAGGCCGGACGAAATTCAAAGAGCGTTTCGCCGTTGGCGGCGATCGTCAACGCCACGACGGCGGGCCGCGCGTCAGAGATTGCCAATTGGGCGGAGCGAATAATTTGCGCGAGTGGTTTTGGGTACTCTTCCTCCGCAACAGGTTGTCGAAACTTGGTTCGATTTACACGATGATCCCAGAACCACGACGCCGCGAGAACCACGTCCAGCGGCCTCTTCGTTAGCGCGGCGTGGATTGACCCTGAGGCCAATACGAAAATTGTCGTTGAGCTGTTGCGGTGAGTTCCGAGCAATGTCAACGAACCTCGCTCCCGAAGGGGCCGAGTGGTTCCATCAATGTGAAAGGCCACGGCTCGTCGCATCTCCAAATCAAGGTCCGTGAGCACCTGGCCCACGTCGCCGATCTGCGACGACGCGTATTCGAGACGAATGAGTAGTGACGAGACGAAGGTTGGAGTCTGAATGCTCTTCAGTTGTCGATTCGCGCTGGTGCTCGCCAAGAGGGTCCCGAGCAGGGACTGATCGATGGCCTCCACTCCGCGTAGGCGCCGATAGGCGTCGCGAAATTGATCCTCTGAGTATCGCTCAGTCAAAGCTCTGGCTGTCGAGGTGACGTTCCGTTGGATTGAGGACTCACCGGTTTTCTCTCATCGTCCCTCTGTTTCCGCGAGTGTGGAGTCATTTCGTGGGCGAGCGACACCGAGGTTGATCAGGGGCGACGTCGGGTGCCACGACTGCTGGATCGCGAGACCGGTGTCTCGGAAAGGTTTTTCCTCTATGCGGAAACAAACCACGTAAGGGATGTTCTATCGATTGGGGCGAATATGAAATGGTTGTTTCGACTCGGGCCGGTGACGGCCGTCGTGCTGTCGGCGATGTTGGTTGGATTCACGGGGAGTGTGCCATTGGCGTCGGCTGCACCCAACGCGCCGATCATTGCGTCGTACAACGGCGGGACGCTGAACCTCTCACAGGGTTGGGGATCGGCGACGGTGTGCGACGTCACCGGCGCCGGCACCTACTGTTTCGCCAGTCAGGCGGCCTACGAGGCCTGGCAGTCGAGCGCCACGGGCCAGTCCCTGGTCCAGCCGCTGACCTCGTGTTCGTCGAGCCTGAAGCTATATGAGAACATCAACTACGGGGGTGACGAACTCATCTTGTCAACGACGTTGCTGTGGATAAATCTCTCCGCGTACTCCTTCGCCGACGAAGCGTCCTCATATCAAGTTGGTGCATGTTCCATAATCATGACCGATGGAACGAACGGATCTGGCAATGTGTACCCCGGTGCCACCTCGGCTGGATCGGACGTCTCGTGGATCGGAGCGGCGTGGAACGACCGGGTTCAGTCCGTGTACATCAACTAGGAAGTGGACGTCGCCAGGCGAGACTCTCCTCCATTGGGGCCCGTGAGTATCCATCCGGGAGATGAGGACTACAGCCGTCTCGTTCGCCAGCACTCGTCGGCGGTCATGCGCTACGCGCTGCGCCGGTGGGGCGACGTGGAAGGCTGCGAAGACGTCGTCATCGAATCGTTCCTGGTGGCGTGGCGACGCTGGGACGACAGACCCGATCATGATCGTGAACTTCCGTGGCTGTTCGGGATCGCGTTTCGAGTCCTCTCGAATCAACGGCGCTCACGCGACCGCAGGGATCGTCTCTTTACACGCCTGTCCCTGGAAAGGGGCGACAACGACGACGACTTTGACCTGGTCAACGTCGCTCATCTGAGAACCGCACTCGAGAGACTCACCGACAACGACCGCGAACTTCTCCAGTTGGTGTACTGGGAGGAGTTGACGTATCGCGAAATCGCTCTGGTCATCGGGATCAGCGAAAATGCGGTCGGGATTAGAATCACTAGAGCGAAAAGCAAACTGCGCGGAAACTTGTCGTCTTCGGACGCCGGCGTTGCTGGTCATGCGACGTTCGAGCGTGAGGCGGAATCGTGAGCGTGGATCCCTTCAAGCAGCTCTTCGAGCAAGCCGATCCGACGCGAGGGCTGAGCGCTCACGACATTGATGCTCTGGTGGAAGATGGGGAACTCTTCCAGCGGGTCCTCGATCGAACGAAGGATGTCCCTCACCGACGAGCGTCACGTCGGCCATGGCGGCGAGTGACCCTCATTACCGTCGCGACCGTACTCGTGCTAGGTGGCGCTGCCGCCGCGATCACGTTCTTACGTTCCCCAGTGACGAACACGACGCAGATGAGCTGCTATTCGCAAGACACCCTGCACTCAAAGGTCATCTCGGAGATGCCGTACGGCACACACCCTCTGGAGACGTGTAAGGCGCAACTGCACTGGAAGTCCGCGCCGTCGAGCAGAACGCCGGCAGGTCTGCTGTGCGTGCTACCTAACGGGACCCTCGGCGGGTTCCCGCCGTCGAAGAGATATCAGAGTTGTTCGTCGATTGGCCTCGGTACCTTCAACGGCAAACTCGCACATCCCCACGTCCTCACTTTCGAAAGAGCGGCGCACAGCTACTTTGAATCGCACGCGTGCCCAACGGTTGGTTCAGCGAGACATGAGTTGCTCGAACTAATAGGAAAATACGGTCTGCGAGGCTGGCGCGTCGATGTTGATGGTTCGATATCTCCGTCGGCCTGCGCGACGCTCGCAATCCTTCCCACCACGCGCTCGATCGACGTAATCGGTGTCGTAGAGAAGTCTGACTGATTCTGGTCGCTGAGCGTCATTGCGGGTGCAGGTCAATCCGCCAGGGTGACGTCCGATCGGTGGCGGGAACGTAACAGAACCTTCCCGACGGAAGTTCCGAATCCCATCTTTCGCCGGAAGACCGTGCCGCGGCACGACATCACGGTGTGTTCCATCACGTTACGGCTGGTGACCACGGGGGTTCAAGCCACCGTCGCCATCTGAAAGGTTCCGTGAAATGTGGAAACAAATCAACGAGCGGACGGTTCAAGGTCTCTTAGATCGTTCGCTCGGTTGAGTACAGCGACAGGGGATTCTCGTGAACGTACATCGTCGGCCATCGCTCGTCGCTCTGATATCGGGACTCGCGTTGCTGTCGTCCGTCCTCGTCACCGCGCTGCCCGCAGGGGCCACGACACCGAATGCGCCGACGGGGGTCACGGCCACTTACTCGTCGGCCAGTTCGGCCGTGGTGAGTTGGTCTGCTCCGAGCGCCGTGACCGGCGTGACGATCACTGGCTACGTGGTTACGTCGAGTCCGGGAGGTTTGACCTGTTCGTTGGCGTCGCCGGTCACGCCACTCTCGTGTCTGGAGTTAGGTCTCACGGCCGGCACGTCCTACACGTTCAGCGTCGCGGCGTGGAGCGCCGGCGGCACGGGTCCTTCGGCGAGTAACACTGCAGCAACGTCTCCTTCGTTGACGTCGACGACCACCACGTTGAGTGCGCTGCCTCTCTCGCCGGTGAACCTTGGATCGATCGTTACGTTGACCGCCGCGGTCCCAGCGGGTGCCACCGGGACCGTCAACTTTAAGTCAGGGGGCACGAGTATCACGGGCTGCGCAAGCCAAGTTGTCTCGTCGGGCGTCGCCACGTGCACCACGAAGTCGCTCGCGACTGGCACGGATTCGTTGACGGCGGTCTACTCCGGCGACGCCAACTATCAGTCATCAACTTCATCGGCGGTCAACTACACGATCTCAAGTTCACTGAGTGTGCCTACCTCGCCCCTCATCATCACCTCAACCGCGTCGCCATTTAACACGTCGTTGGCGATGGTGACGTCAGGTGGTTCCGGAGGTGGTGCGTTGAGTTTCACCGTTACCAACGGCACCGCGACGGGGTGTTCGTTCAGTGGCGTCAACCTAAGTGTGCCGACCAACGTGTCGGGGACCTGTCTCGTGACCGCTACTCAGGCGAGTGCCGGCGGCTACCTCGCGCAGTCGTCCAACGTGACGACCGTCAATTTCTTTTGGAACTACGCAACGTATCCCTACAGCTATCTGTATTGCGCGGGCGGAGACACTTTGAGTGGAGATACATGTACGCATGTTTCCGGCCCCTTTAGCGAGATCGAGAACGTTGGTTGGTACTGCCCTTCCGGGTGGTCGCCTCCAACGGGTTCATCAACGTGTGATCGTTGGGCAGAAATCTCCCACGCGGCGTGCACCGGCGATGGGGGAGACTGGAATGGCAGCGAGTGTGAGCTCTTCACGTCGGGCAGTTTCGGGACCGATGGGGGTGCATTCGGGTATTCCTGCCCGGACGGCGACTATCCGAGCGATGGAAATTGCTGGTCGAACTCGACCTACACCGCCTACGTCGGTGAGGCGTACTCCTGTCCGTACGGGGGCACGCTCACCGGTCTCAACTGCGCGTTATCGGGGGGTTCTGGGCCCAACCTGCGCTCGTCGCTACGAGTAGCGATAGCTAATCATTCGACGTCGCCGGTAGGTACAGACCCGAACAGCGCTTCGCGGATGAGACGTCTCACAGGCGACGTGTCACCGCGGCGACGGTCGCGCGAGGTGAGCCGAGAGGAGTCGCGATGAAGCAGGTCACGAAACAGCATCGGCGCGGGAAGCGTTCGCGTCGTGCGTCAACGACCTCGCGGTTGAGCAAGCGACTAGCGGTCCTACTCGTTTCCATGGGCACCGTTGTTGGGTTGGCTGGCGTCTCGGCCGTCGCGGTCGCGACGTTGCATGCCAGGCCCACGACGCACGCAGTCGAGAACGGTCCAACGTCGATCGGGACGTGGGTGGTGCCTCACGGCGAGACCAACGCGCCAGTCATGGCGACGTCGGGCGGAGCCAGCGTGGGCAACGGCAGTTTCAATGCCGTCTCGTGCCCTTCGGCGACGGAGTGCGTGGCCGTCGGAGGGGACGCCGGCCTCAACGGGGTTGCCTCGACGTCAAGTGACGGAGGGAGCACCTGGACGCAAGGTGGGCTCGAGGAGAACGAACCCGAACTCAACGCAGTTGACTGCCCGAGCACCACGCTCTGCGTCGCAGTGGGACAAGGCGGCGCCGTGCAGTCGAACGACGGTGGACAGCTCTGGACGTCGGTGTCGATTCCCACCGACAACACCACCTTGCTCGGCGTGTCGTGTCCCACTACGTCGCTGTGCGTGAGTGCCGGCGTGTCGCCGGGCACTGCCGGACCCTTTGCCGGAGAGCTACTGGTCTCTTCGGATGGCGGAACGACGTGGACGGTGCCGACGGTACCCGCATCGTTAGGGGCGATTGGATCGGTTGACTGTCCGACGTCCAAGTTCTGTGTGGCCGTCGGGGCGTCCATCCTCGTGAGCACCAATGGAGGCAAGTCCTGGACAGCGAAGACCGTGGCCGGTGGAACAGGCGTCCTTCGTTCGGTCTCGTGTTCATCGGCGACGACGTGTGTCGCAATCGGCCCGAATCCCGGTGTCGCTCAAAACGCAGCGGCGTCAGCTTTCGAAGTGGTAACGACTAATGCTGGCGCGAGTTGGTCCTCGGTGGCGACCCCCGCCGCGTCGGCGACGCTCGACGTTGTCGCCTGCACCAGTGGCGTCTGTGACGCGGCAGGTTCTGCCTTCAATGGACTACCCGCGCCTTACTTGGTGGGAACCGGTTCTGGTGGCTCGTGGACGACGAACCCCAACATCCCGACCTCGGTCACCGCAGTCAGCGGACTCACGTGTCTATCCGCCTCGGACTGCGTGTTCGTCGGGCAATCGGGAAACGATCCAGTCTCGGTGACGACGTCAAGTGGTGGGGCCGGCGTGGATAATCCCGTCGGTTCGTTGGTTCGAGCGCAGAAGGACGTGCGGTGATGAAAGTGGTGACATCAGGGAAGAGGTGGGGACCGTCGCGCAGCCACGGTTTCGTGTCTCGTCGCGGACTAACGGCCACGTTCTTTGTGGTCGTCGTGGCGCTCGCGACCATCGCGCCCTCGGCCATCGCCAACGCGGTGGTGGCGAGTAAGGCGCCACGGCCAGCGACGCGGCTGTACGTGGGGGGAGCCCTGGGTATTGGACAACGGCTCACCTCGACGTCCGGTAGATACGTTGCCGAACTTCTGGCGGACGGGCGCATCGAGGTCCTCAAACGCGGCAAGACCGTCTGGACGAGCGACGCCGGGACCGGGCTCTCGAGCATTCTGCACCGCGAAGCAAATGGTGACATGGAAATCGTGACACGCCGAGTGAGTGACCACCTCGCTGGTGCATCGAAAGCCGACGAGCCTCTCTACCTGACGGTGGAGAACAGCGGTGACGTCGCCTTGATCTCCCGGTCGGGCGTCACCTTATGGCAGGCCGGGGTCAAAGCTCACGTGTCGGGTACACCGACGGTGGCGCCGTACACCCCGGGCGAGCTCTATGGCGACTCGAACCCCGCGGCGAAGTGCTACACCTGCGACGCGGCGAACGTGACGGGTGCCGCGCCACCGTCGAACACCCTGGACTCGGGCACGGACGTCGACGCCATGACGGGCGACTTCTCAACGTCGAACACGCTCTTTGACGCCCCGGCGATCGGTGGGGACCTCTCCATCTCGCTCGGCTACGACGCCGAACTCGCTCAGTCCGAGTTGAACACCGGTGTCGCGTCAGGCTCTGACCCCTTCGGCGTCGGTTGGAGCTCCAACTACAACGACTCCGTGACCCCGGGCACCGACGGCTACGGCGTCGCCGACGTCACGGTGAACCAGGGGAACGGCTCACAGATGATCTTCACGGAGTCGAACGACGGGGGCACCTCGACGTCCTGTCAGGAGTCCGGCGATCCTACGACCTACGCCGCCGCCTACGCGGGGGACTATCCCTTCACGAGCAAGTACACGGTTAGTGGTTCGACATATAACTTCTGCGCCCTCGCCAGTGTCCAGGGTCAGCTGAACGAAGTCTCTTCGACGGGCTACACCTATCAGGTCGAAGGCGGTCAACAGATTCAGTACTTCGCTTGGGACGGGCAACTTTTGCAAACAACGACCGCAGCAGCCTCTTCGGGATCGTCGGCGGCGGGGATCGTGTTCTATAACGCGACCGCCGGAACCTCGTCCATCAGTGGACACACGCTCAGCGAAGCGTGTCCCACGACGGCGAGTTACGGCTGCACGATGATCTACTCGAACGACTACCGCGACATCGTCGAAGTGCTCAATAGCGTCAGCCAGGTCGTGTCCGTCATCGCGCCGTCAGGCGCCACCTATACCCTGACGTACTCGCCGGCCAATACGGTGACGAGCAACCTCGTGAGCATCGCCGAGCCGAGTCCGACCGGCAGTGGCACCGCGACGTGGAACTACGTCTATTCGACCGCGGGGAGCATCTACGCCAGCGACCTCACTGAGATCGAGGACCCGGACTACTACGCACCGACCTCCACCTACGCCCACACGACCACGATCAACTACGACTCCTCGTCGTCCCCGACGCCGGGCATGGTCTCCTCGCTGGTGGACGGCAGCGGCACCAGCGGTACGGCACCGGGGGCGACGACGACGTACTCCTACTCGTCGGCGTGCTCGGTGGGTCAGTGCACCGGCGTCGGAGGGTCCCAGACGACGACAATTGAGTATCCCGCACAGGTGCTCTGCCCCGGTGCCGACACGGGCTGTGAGGCGACCACGCCGCAGGAGATCGACCAGTACAGCGCGGGTCTCGAGACCTCGACGGAGCTCGGCTCACCGAACAGCCCGCTGGAGAACGAGACCTGGACGTACGGGTGGGACCTCGGGAACGGCATGGCCAATACGACAGAAGTCATCACGTACCCAGACACCTTGAACGTCGCTCAGAGTTCGACGTGGGTGGCCCCGACGGCGACGATCATCTCCGATCCCGTGGGCAACGTGATCTCGACGACGAATGCCCTTGGCGACACCGCGACGTCGGAATACAACGACGTGGGAGCGAACGACCTCAATGAGTTGCTGTGGAGTTTCCCCGGGCCAACGTCGAATACGACCACCGCTCCCTCGGGGGCCTCGAACTTCACCTACAACAGCTTCGGCCAAGTGGTGACCGCGACCGACCCCGACGGGAACGTCACGTCCTACGGTTACTACAGCAACTATTCGCTGCTTTGCTACGTGGCGCCGCCGAGCGTCAGCGCTTCGAACGGCTGGACTGCGACGTCCTCGTCCCAGCCGTCGAGCTGCACGAGTGCGCCAACGAGTAGTTCGCCGAATCTCTCGGTGCCGACGGGCGCACCCGTGGGATCGACGACCTACGCCTACGACCTCGAGGGCAACGTGACCTCGACCATCGTCGACGCGGGCGACACCAGTGCCGGCGCCGATCCTCAGACGACGACGTCCAGTTTCGATTCGATGGGAAATCAACTCTGGACGATCCCCGCGACCGGTCAGGGTGGGTCGCAGTCCTCGTCCAACCCCTTCGCGACCTCGACGAGTTACGTGACGGGGACCTCGCTGCCGGCGACGATCACCGAACCCGACGGCATGTCGACGACCGACTCCTACGACGCGGCGGGCAACCTCACCAAGACCGGTAACTCGACCAACTCGCTGTACACCACCACGGTCTACGACGGTGACAACCGACCGTGCTACCAAGATCAGGGCAGCGGATCATACGGTGCTGGCTGTCCGACCAGCACGACGCTGGAGCCGAGCATGGCGGGCGGCACTCAGTTCACCTACGTGCCGGGCAGCACGAACGTGGCGACGAAGACGGACTCGTTAGGCAACACCACGACGTATTACTACGGCAACCTGGCGTACCCGAACCAGGCGACCGAAGTCGTCGATCCATACGGGACGACGATTCAGTACAGCGCGTTCGACGACTACGGCAACGCGTGCGTCACTGGCGACGCGCAGACGTTGAGCTCGTTCCCGAGTAGCGGAACGAGCCTGCCGATGGGGAGCGCCACCCAGTGCAACGTCGTCTCGGGCGACACGACGACAGCCTTCAACGCACTCGGGAGCGCCACCTCGGTCACCGACCCGAGCGGCAACGTCACGACGAACGTGTTCGCGAACTCTTCCTACCCAACGCTCGCGACCTCGACGACGAACAACGCGGGTGCCGTGACGAAGTACTCCTACGACGCCGACGGGAATCTCCTGATCACGACCAATCCCGACGGTACCGCGGTTGAGGACTACTACAACGCCAACGGCGAGATCTGTACCAAGGCGCCGACCTCGTACCCGCATCCCTGCGGAGAGGGTCCGAGCAAGGGCGGCGTGACCCAGTACCTCTACAACGACGCCGGCGACGTGACCTCGATGAGCGATAACGTCGCCAATCCGGCGACGCCCACCCAGTGGAGTCAACAGACGACCTACTCCTACACGAACGGTCAACTCGTGAGCACGACCGACGGTAACGCCAAGACCGTCTCGTACCAGTACAACGACGCGGGTCAAGTCTCCTGCGTGGCCTATCCGGTTAGCACGAGTGCGAGTTGCTCGTCCGCGAGTTCGTCCACGAATACGACGGTCACCAGAACCTACGACTCGATGGGTCGTCTCTCGACGGTGACCGACTGGCTCGGGCACACGACCACCTACGGCTACGGCGACGCCTG
>PLER01000121.1 GCA_003136495.1 Acidimicrobiaceae bacterium
GTGGGCGCTGAGGGACTCGAACCCCCGACCTGCTGAGTGTAAATCAGCTGCTCTAGCCAACTGAGCTAAGCGCCCGAAGGAGTCCAGCCTAGAGGTTCCCCGCTTGGCGCAGGGTCGCCAGCAGTTCTGTCGTCGCTGCAAAGATTGGACGGCGACGCACGCGTTCGTCGGTGACGAGTTCCTCGTCGTCGTAGTCTTCAACGACCGCACCGGCTTCTTTCGCGACCAAGAGACCACCTAAGTAGTCCCAGGGATTGAGGGTCGAACCGTGCGCGACGGTGTAAGCGTCAAGCGATCCGTCCGCGACGAGGCAGATCTCCAAGCTCGCCGCCCCGAGCGCACGGTACTGCGCCCAACCGAGGTGACGCGAGGGCAGGCCGGAGAAGCCGACGATCGCCTGGGAGAGGTCGCGTTGGTCACTCGGTACTATCGACGCGCCGTCCCTCTCAGCGCCGCCACCCGCTTCGGCTTCGAAGATCGTGCCGGTGGCGTGATTCATCACGAGCGCCGCAACGAGTTCGTTCTCGCGCAACACCGCGAGACTGGTGGCAAAGAACGGAATACCGTGATCGCAGTTCGTCGAGCCGTCGATGGGGTCAACGACGACCGTGTACTCGCCTTCACCGGAGATCCCCGACTCTTCACTGACGACGCGAAATCCCGCACCGTGCAGCACGCGCAGGGCCACCTCGTCGGCGACTATATCGAGTCGATACTGCGACGTGCGAAGACCCGAGAGGCCCTCGTGACGTCCCGACGTGACGAGGGCACCGATCTCCTGCGCGCAGTCGCGAAGAGGGGTGAGAAGTGACGTGCGCACGCAGTTACGCTACCGGGCCTCGCGGCTAACCTGAGTGGTGATGGCCGCCATTGACGTCGCAGGGTTCGTTGCCGACCTCAAGGACCACGCGGTGACCCACGGGTTTCACGTACACGACGANNGGTCCAGTCGACCTTCACATCGAACTCGACGTCGATCCGCGCACATTGCTCGCCTTTGAGGACGCGGTGCTGGGACTCCCCGACGAGGTCGATCCACCCGATGAGTTCCATTTTCCACTCGTCTTGACGTGGAGCCTGCCCCCGATGCCCCACGGGCCCGATCTGTTGCGCCTCGCGATCGATCTCGCGCCCATTGGCGGGCTCGAGATGCCCCTAGAGGTGACCGCGACCGACGCCTTCTCCTCGCCCACCGAAGGCTCCGAGCGACGGATCTCTATCGTGGCGCGACGGGCGATCTCCCTAAGCCAAGTCGCCAAGGGCGAAGACCCGCTGTGTGACATCTTTGAGCGCGGACGCAGCGTGAGCGACTTCTTGCTCCAATCCGCGGACTCGTGGCTCGGCTAACTCGATCACTGGTCGTCGTCGCAACCCTGAGCGTGGCGGGCGTGTCGCTGGCTTCGTGTGGCACCAGCGCGGCGGTGTCGGACGCTCGAAAGAGTTGCGTCGAGGTCAAACGCGCCCTCGTCATTGAGCAACAGAGTGAGCAGCCAGGACTCTCTGGCGCTCGGGTACGGACTCTAGAGGCCGCGGCGCTGAGCGAACTACTAAAAGGAACGCCGTCCGCCGCCGCGGCGACGTCGGCCGACGGAAGTTGGAACGCCCTGATGACCACGATCAACGAAGCCGAACGGGTGCCGTTGGCCAATCTCGTTGCGTCGCTCACTCGTCTCTGTCGAGTGGCCGACTCCTCGACGCCCTATCTCGGCTCTTAAGCGCCCTGCGGCAAACGCTCGTAGAGCCAAGCGAGCGAGTTCTCGTCCAACATCGCTTCTTCCCAGCCTTCAATGAGATCCTCCAGGGCGGCCAGTGAGGCCACCTTGCCGATCACCACGACCGTTAAGTCGGTGACTGGTTCGTTCGAGACGAGAAAGTCACCGAACATGTCTTCGGTCACCACGGCGTCGGGCTCAACCATGAGGTAGAGCTCGCCGGTCGCCTCAACCCAGGACAACTCGTATTCGTTGTCCGCGCTGTCGGTCCACTCAGAACCGAATTCGAACTCGGCGCTCTCGCGCCGGGCCTCGTTCTGTTCGTAGAAGGATTCAATGTCCATCGCCGTAGCCTACGTCGCCACTATGTGCGTTGCCGAGTGCGTGCCCTGAGTCACGATCAGGGCGTGAGAAATGGTGCGCGGAAGAGTGTGGTGAGCGTCGCGGTGCGGTGCGTGGTGACTTTTTTACTGGGTCCCATGAACTTCACCACCGACCTCTTGACGGATCTTCGGCTCGAATGGCGACGCGTGGGTCGTCGACCCAGTGCTCGCGCGGCTACTCGCCGACTCGACGAGCGCTACCCGGCCCTCGACCTCGGCCCGTGGCGGGCGGAGGTCGGTCCGTAACTCCGGAACGACCGGGAATGATCCGACCGAGCGCGCGATGCTGGCGACGGGTCGGCGCGGCGGTGGCGCCGCACCCAAAGTTGACCAAATTAGTCAGGTTTGTAAGGATTGGCCCGAGGTTGCCCGCTGGTCTGTCGGCAGGTTGATCCGAGCAAAGGAGGCTGTTGCCATGCCCGACTGGGGTTTTGAGACTCGTCAGATCCACTCCGGTGCCGTGCCCGATCCGACGACCGGCGCCCGTGCCGTCCCGATCTACCAGACCACGAGCTACACCTTCCGCGACACGTCGCACGCGGCGGCCCTCTTCGGTCTCGAGGAGCTGGGGAACATCTACACGCGGATCATGAA
>PLER01000018.1 GCA_003136495.1 Acidimicrobiaceae bacterium
CTAGTACTACTGTGTTATAAACGAGAACAAATTGAGATAGAATTGTTTTGTGGGAAAGAAAACCTCCGAGCCAGGCCCACAAGAGAAACGCTTTGCGGCATACATGAAAGGCCTGGCCAAAGCCGCGGGACATGCTGATCGTGAAACTCCTCTGAAGAACTATTGTGCGGGGCTATTGTTACCCGGCGAACGAAAGAGCGTAGAGCCCATGGCTGCACGACTGGCCCCTGATAACGTTCAGCGCATGCACCAGAGTTTGCATCATTTGGTGGCGGATGCGCCGTGGAGCGATGAAGAGTTGCTGCGGCAGGTGCGGAGTTCGGTTCTGCCAGCGATGCAGGAGCAAGGCAAAACTGTGTGCTGGATTGTGGATGACACCGGCTTTCCCAAGAAAGGCAGTCATTCGGTGGGCGTAGCAAGGCAGTATTGTGGTCAGGTCGGAAAGCAGGATAACTGCCGCGTGGCGGTCAGCCTGTCGGTGGCCACCTGGTCAGCGAGTTTGCCGATTGCCTTCCGTTTGTATCTTCCAGAATCGTGGACAGAGAACAAGAAGAAGAGGAAGGAAGGCGGCATCCCGGAGGAAATTCAGTTTCAAACCAAGCCACAGATCGCTCTGGCGCAGATCAAGAAAGCGGTCGAAGAAGAGGTGACGCGGGGTGTAGTTGTTGCCGATGCTGGGTATGGAGTGGACGGACGGTTTCGAGCAGGCATAACGGAACTGGGGCTGGAGTATGCGGTGGGCGTGCAGTCTTCGTTAACGGTGTGGGCGCCGGGGACCAAACCGCTGCCGCCTGCGCCACGCCAACAGATGGGACGGCCACCGCGCTTGCTGCGGCGGGACAAACACCATCAGCCTGTTTCGGTGAAGCAACTGGCGTCTGATTTACCTGCGAAGGCATGGAAGACAGTGAACTGGCGGCAGGGCACCGAACAGAAGCTTCGTTCCCGTTTTGCGGCAGTGCGAGTTCGCCCGGCACATCGTGACTACGAGCAGGACAAGCCGCATGCCGAAGAGACGTTGCTAATTGAGTGGCCCAAAGGCGAGGCCGAACCTGCCAAATATTGGCTCTCCACACTGGCTGCGGATACGAAGCTAAAAGATCTGGTCGCCATTGCCAAACAGCGCTGGATCATTGAACGGGACTATCAGGAACTGAAACAGGAACTCGGACTGGGGCATTACGAAGGCAGAGGCTGGCGCGGCTTTCATCATCACGCCACACTCTGTATCGCCGCCTATGGCTTCTTGGTGGCTGAGCGGAGTCGCTTTTCCCCCTCGGCCCGAAGCGGCCATCTTAGACTATCAGTCCCCGAATTCCCGCTTGACTTCCAACCCCGAGGGTCGCATCCGTCCGGAACGGCATAACCCCCGCTCCATCGCCACCCTACGCATCATCCTCGCCCGCTCCCTGCTCCGTCAGCTCTGCCAATGCCCGTTCTGCGGCGGTCTGCGTTTATAACACAGTAGTACTAGTGTCCTGTCTCTAAAGTTCGTGTACAAAAACGAGCTACCGAATCGAGGATTTGGTCAGCGGTTTTGTGCCATACGAAGGGTTTTGGATTGTTGTTGTGGTTTTTGATGAAGGCCGCGATAGCGGCTTGTAGTTCCTTGGTGGAGCGGTGGACACCGCGGCGGAGTTGTTTTTCGGTGAGTGCGGCAAACCATCGCTCGACCAGGTTGAGCCAACTGGCCGAGGTGGGCGTGAAGTGCAGGTGAAAGCGCGGATGCCGATGCAGCCATCGACGCACTTCGGGCGTGTTGTGGATGGACGAATTGTCGACGACGAGATGCACGTCGAGAGGCTTGGGGACGTCTCGTTCGACGCGGGCGAGAAAGCGTCGAAACTCGACGCCTCGCTTGAGCGGGTAGCACTCGCCGATCACCTTGCCCGTCGCGATGTCGAGGGCCGCGAAGAGGTTGGTCGTGCCGTGCCGCGAGTAGGTCGTCGTGGCTCGCGCGGACTGTCCAAACACGAGTGGGAGCACGGGCTGCGTTCGATTCAAGGCCTGAATCTGCGACTTCTCGTCGAGGCAGAGGACGACGGCGTGGTCAGGAGGGCTCATGTAGAGGCCGACCACATCGCGAACTTTCTCGACGAAAAATTCGTCCGTGCTCAGGGTGAACGTGCGCTGGCGGTGAGGCTTGAGCTGAAAGGCTCGCCAGATGCGTGAGATCGACGACTGGCTCACGCCAGTTTCACGCGACAGTTTGCGCGTCGTCCAGTGCGTGCACCCCTTGGGCAACGCGTCGAGCGTAGTTCGGATGACCTCCTCGACCCGTTCGTCCGAGAGTTTTCGGTGAACATTGGGCTTCGGAAGGTCGCTCAGTCCGGCGACGCGTCCTGCTCCAAAACGACGACGCCAGTTGCCGACAGTCTCCGAATCCACGCCGAGATCCGCGGCGATCTCCTTGTCCATCTTGCCTTCGGCGCAACGCAGAACGATGCGGGCGCGGAGAGCGAGCGACTGCGACACCGACCGGCCGCGCTCGTAGCGCTGCAGCGTTTCCCGCTCTTCCGGCGACAGGGTTACGGGCGGAACGCGACTCTTGCGGGCCTTCTTCTGCATGCTCATGCGCGGATAGACGGCTCAGAGCCCCATGGATTCACCGAGACCAGCGAATCATGGACTCAGGACACTAGCCTTCGCTTGGTCTCGAACGAAATACACCAACCTTCTCTTGCGGCGGAACGATGGCGGTGTCGGCCCCCAGCATGAACGGATGTCCGCGCCAGACGATTCGAAGGCTGGCCGCCGCGCGGAGCCAACAGACGACGACGAGGACGGTGCGCACCGCTTCGAGTGGCGCGTAGTACCAGCGGAGCCCTCGGCCTCGCAGGATCGCCAGCGAGACGAACGCGATGGCGGTCTGGACGAACCCCACCGCCAACATCGCGGCGAGCGTCGGGCGGGTCGGATCGACGAGGGCGACGAGGGAGGCCACCGCCAAGGGGGTCCCCATCAGCTCGACCGCGAAGGGGAGGGGGTAGAGGACACGCCGCATCTGGGCCCACCGCGTGTGTCGTTCGAGCGAGCGCCGGACGGAACATTCCACATTTCGATTCTCGACGTGGTCGAGCGACGTCCTCACCTCGAAGCCGGCGTCGAGAAAGAGCCGCCCGAGCACGTGGTCCTCGGCGAGCACGCCGCCGACGCGCGCGAAGCCACCGAGCCGAACGAGGTCGCGGCGCCACATGGCCATCGATTTGCCCACCGTCGGCGGCCGACGTGTGACGAACGACGCGAGCGCGATGCTCGGGACGATCATGACGCCCAGCTGCAGATTTTCGAGCGCGGCTCATTTGCAATCTTCTCCCGTGCCCACGAAGAGGGTGGTGGCGAGGCCGACGTTCGGCTCGAGCAGCTCGCCGACGAGCGTCCAGAGGTAGTCGGGCTTCACGCGGACGTTCGAGTCGGAGATGACCACGACGTCGCCGCGCGCGTGGCGATCGAGGCCGATCAGCTGCGCCACCTTCGGGTTCACCGCGGCGTCCGCGTCCGTGACGACCAGGCGCGCCGCGAGCCGAGGGTGCCGCTCGACGAACCGCCGCGCGACGGCCGCTGCCGGATCGTGCAGGCTCGCCACGCCGAGCAGCACCTCGTACGCCAGGTAGTCGAGCTTCGCGAACGATTCGAGGTTGTCATCCAGCCCGTCGTCGAGCCCCGCGAGCGGCTTGAAGACGGTCACGAGGGGCGCGCGCGTCGGCTCGGCGCGCGGGCGCCGCTTTCGCCGCAGCATGACGACGCAGAACGCCGTCATCACCACGAGGTAGATGGCCATCGAGGCGCCCGTGGGCGCGAGCGCGATCCACGTCCCGTACTCCATGCACGNNGCCGACGAAACGGTGGTCATTTGGCGAAGCTGAACGGACGTCGCCAGATCGTTGCGAATGTGACCCGTCGACTCCTTGTGGATAACGCACAAGTGGCATCGTGAGCGCCGTGGTGGTGCTCCGCGAAGCAAGGAGTAGGCAATGCAAGAGACGACCGTCACGCGCATCGCGCACGTGTCCGACGTGCACATGCTCGCCTCCCGTCCGAGCCGGTCTCGGGCGGGATACTCGATGGGGGTGCGGTTCGTGAGCATCGGGCGCCCGCTCGACGCTCAGGCACGCGCGCGTAAATTCCAACTGTCCTTGGCTGCGGCCAAGCGTAGCCACGCCGACCACATCGTGGTGTCGGGAGATTTGACCGAAATCGGCTCGCCGGCCGAGTTCGAGGCGCTCGCCGAGACGCTCCACGACGCGCGCATCGATCCCGAGCGCATCACGCTCGTGCCCGGCAACCACGACGCCTACACCAGCATGGAGGCGTGGAAGTGGGCGCTCGCCGGCCCCCTCGCCGCGTACGCTTCGTCGGCCGCGACGGTCCCTGGAAAGGTCGTCGACCGCGGGAGCGTCGCGTTCCTTCCGCTCGACGTCACGCGGTCTCAACCACTCACGCGCTCGGCGGGTGAGCTCACGGCGTCGGCCGCCGAGGCGGTCGAGCGACGCGCGAACGACGCTGCGTTTCGGCAGCGTCCGCTCGTCGTCGTCGCTCATCACCCTCCATTTGCCCACGCCGTCGGGGCCTGGCAGTGGATCGACGGGCTGGCGGGCGGCGCGCGCCTGATGTCGCTGCTCGCGAGCTTTACCAACCTGTACGCCCTCCACGGCCACCTCCACTACGTCGTCGACAAGATCGTCCAGCTCGGGCGCGCCCACGCCTTCGGCGCGCCGGCGATCGTGGACGACAAGGAGGACCGCCCTCGCGTCCGCCTGTACGACGTGCGCGATGGCGGGCTCGAAGCGGCTGGGATCGTCGGCGCGTAGGCGAACGACGTCGAAGAGCGCGTGGTAGGCTCTTCGACGAGCCCATCTCGACCTACGCCACCCGGTCGACGCGCGCTCCTCTTTCCCGCATGGCGCGAATTCTGGTCATCGAGGACGAGAAGGACATCCAGGAGACCCTCGAGCAGGCCCTCCGCGGCGCGGGGTACAAGGTCAAGGTGGTGGGCACGGCGCGCGATGGGTTGGTGGCCGCGCGCGGGGGTCGACCCGACGTGGCCCTCGTCGACGTGTCGCTGCCTGATGGATCTGGGCTCGAGGTGGCCAAGACGATCAAGCGGGAAGTGGCCACGCGCGAGGTCCAGGTGGTGCTCATGACGGCGCGAACGAGCGAAGGGCTCGGCGTCGCGCGCGCGACGTTCGACGACGTGGTCGTGAAGCCGGTGAGCGTGCGCGAGCTCCTGAGCCGCGTTGGGCAGCTGCTTCGTCGCGCCAATCCGGAGCCCGATGTCTTG
The DNA here is from genome assembly GCA_003136495.1 of Acidimicrobiaceae bacterium. Lineage (GTDB taxonomy): Bacteria > Actinomycetota > Acidimicrobiia > Acidimicrobiales > RAAP-2 > RAAP-2. Next base: position 5,282 of record PLER01000018.1, read on the forward strand.
GTGCCGATCGACTTCGGCGCGCTTCGCGTCGACCGTCGGTCGCGCCAAGTCTCGACGGCCGGCGAGGAGATCGATCTCACGGCGCTCGAGCTGCGACTTCTCATCGTGCTCTACGACCGTCGAGGCCGCGTCCTCAGCCGCGAGGCGCTCCTCAGCGACGTCTGGGGCATTCAGGGCGACGTGACGACGCGCACAGTGGACACCCACGTGAAGCGGCTCAGGGAGAAGCTCGGGGCATCCGGCGCGTACATCGAGACCGTGCGCGGCGTGGGGTATCGGTTCGCGACGGATCCGAAGGCGGTCACCTAGCGCACTTTGCGACGTCGACGGCGACCGTGACCCCGGAGTTGCTCGGCACGACGGTGTTCAAGTACGCCCTCGAGGCTTCGTCGCCGGCGAACACGTCGATGTGCGCGCCTTGGATCTTCACGCCGCGGTCTTCGACGACGAAGCACCCGTCGAGTCGCTCGCTCGCCCCTTCGCGGCGCGGGACACCGTCGAACGCGGCCACGTAAATGTGCGTGCCGAGCGGGAGCACGCGTGTGTCCGCCGCGACCGTCCAGAGCGGTGTGATCGCCTTGCCCGTTGCGCCGCGCCCCCAGGGAAAGCGATGGGGATCGAGCGCCTCGAAGCAGATCTGCTCGCCGGATCGTGGGCACACTTCGGCGCACGCGCAGCCGCGGCG
>PLER01000065.1:0-2963 GCA_003136495.1 Acidimicrobiaceae bacterium
GTGTTCCTATTCTGACCTTTTTTTGAGGTGTTCGCTAATCGTCGCGTAAGCGCTTGCCAACGTGCCACTGGTGGCAGTAGTCGCAGCGGTACGCGTTCAGGTTCACGCGATTGAGCGTCCAGGCGAGCTGCGCCGCACCCCGGGCTTCGGCTTCGGTGCGGTAGGAGTTCTTCGGCGTACCCTCTCGCGTGAAGTGTGAGGCGACGCGTCCGAGGGGGCGCGTGGTGGGTCGGCGTTGGCGTCGACTCTTCATCGTCCCCACCCTAGGTCTCGCTACAGTTTTCCCATGAGCGTGCAGTCCCAGAGCGAGGTGATCGTCCACTCGACGACCGAAGTCGACGAGGGCGACCACGAACGATTCACCCACATCGTCCTCGAGGGCTACACCCCCAAAGACGGGGAGTTCGTGGCACTCGATAACAGCGTCGTCGCGGGGATGATCAACGCCACGCCGGTGCGCGCCCTCTGCGGCAAGGTGTGGGTCCCGGGACGTGATCCTCAGAAGTACCCCGTGTGCCCCACCTGCAAGGAGATCGCCACGAGTCTCGGATGGTCGCTCCCCAGCGCGTAGTGCCGGCAGCGTCCTCGGTAGAGTCGAAGGCTATGGCTCGCGCACTGGTCCTCCGTCATCACCTTGAAGACCGACCCGGTCTGGTGGGCGAGGCGTTTGAATCGCGCGGCTTCGAACTCGACGTCGTGATGATGGACGCCACGACGGCGACTCCGTCACTCGAGGGCTACGACGGGCTCGTCATCCTCGGATCGAAGTGCGCGGTGTACGACCACGAGGTGGAGGCGTCCTGGTTCGGTCGCGAGCTGGCCCTGATCGGTGACGCTGTCGAGCGGAACCTGCCGATACTGGGGATCTGCTTCGGGGCCCAAGCGCTCTGTCGATTCTTCGGCGGCGAGGTCACGCGCGCCGAGCACGGTGAGATCGGGTGGTTCGACATTGACGTGCTGCCCGGCGTCGATTTATCGCCGGGTCCGTGGTTCGAGTTTCACTTCGACCACTGCTCGCTACCCGCGTCCGCGGAGTTGTGGGCGACGTCGTCTCGCGCGGTGCAGGCCTTCCGGATCGGGGCGAGCGTCGGGGTCCAGTTCCACCCCGAGATTGACGACGCACAACTCAAGGAGTGGCTCGCCAGTGACGAGGACGACGCCCGCGAGCTGGGGCTCGACGTCGCGGCGCTGCTCGACGAGACCGCCCGCGAGACCCCCGCGGCCCGCGGTCGCGCCCAGGAGCTCGTCGACCTCTTTCTTCGCGTCACCGCGTGAGTCCGGCGGCGCCGGGCGCCCACGAAGCTGAGATGACGGTGCGCGTCGAGCGACCGGCCACCGGTGGCGGGGTCGGCCGGGCCGCGGACGGCCGCGTGGTCTTCGTGCGCCACGCCCTCCCGGGTGAGTTGGTGCGCGTCGAGGTACGTGAGGCGACCGCGAAGTTCTATCGCGGCGACGCCGTCGAGATCCTCGAGTCGAGTCCCGCGCGGGTGAGTGCCCCGTGCCCCTACGCCCACCCGGGCGGCTGCGGGGGCTGCGACCTCCAACACGCCAACGAAACCGCCCAGCACGACTGGAAGGCCTCGTTGGTGCGTGAACACCTGCGGCGCATCGCGGGGGTTGAGCGCGACGTCACGGTCCTCGCCGCGCCCTCGCCGGCGCAGCATTCGCGCACGCGGCTGCGCTGCGCGGTGGATGAGGACGGCCAGCTGGGCTTGCACGAGGCGAGGAGTCACTCGGTGGTGGCGCTCGATTCGTGTTGGATCGCCGATGAGTCATTCGCCGTTGCCTTCGGGCGCCAGTGGCCCGGGGTCCTCGAGGTCGAACTGCGCGCGATCGGCGAAGGAGAACGCTTCGCGGTCGCGCGTCGAGAGAGCGAGCGCGGCGAGACCTACGAGGTGCGCGCGTTGAGTGGCGAGGCGCTCGACCCCTCGACGCACTCGCGCGTGCGGGTTCACGACCACGTCTTCTCGGTCGGTCCCATGTCGTTCTGGCAGGCGCACCGCGACGCCCCACGGCTCCTGAGTGACACCGTGCTCGAATTCGCCGACGCGACCGTGGGCGATGACGTCGTCGATCTCTTCTCGGGCGTGGGACTCTTCAGCGTCCCGCTCGCCAAGCGGGTTGGACCGAGTGGTCGGGTGAGTGCCGTCGAGTCCTCGCCCTTCGCCGTTCGTGACGCTCGGACCAACGCCGTGGGTCTCAGTCACCTCAAGGTGCGAGAGTGGTCGGTGACGCCGCGGTCCGTCAACGACACGGTGCGACCAGATTCGATTGTGGTCCTCGATCCACCGCGCCACGGACTCGCCAAGGGTGTCGCCCAGAGCCTGGCGCGCCGCGGTCCCCGACGAGTGGTCTACGTGTCCTGTGACGCGGCGACGTTCGCCCGCGACTTTAAAATCTTCTTATCAAACGGATTTGTACTGAGTGACCTGCGAGTATTCGACCTCTTCCCGATGACCGAGCACGTGGAACTCGTNNTAAGCCCGCCGAGGGGGGTCACGTATGTCGATCAAGTTGGACCATCACCACCGCGTCACCGCGCAGAAACTGTTCTGTCACCCTTTGAACCACAACATCCAGTGGCACGACGTGTGTTCGCTCCTCGCGCGATTTGGCGAAGTCCACGAGACCCACCGCGGCAACTGGGCGGTTACGGTCGAGGGTGAGACGGTGTCGTTTGGTTCGACGCGCACGCGAGAGTTGACCGAGGACCAGGTGGTGCGAGTACGTAACTTCTTACGCTCGTTCGGTCTCACGCGAGAGACGCTGACCGCGGCCTGAGGGCTACGGCCGTTGTTTCGTCCAACAGGGAGTGGCTCACCTCCAACAACGTCCAGAGCAGACTCTGGGCATCCTTGGAGGTGCGGGGGTGCGAGCCCCCGGTCCGTCAACTTCTTAGTGAACATTCTCCGAGCGCAGCTGACCTTAAATTGTCGGGAACGTCATCGGTGTCAGCGCCAATG